>CAYYWA010000338.1:0-6294 GCA_964475255.1 uncultured Sorangium sp.
AGCGTACCGCCCGTTGCACCGCCGCTTCCGCTGCTGCCCGCGGCGCCGCCGCCTGCCGCGCCGCTTGCCGCGCCGCCGTTGGTTCCCGCGGTGCCGCCCGCTTTAGCCGTGGCTCCTCCCGCGCCTCCTCCCGAAGCGCCGCCCGCGGGCATGCCCGCCTGTGCGCCCGCGCTGCGTCCGCCCATCGCGCCGCTCGTACCGCCCGTTGCCGGACCCGGCCCGGGCGAGCTCCCGCCGCCAGAACACGACACGAGTGACACGAACGATCCGAGGACGAGCCAGCGTTTCGACACGCTCGGCGTGTCTCGCCTCCACGCTGCCGCGTCAAGCACGGACCTCGATGGTGTCCATCCTCCCGGAAGAGCGGGGGAAGAAATGCGGTCGGCGCGGCGTTCGTCGCCGTTTCCTCGAGTGGCGCCCGCGCGCGCACCGTTCGTGTCGTGCTCGGGCGCGCGCCGGAGTAGGGCAAGAGCTTTGCCCTACGTGTGTTCCGTGTGTCGAACCGGAGCGAGCCGAGCACGGGGAGCGTTTGCGCCGGCCTCACGCAAGAAACAACGCTGGAGGGTGGGGTCGTCGATCGCGGCGGCGATGCGGGACACGAGGGCATCGCCCGCCGAGCGTGCGCGTTGGGCGGCGGCGTGATCGCCGGAGCGGACCGCGACGTCGAGAGCGAGTCGCTGCAGGCGGAAGCCGAGCAGCGGCACCGGAGATGCCTCGTAGAGACGAAGCGCCTCCGCGAGGGCCTCGCGAGCTGCCCGCGTCTCGCCCGCGCTCGACTCCCCGCGTGCGAGCCAGTAGAGCGCTTGCATTTTGGCTCTCTCGCGCGCGCTCTGCTTCAGCGAGCGCTCGCCAGCGCGCCGCGTCGGCGCGCAGCGCCGGCACGTCGTGAGTGGTCGCGTGGAGCTCCGCGCGCGCGGCCCAGAGCGGCTTCATCCGCACGAGGTTCTGCTCTAGCTCGCCGGGGACCGCGACTTGCTCGAGGAGGCTCCGGGCGCGACCGATGTCTCCGAGCCGCACCAGACTGCGCACGGCGCTGCACGTGGCCTCGAGACTTCGACGCGGATCCAGGCTTCGGCAGCGCTCGGCGGCGGCGAGATCGCGCTCGACGGCGCTCTCGAAGGCGCCGAGCTCGCGATGAATCCAGCCGTCGAAGGGGGGCATGGTTTCCGCGAGGCGCTCGCGGAGGCGTCGGGCCTCGGCGTGCAACGCGAGTGCCTGCGTCACCCGACCGCGCCGAGCCTGGACATCGCCGAGCGTCTCCAGGCAGCGGGCCGCCACGGCGGACAGGGAGGTCTGCGCCTTGACCTCCAACGACATCGCCTCGGCCGAGTCGAGCTCTGCCGCGTAGACGTGGAGCGTGGCGAGCGTGCAGCCAGCAATGTCGATTGCCCGAGCGTGCTCGAGCGGACGCGCGATGCCGAGGCACTGCACGCTCGCGGCACGGGCCGCCTCGAGCCTGCCCAGGTCGAGGAGCGCCGCTGCGATGAGCGCGAGCGCCTCGGCGTGCCGGGAGCGATTGCCCATGCGCTCCGCGAGCGCGAGCAGTCGTGTCGCGGAGTCGAGCAGCTCGTTCGGGCGGTTCGAGAAATGGAGCACGAGCGAGCGGCCGTAGTGGGCCTCCGCGTGGGACCCGCCGCGTCCTCCACGCCGATGCAGATGAACTGGAAGACTTCCCCGTGGAAGCTGCCGGACACGATCTCCCCGACAGAATCCCCGGCCTCGTCGAACGTGATCGAGCCGTTGCTGACGTAGCCGATGGCGGAGGGCTCGGACCCGTCGGGGTTCAGCGGCAGCAAGAGCCCGAGCGTCTCCCAGCCGTGGAAAGCGTGCTCCCCAGCGGCATAGTTGCCACTCGGAATCATGAAAGTGAAGGCGATGCGCTGCCCGTTCGGGAGCTCGCTTTGGGCGACGAAAGAGGTGAGCCCCGGGCCGAGATAAGGATTCGGCCCGACGGCCCCGAAGAAGGCGTGCGGATACGGCGAGCCATCGATGACCGCCTGAAACTCGAGATCGCCAGTGCCGGGGGAAACGTCGTACGGGTTCGCGACGAAGGTCGTGGTGAAAGTCCCCGAGACGGGGGCAATTTGGAAGCTGCACTCGTCGATGGGTTGTGGGGGAGTGAACGGCTGGAAGGGCGGGACCTCCGGCGCGGGTAACGCGAGGGCTTCGCGGAGCGCGGTGCCGTGCGTGCCGAGGTACTCCTGGAGCGCCGCGAGCGCCGCGGGTGAGGCCTCGGGCGCCACCGAGGCGAGCGTGGTGGACATGGCGATCAGCTCGGCTTCGTTCCACAGCGCATCGTTCAGCTCGGCGAGGCGCGCTCGGAAGCGCGCGCGCTCCTCGGGGATCGCGTACAAGCGATTGGCGATCTTCGCGCCGGAGTAGACGGTGATCTCGTAGCCGGGGAACCACGGAGGGCTGCCCACGAAGGACTGATCCAGCTCGCGCGGCAGGAGCACGAGTTTTCCGGTGCGCGGATCCTGATACGCTTAATAGTTGTTCGCGACGTTGGCGTAGCCATTTCAGTGGCCGAGCAGCGTTTCGAGCGCCCAGAAGTCGCGGAAGCGATCCAGATCGAGGACGCGGCCGAGGCGGTCGAGGAGCTTCGAGTCGTCGACCTCGAGCGCACGGACCAGCCGTTCGATCGGCTTCCGCGTCGCCGGGCCCGACACGTGCTGCACGTACTGGACCGTCTCCGGATCGAAGTCGGCGAGCTCGCCAGCGAAGAGCGCGCCGCGCCCGTGCTCGAAGTGGCGCGCCAGCATGCGCTCGTCCACGGCTTCGACGTGCGTATACGTTCCGAGATCCTTGCCGTTGACGACGACGCGCACGTAGCTGCAACGGGAGGCCGGGTAGTCCGCTCGCCGGAAGAGCTCGAAGGCGAGGCACTCGCGAGCATACGACGGTTCTTCCATCGTGTTGTTGAGCACCATCTTGCGCAGCCCGTTTCCGCGCGGCGGAAAGCTCAGAACCAGGCTCGGACGCCACGTGCTGAGCCCGCCGAAGTACCCCATCTTCTGGACGCGGACGTCGGTGTACTGCTTTCCATCGACACGCGCGGTCGCCCGGTAGCTCCCGTATTCGAAGGGCTCGAGATCGGTCACGTCGGTCCGGAACTGATCGAACAGGGACTTGCCCTCGAGGCGCAGCGAGTCCCAATCCGCCGGATCGATGGTGAGCTCGACGTCGATTCGGCGTGCCGAGTCCAGGATGCTCTCGGGTGGGCCGCCCGCGCGAGGCGGCTTGGGGTGCGGTTTGCTCGGCCCCGGCAGGGGCACGAGATCGTCCCAGGGCTCCGGGAGGCACGCAGAGCTCAACGCCGCGAGCAGCGCCGCGGCTCCGCAACCAAAACGATTCACCTTCATGTTTCCCTCATTTCCAGCGGGCTGCCCCCTCGAGGACGCGCTCGGAGGGGGGCCGTCACCCGAAGCCGTAGTTGCGGGTGAACCGATCCGAAGAATTCGAAGTCCAAAGGCGGGCCAAACCCAGGTTGGAGGACGCCTCCGGCTCGTTCGAACGGAGCCCGGAGCGATCCGCACTGGATGCGGGGCGATACTAGGGACTCGCGCCGACGAAGTGCCTAAAGTCCCTCTAAATTCCCGCTAAAGAGCGGCGGGCCGAGCGTGCCGGCGGGTTGGCGCGGCGTCGCGCGCAAACGCGCCATCCGTCGCACGAGCGCGCAAGAAAACGAGAACTTCCGGTCGGCCCTTTTTGCGAGCAGTCTCGTTGACTGTTCCGACTGTAACTTTGTCGAAGAGGGGGACGGGGCGTGCTGAAATACCCTGTCGTACGGGTTTGTAGCCGGACGACGCTCTGTTAGATCACTGCGAGCAGCCATGGGGTCATCATCATTCGCCTCACGTGCCTCCACCCTCGCCCTCCTCATCGGATGCCACGTTGCCTGCGGCTCCGAGGACCCTCCGCCGCCTGACGGCGGCACCGGCGGCAAGTCGAGCACTTCGGGCCTCGGCGGCAGCCCTGCGGCGAGCGGTGGCTCGTCCGCCGGCGGCTCGTCCGCCAAGGGTGGGGCTTCCGCTTCCGGCGCTGCGGCCACTGGCGGCTCGCCTGCTTCCGGCGGCACGACGACAACCGGCGGCTCGCCCGGTTCCGGGGGCACGCCCGCTGGAAACGCGGGTGCGGGCGGCTCGGGTGGCGCATCCGGGGGCTCTGAGGCCGCGGGTGGCAGCGCGGACACCGGCGGTTCCGGTGGAACCGATGGAGGCAGCGCCAACACCGGCGGCTCGGACGTCGGCGGTGGAGGAACGGGCGGAAGCGGCGGGAGCGGCGGAAGCGACGCGACCGGCGGCGATGCGGGCTCGGGTGGCGACGGCCCGGCGCTCTGCCCTTACGAGGGGAGCGTCGAAGCGAGCGGCAAGAACTGGGTCAACGGCGAGCTCCTGGAGTTCAACGACAACGGGGGCTGGTGTTGGTACCAAGACGAGCGCGTGATCGTCGATCGAGAAAACGGCAAGTTGATCATCGGCTCGGTCGCCAGCGGGGGCCAGCGCGACAAGCGTGTCGAAGTCACGCACTGGGACATCGCGACGAAGACGAAGCAGCTGCACCACATCGGCACGATGAGCTACGCGGACGACCACGACGTGCCGGCGATCGTGCAGCGGCCGAATGGCGGCTACATCGCGATGTGGGCCGGTCACAACGACGACTGCAACAGCTACTACAGCGTTTACGAGGGCAACTCGTGGTCGATGTCCGCGTCGTTCGCGTGGCCCGAATGCTCCACCTCCAGCGACAAGAAGATCACCTACGCGAACCTCTGGTATCTCGGCGACACCGTCTACAGCTACGTGCGCTCGATCGACACGAGCCCTCACTATCTCGCATCGGAGGACGGCGGGAAATCGTGGAAGCTCGGCGGGCGCCTGACGTCGACGCCGCGAATGGGGTACGTCGCCGGCTACTACAAGTACTGGGGCGACAACCAGGGCCGGCTAGACTTCTTCGGCACGGAAGCGCACCCGCGCGACAACGACAACAGCCTCTATCACGGCTACATCGAAAACGGGAAGATCCACGACTCGATGGGTCAAGTGATCGACGACGACTTCGCCGACAGGCAGGCGAAACAGGTCACCAACTACACGACCGTCTTCAAGACGGGGACGACCATCAACGGCGTGCGCCTGGAGCACATGTGGAACGCCGACTTGGTTCGCTACGAAGACGGCACCATCGCCGCGATCGGCACGGGGCGCGTGACGGGCACGGGCTCGGACGATCCGGACAAGCGCCTGCTCTACTTCCGCTTCGACGGGTCGAAGTGGACGACCACCTACCTGGCCAGGGCGGGGACGAAGCTCTACGACAGCGAGCAGGACTACACGGGCCTCGGGGCGCTGCACCCCGACGATCCTCGAGTCATCTACATTTCGACGCCCTATGATCCCCGCACGGACCAGGGGGATTTCAGAGGCAAGAAGGAGATCTGGAAAGGGGTGACGTGTGACAACGGAGCGACGTTCGAGTGGGAGCCCGTCACCGCGAACTCGCAGATGGACAACCTTCGCCCCATCGTCCCGAAGTGGGATTCGAAGCACACGGCGCTCCTCTGGCTGCGTGGCACGTATACGAGCGCCCAGTCCTACAACTTCAAGGTGGTGGGGCTCATCGAAGAGCACTGATCGCCCCGAAGCTCTCCGGCTTCCGGCATGCTCGCCGATTTCTGGTTCGAGCTTCCTGTCGGCGGAAGCGCGAGCGCCAGGGATGGAATGCTTCGCGTCGCGCGTGGCGGTGCCCTCGGCTCGAGGGCTCGCGAGCCGCGAAGGGTCGCTCGAGCTTCTGGCCACCGCTCCCGCGCCGCTTGCGCGCCCCGCGAGTGGAATGGGGATTCCGGGCCTCGCGGTGCGACAAACGCGATCCGGAAGCGCGAACCGGGGAATTCATGGACCGCACGGATTGACGGGACGGATCAGCGCCCGAACTGAAAGGTTTTAGCGAACATGGTCTCTGGAAAAGCCACCCGCGGAAGTATCGGCCGGAAGCGGAGCGCCGGGTTCGTCGGCGTTCTCTCCGTCCTGAGCCTCCTCTCGTTTCCTCTCGCCTGCGGCTCCGAGACTGGCCAGAACCCAGGTGGGGGCGTCGGGGCGTCGGGCGCCGCGACGAATCCCCCGAGTGGTGGCCGGAGCGGTACCGGCGCGGGCGGCGCCCAGACCGGCCGCGGCGGCCAAGTCACGCATTCAGGCGGAGCGTGAGCTGCGAGCGGCGGAGCGAACGCGACGGGCGGCACCGCGGGCAGCACGGGGGGCGCAGCCCCGGGCGGGCAGGGCGGGGCCGCCG
>CAYYWA010000339.1:0-6252 GCA_964475255.1 uncultured Sorangium sp.
CCACCGTGTTCTACACGGCGGAGTCCGAGGAGGAGCAGGCCGACGACGTGGCCGCGCTGAAGGCCCTCGTCGCCGAGATGCCGTCGCTCGATACGCTGCTCATCCTGGGCGGCAATCCCGCGTTCACGGCGCCGGCGGACGTCCCGTTCGCGGACGCGCTCGCCAAGGTGAAGACGAGCATTCACCTCAGCCTGTACGACGACGAAACGTCCGCGCGCGCGACCTGGCACGTGCCGGCCGCGCACTATCTCGAGAGCTGGGGCGACGCGCGCGCGTGGGACGGCACGATCAGCATCGCGCAGCCGCTGATCGCGCCGCTCTACGACGGGCGCACTGCGAGCGAGCTCCTCGAGTTCGTTCTGGGCAACGATCGCCCCGACGGGCGCGCGCTGGTTCAGCGCACGCATGCCACGCTGCTCGACGGAGAGCGCGCGCTGCGCAAGGCGCTCCACGACGGCATCGCCGCGGGCAGCGCGCTGCCGCGCGTGACTCCGGCGCTGCGTCCTCTGCCGGCTCTGAAGTTCAGCGAGGCGGAGCTCGGCGGCGGAGCCGCGCAGAACGGCTCGTACGAGCTTTTGATCGGCCTCGATCCGAAGGTGCACGACGGGCGCTACGCGAACAACGGCTGGTTGCAGGAGCTGCCGGGCACGTTCACGAAGCTCTCCTGGGACAACGCGGTCTCGGTGCCGATGGCGGTGGCCGAGCGGCTCGGTCTCAAGGACGGCCACTTCGTCGACCTCGAGGTCGGCGGCGCTTCGATTCGGCTGCGGGCCCTCGTGATCCCGGGCCAGGCAGAAGGCTGCCTCAAAGTGACGCTCGGCTACGGCCGAACCCGCGCGGGCCACGTCGGCGGCCTCACCGACGAAGGCATCGACCCGGTCGGCGCGAACGCCTACCGCCTCTGGAAGAGCGACCAGGGCTTCTGGACGACGGGCGCGTCGCTCAAGGCGGCGGGGGAGGGGCCCAGGCTGCCCGTCTCCCAGGACAACTACGCGATCGATCAGCTCGGGAAAGACGGCGTGAACGAGCGCCTCGGTCAGATCGTGCGCGAAGGGACGGTGGCCGAGTATCGCGAGAAGCCGCGCTTCGTGCACGACAAGGTCCACCACCCGCCGCTCCTCAACTTGTGGGTGCCCCCCGTCTCGTACGAGGGACGCAAGTGGGGCATGAGCATCGACCTCAACAAGTGCGTCGGCTGCAGCGCGTGCGTCACGGCGTGCCAGGCCGAGAACAACATCCCCGTCACGGGCCCCGAAGCGGTCTCGATGGGGCGCGAGATGCTCTGGTTGCGCGTCGATCGCTACTACAAGGGCGATCCCGCGACGGCCGAGGTGGCGTTCCAGCCCATGCCTTGCCAGCACTGCGAGAATGCGCCGTGCGAGCAGGTGTGTCCGGTCGGCGCCACGATGCACTCGAGCGAAGGCCTGAACGACATGGTCTACAACCGCTGCATCGGCACGCGGTACTGCTCGAACAACTGCCCCTACAAGGTTCGGCGCTTCAACTACTTCAACTACAACCTCGACGTGATCGGGATGACCCCGTACACGCCCACGGACGACCCGAAGATGAAGATCAAGGCAATGGTCTTCAACCCGGA
This sequence comes from uncultured Sorangium sp., assembly GCA_964475255.1. Taxonomy (GTDB): domain Bacteria; phylum Myxococcota_A; class Polyangia; order Polyangiales; family Polyangiaceae; genus PMG-095. The sequence goes on from CAYYWA010000339.1 coordinate 1,601, forward strand.
GGTCACCGTGCGTTCCCGCGGCGTGATGGAGAAGTGCACGTTCTGCGTGCAGCGCATCCAGAACGTGAAGATCCAGGCCAAGAACCAGAAGCGCCCGATCCAGGACGGCGAGATCAAGACGGCGTGCCAGGAGACGTGCCCCACCGAGGCCATCGTCTTCGGCGACCTGAACGACCCGAAGAGCGAGGTCGCACGCCTGCAGAACAAGCCGCGTTCCTACGCCGTTCTCGGTGAGCTGAACAATCGCCCGCGCGTGCAGTACCTCGCGCGCATCAAGAACCCGAATCCGGAGCTCGTCTGATGGACGCCCCGCGACACGATAACCCCTTCGCGCTCGCCCCTCGTGGGGACAACCCGTTCGCGAAGATCACGGACAACATCGCGCGAATCGCCGAAGCGGAGCGGCCTCCGCGGGCGTGGTACATCGCGTTCGGGGTTTCCCTCACGCTGCTCACGCTGTTCCTCGGCAGCCTCGGCTACGTCGCCTGGGTCGGCATCGGGGCCTGGGGCAACATGATGCCCGTCGCGTGGGCCTTCCCGATCGTAAACTTCGTGTTTTGGATCGGTATCGGCCACGCCGGCACCTTGATCAGCGCGATCCTGTTCTTGCTTCGGCAGAACTGGCGCACCGCGATCAACCGCTTCGCCGAGGCGATGACGATCTTCGCGGTGGTGACCGCCGCCATCTTCCCGGGCGTGCACATCGGGCGGCCCTGGCTGCCCTATTACATGGTGCCCATCCCGAACCAGATGGAGATGTGGCCGCAGTTCAGGAGCCCCCTCGAGTGGGACATCTTCGCGGTCAGCACCTACGGCACGATCTCGATCCTCTTCTGGTACATGGGCATGATCCCGGATTTCGCGACCTTCCGGGATCGGTCGAAGACCACGATTCGGCGCCTCGCGTACGGCCTGCTCGCCATGGGCTGGCGCGGGTCGTCGCGCCAGTGGCACCGCTACGAGCGCGCCTACCTGCTGCTCGCCGCGCTGGCCACGCCGCTCGTGCTCTCCGTGCACTCGGTGGTGTCCTTCGACTTCGCCACGGCACAGCTTCCGGGCTGGCACACGACCATCTTCCCGCCCTACTTCGTCGCGGGCGCCATCTTCGGCGGGTTCGCGATGGTGGTCACGCTCGCCGTGCCGGCGCGCCAGCTCTTCGGGCTCAAGCGCATCATCACGATCGATCACCTCGAGCTCATGAACAAGGTGTTGATCGCGACGGGCCTGCTCGTCGGCTACGCGTACGGGATGGAGTTCTTCATCGCCTGGTACAGCGGCAGCATGTACGAGGGCTTCACCTTCGTGAATCGCCTGTTCGGCCCGTACGCCTGGGCCTACTGGACGATGATCACCTGTAACGTCCTCGCGCCGCAGCTCCACTGGTTCAAGAAGATCCGGCGCAACCCCTGGGCGACGCTCGCCATCGGCGTCGTGATCAACGTGGGCATGTGGTTCGAGCGCTTCGTGATCATCTGCACCTCGCTCGCGCGCGACTTCCTGCCCTCGAGCTGGCACTACTACATCCCGACCGCGCTGGACTACGTCACGCTCGGCGGCAGCTTCGGGTTGTTCTTCACGCTCTTCCTCCTCTTCTGCCGCTACCTGCCGATGGTCGCGATGGCGGAGGTGAAGGCGTTCCACCCGAGCGTCCTCGCCCACGCCCACGCGTCCGGCCATGCCGCGCACTCGCACGGTGAAATCCGCAACTGACGATCCCTCGAAAACGACCATGAGCGACGAGCACAAGAAGGAACCTGCCGCCGCCGAGAAGGCGCCGCTGCACGGGTTGCTCGCGGAGTACGAGACGCCCTGGCAGCTCGTCGAGGCGGCGAAGAAGGTGCGCGACGCCAAGTACGAGCGCTGGGACACGTTCACGCCCTTCCCGATCCACGGGATCGAGAAGGCCATGGGCATCCGCATGACGGGGCTGCCCTGGTTCGTGCTCGCAGCGGGCCTCACCGGGCTCACCACGGCGATCCTCCTCCAGTGGTGGACGAACTCCGTGGACTACGCCTGGAACATCAGCGGAAAGCCGATCTGGAGCATCGCGGCCAACGTGCCGATCATGTTCGAGCTGACGGTGCTGTTCTCGGGCATCACGACGCTCGTCGGCATGCTGATGCTCAACGGGCTCCCGCTGCCGTCGCACCCGCTCGACCTGAAGGAGCGCTTCGCGCGTGCCTCGAACGATCGCTTCTTCCTCCTGATCCAGGCGAGCGATCCGAAGTTCGACGAGGCGCGCACGCGGGCGCTGCTCGACGAGACGCGCCCCGTCGTCCTCGACGAGGTGCTCGAGGATCGCGTCACCTCGGATCGGATGCCTCGCGGCATCATCTACGCGACGATCGTCCTCGCGACCGCGGGCGCGATCCCGCTCGCGCTCGCCGCCAAGGCGCGCTTCACGAAGTCGCGCGACACGCGCGTCCACATCATCCAGGACATGGACGCGCAGCCGAAATACAAGGCTCAGCGGCAGAACCCCGTGTTCGCCGATCTGCGCGCTCACCGGCCCGACGTCACCGGCACGGTGGCGGTGGGCGAGCTCCGCGACGACGACCACTTCTACACGGGCAAGACCGACGGCGCGTACGCGCGCACGTTCCCGAGCCAAATCGCCCTCACCGACGCGACGATGGAGCGGGGGCGCGAGCGCTTCGGCGTCTACTGCGCGCCCTGCCACGGCCTCGCCGGGGACGGCGACGGCATGGTCGCCAAGCGTGCCGAGTACCTCGCGATCTCCGGAGAAGGCAAGGGCATGGGCTGGATCCCGCCCACGAACCTCAATCAGGACTACCTGCGGGAGCAGCCCGTCGGGCAGCTCTTCGAGAGCATCACGAACGGCGTTCGCAACATGCCTCCCTACGGCGCCCAGATCTCGACGGAGGACCGCTGGGCCATCGTGATGTACCTCCGCGCCTTGCAGCACAAGAGCGCCGCCAAGTGATCGAGAAGGGACGCTGAGACCATGACCTCGAAGGACAAGGACAGGACGCGGCACTCGAGCGGCGCCTCGCCGAAGGGCGGGGGCAGCGAGTCCGACGTTCACGTGCTCGGGGACGAGATCCGACCCGGGCCCGCCGTTGCTTCGCTCGCCACGAAGGCCGGCGCGGTGGCGGTGCTCGGCCTCGGAGGAAGCGCCGTCCTCGGCATGCTCGAGAACGACGGCTTCCGCCGCTTCTCGTACGCCTATCTCACTGCCTACATGTGGGGCCTCGCCATCGGGCTCGGGGCGCTGTTCTGGGTGACCTTGCAGCACCTCGTGAACGCGAAGTGGAGCATCGCGCTGCGCCGAGTCGGCGAGATCCTCGCCGGCACCGCGCCGGTCCTCGGCGTTCTGGCGCTGCCGATCGTGATCCCGGCTTTCCTCGGGCACGACATCCTCTACCCGTGGGCGAACCACGACAGGGTGCACGCCGATCACCTGCTGCACCACAAGGCGCCCTACCTGAACCCCACGTTCTTCCTGATTCGCTTCGTCGTCTACTTCGCCTTCTTCACCCTGCTCGGGCGCTTCTTCCTCAAGCAGTCCCTCGCGCAGGACAAGTCGGGCGGCTCCGAGATCGCCAAGCGAATGCAGCGGGTCTCGGGTCCCGCGATGATCCTGTTCGCGCTCGCGCTCACGTTCTGCGCGATCGACCTCTTGATGTCGCTCGAGCCCGCCTGGTTCAGCACGATCTTCGGCGTGTACTACTTCGCGAGCTGCTTTTTGGCCGCGAACTCGTGCCTCGCGCTCGCCGCGATGTGGCTCCACAAGCAGGGCCGGCTCACGCGCAGCGTCACGGTGGAGCACCTGCACGACCTCGGGAAGATGATGTTCGCCTTCACGGTGTTCTGGGCGTACATCGGCTTCTCGCAGTTCATGCTGATCTGGTACGCGAACGTCCCCGAGGAGACGTTCTGGTACAAAGAGCGGTTCGCCGGCGACTGGGCGACCATCTCCACGCTGCTCTTGGTGCTGCACTTCGTGGTGCCGTTCTTTGGGATGCTCTCGCGGCACGTGAAGCGCCACAAGCGCGCGCTCGCCTTCTGGGCGTTCTGGACGCTCGGCGTCGTGTACCTCGACATGTACTGGCTGGTGATGCCCGCCTTCGGTGCCGAGGGGCTGCCCTTCGGGCTCATCGAGCTGAGCTCGCTCGTCGGTATCGCGTGCGCCGTGACGGCCGCGACGGCCTTCGGCGCTCGCAAGGTCAATAACCTCATCCCCGTGAAGGATCCGCGACTGCCCGCGTCGCTCGCCTTCGAGAACATCTGAGGAACGGGAATGGCCACCGAAGCGGACAAGGTCAACGACGGCGCTCTCGCCACCCTCATCGCGGTGATCACCCTCGGTGTCGTCGGCGTCGCCCTGGCGGTGACGGCCCTCACGCGCGACGAGATGGCGGCCGAGGCAGCCGAGAAGGACGGAACGGCTCGCATCGAGTACGAGAAGCTCGCTCGCGCGCAGCGCGAGAAGCTCGAGCAGGGCGTGCCCATCGAGAAGGCGATGCAGGTCGTGCTGACCCAGCTCAAGCAAACCCCGGAAAGCGCCTCGCCTGCACCGCCGGCTCCGGCCGAAGCGGCGGGCGGAGCCGCGGCGGAAGGCGCGGGCACCGCGGGGACCGCCGGCACGGGTGGAGCCGCTGGCACGGCTCCCGCAGCACCGGCACCCGAAC
>CAYYWA010000340.1:0-6252 GCA_964475255.1 uncultured Sorangium sp.
GTTCCGAGCACAGGCGGCGACGGCACCAGTGCTTCTGCCGGGGGGATGGGCTCGGGGGGCAATTCGGCCCAAGCCGCGGGGGGCTCGATGGGGTCGCCGGTTGGAGGCGCGCCGTCGATGGATTGCACGACGATCGCGCCCGGGCCCTCGCCGCTGCGCCGACTGACGACGCACGAATACAACAATACGGTGCGCGATCTGCTGGGCGACGATACGAATCCGGGGCACGCGTTTCCGGCGCAGGCCGACAGCAAGCACAATCTGTTCGGCAACGACGCGAACGAGCAAACCCCCTCTCCCTTGTTGGTGGAGAAGTACCAGACGGTGGCCGAGGCGATCGCGGCGCGGGCCACCGAGGGAACGGCGCTCGGCCGGCTGCACCCGTGCGCCACGAACGCCACTCCCGAGAACGAGGAGGCGTGTGCGCGCTCGATCGCCAACGCGATCGCGCCCCGTGCGTGGCGGCGCGTCGTCACGGAGGAAGAGACGGAGGAGCTGGTCGAGCTCTATCGCTCGGTGCGCGCGCTCTCGAGCAGCGTGACGTTCGCGTCGGGGATCGCGGCGATGCTCGAGGCCGTGCTGCAGTCTCCCGAGTTCCTCTATCGGGTCGAGCACGGGATCGCCGACGCGGGCAATCCGGCGGTCCGGCGCATCGGCGGTCGGGAAATGGCGACGCGCCTCTCGTACCTGCTCTGGCAGACGATGCCGGACGAGGCGCTGTTCCAGGCTGCCGACGCCGGAATACTAGAAACGCTCGATGGCGTGCTCTCGAAGTCGAGCACGATGCTGGCCGATCCGCGCGCGCGGTCGACGGTCGCCTTCTTCTTCGACAACCTGCTGCCGATCCCCGACTTGCCCGCCCTCACGCGGGATCCCGAGCTGTTTCCGACGTTCTCGTCCGAAATCGGGCTGGCGATGCGCGAGGAGGTGCAGCGGCTGCTCGAGCACGAGATTTTCGAGAACACCGCGCAGGACGGGACGTATGCGGCCGGCAGTTGGCCGGCGCTCCTGACCGCGCCGTACACGTTCGTGAACGAGGCGCTGTTCGAGTACTACGGGCCCTCTACGTTTGCCCCTGGTACGACCGTCAGCGGCAATGGGTTCCAAAAGGTCGCCCTGAACACGAATCAGCGCCTCGGCCTTTTGACGCTCGGCGGGATCGCCGCGGGCGGGACCACGAGCAACCGCACGAATCCGGTGCTCCGCGGCACGTTCGTCCTCAACAAGCTGATGTGCTTCGACATCGAGGTGCCCGCCGGCCTCGCCGTATCGCCGCCGGATCCGTACACCGGCAAGACCGCGCGCGAGCGCTTCACGAAGCACAGCGAGGACCCGACCTGCGCGTCCTGCCACCGCATCATCGATCCCATCGGGTTCGCGTTCGAGAACTACGACGCGGTGGGGCTCTATCGCGAGACGGAACGCTGGACCGATCCGATGACGAACATGGTGTACGACACGCCCATCGACGCGAGCGGCGCCGTGCCCGGCGTCGACGGCACCGCGAAGAACGCCGTCGAGCTGGTGCAGCTGCTCGCCACGTCCCAGCAGGTCGGCAGCTGCTTCGCCTCGCACTGGATGCAGTTCGCCTACGGGCGTTCGCTCGAGACCGAGGCGGACGCCTGCAACATCCACACGGTCGAGAGCGCGTTCGCGAGCGCGAGCTACGACATCAAGGAGCTGCTCCTGGCCCTCACGCAAACGGACGCGTTCCTCTATCGGAGCGCGGAATAGGAGACCGAGCCCATGCGCACCCAGCTCAAGCTCAGTCGACGGACCGTTCTCCGGGGCGCGGGCACGATCGCGATCGCGCTCCCCTGGCTCGAGGTCATGGACGCGGGCAGCAGCGCCCGCGCTCAATCCGCCGGCGTTCCGCTCAAGCGCTTCATCACGGTGTACCAGCCGGGCGGCACCGTCCGCACCGGCGCGCTCGGCGATCAGTACACCCCGAAGGGGAGTGAGACGGCGTTCACGCTCTCGCCGATCCTCATGCCGTTCGAGCCCGTGAAGAGCCGGCTCGTCGTGGTGGACGGCCTCGATCTCCGCTGCGGCGATCAGTCGATGTTTCCCGTCGAGCAGCACCAAGGCGGCAGCGTCGGCTGGCTCACGGGCGCCATCCAACCCGGACACGGCAACTACCCGAAGTCTCCGTCGATCGATCAGGTGCTCGCGACGCGCCTCTCGGAGGGCAAGGCGTTCAACAGTCTCGAGCTCGCCGTTCGCTGGGCGACCGGCAAGTCGCACGGCAAGCTCCACGCCATCAACGCGATGTACTTCCAGGCGGCGGAGCCGCACGCGCCGATTCCTCCGCGTCTGGATCCTCAGGACATCTTCAAGACGCTGTTCGGCAGCGCCGCGCCGGATGCCGGCGAGGACGCGGCGGCCATCGCCCTGCTCCGCAAGAAATCCATCCTCGATTTCGTGGACAAGAAGTACGTCGGCCTCTCCGCGAAGCTCGGCGCCGCAGATCGAGCCAAGCTCGACCAGCACCTCACGCAGATTCGCGATCTCGAGCGGCGGATCATGGTCGATGCGCCCACCACGCCGACGGGGGCTTGCGTTGCGCCCACGCGCGTCGACACCTCCGGCTACAACCCGACGAGCGGACTCAACTCCTCCGACACCGGCAGCATTCGCGACATCGAGACCGACGCGAAAATCCCGGAGGTCGGTCGGTTCATGATGGACATGATGGTGATGGCGCTCGCCTGCGACCGCACGGGCGTGGTCTCGCTGCAGTGGAGCGACACCGAGGCCAAGCACACCTTCCCCTGGCTCGACCTCAGCGAGCACCACCACTATTACCAACACGACGGCGGCTTCAAACCCGCGGAGTGCACCAAGATCGCCACCTGGTACTCCGAAATGCACGCCTACCTCCTCCAAAAGCTCGCCGAGACGGACATGGGGGGCCACAGCCTGCTCGACGAAACGCTCGTCTTCTTCGGCTCCGAGCTCTCCGAGCCCTCCTCGCACGCCAAGCGCAACATGCCCTTCCTCCTCGCCGGCGGCGACGGCAAGACTCTGCCCACCCATCGCTGGCTGCGACACGACGGCCAGCCGCACAACAAGCTCCTCACGGCTATTCTGAACCTGTTCGGCGACCCGCGAACGCAGTTCGGAGATTCGCGAATCGATTCGACGCCGATTGCGCTCACGTAATTTGCCGGCGCAGGCGCCCCCGCCCAAATCACCCGGGCGTCACTGATGGGTCACGGCGCAGGGCGCGAGCCTTCGCAACCTCGTCGTTTTCCGCTCACCGCTCGCGCCCCGGTTGTCCCTCACTCCCGCCGCGCACGCACTGGGTGGTGGAAGCCGACCCCCACCGCAACGTGACCCGGTCATCGGGCGTGATAGTGTCTTCGACCGGGGGCTTGCTCGGAAAATCCGGGAGCGCGGAGAGCATCATGCGGTCTTCCGCGGCGCCCCAGCGTCGCTTCTCGGGCACCGAGGACTCGTACAGCTCGGCTGGCCCCGTCGACGAACGGATCCGAAGCACCGCATAGGGCGTTGCCAGCCGAACGACCTCACCCACGACCACGAAACCTCACCAGCCGCTGCATCCTTGCATCCCGCCCCCTGGTCGTGCAACGCCCAGCGCGCGCTCCGCGAACCGCGAACCCGATCGGCGAGTCCCCAGCGGGCGATTTGGCCGCCCCCTCCTGCCCTGACCGGAGCGCCGCGTGCGCGCAGCGCTTCGGCTTCGTGCAGCCGCTTTCGTTCCCCAAAGTGGAGCGCGTCAGTCGAGCTCTGTGACGCGCGGCCAGCCGGACTCCCACTCGATGCGCCGAATGCCGAGCCGGAAGTCGCCGTTCGCGTTGGCGTCGTAGTAGTGATACGCGAGGTAGTCGTCGTAGACGGACTGGCCGCCCGGGCCGAACATGTCGTCTCGCTCGGAGAGGATCACGGTTCCGCCGCCGTGCTGCAGCGGCGTGCCGAGTCGATCGAAGAACGGCCCCGTCGCTTTCCGCGAGCGCCCGACCGCGATCTTGTAGGTGCTGCCCGTGCCCCGGCAACAGAAGTCGAGCGACACGAACAGGTAGTACCAGCCCTTTCGTTCGACGATGTACGGCGCCTCGATCGCGTTCGGCGGCACGAAGCGATCAGCGAGGCGCAGCGGCTCCCCGGGGTTCTCGACGACCTTCCCCGACGGCCACTCGAGCTGCACCATGCGAATGCCGCTCCAGAACGACCCGAACGCGAGCCACGGAGTGCCCTTCTCGTCCTCGATGATGCCGGGATCGATCGCGTTGTAGTCGTTGGCGGGCGTCGAGGCGAACACCAGCCCCTGATCGACCCACTCGTACTTCGAGCTCTTCGGGTCGAGCGTCTTGTTCGTCGCGAGGCCGATCACCGACTGATTGGAGCCGAACGTCGACCCGGAGTAGTAGAGATAGTACGTGCCCCGGTGCTCGTAGATCTCGGGCGCCCACAGGTTCTCGACGCCGGGCACCGCCTCACGCACCCAGTCCGGGATCGCGTCGAACACGGTTCCGGCAAAGGACCAGTCGCGGAGGTTTCGCGAGCGGCGGATCTGAATCGTGCCGCCGTTGACGGCGGGATCCCCCGTCGAGAACACGTAATAGTCCTTCTTCCCGTGCCGTGTCAGCGCGGGGTCGTGCGTGCGCAGATCGCCTCTGAGCTCGAGCTCCGACTCCCCGCACTCGTGCGACGACTTGAACGCCTGTTGCACGGCCCCCGTGCTCTCCTCCGTCGCACCCGGGCCGGACTCGGGCAATGCGCCGCACGCCGCGAGCAGCATCGAAAACACCACTCCCGCACCGGTTTGATACGAAATCGCCATGCTCACCTCCTTGGATTGCTCCCGCTCGCGCGACGCGAAGGGCCGCACGAGACAAACAAGGTATTGTTCGGCTCGGCGCCGTCCCCTGTCAATCCAGAGGGTGAAACACGAGGCCGTGATCGGTTCGGCCTACGAAACGCAGTCGCCGTAGGTAGGAGTTTGGGCGCAAAGCTGCGCAAGCGCCGCCCTCGCCCCCGGCTAAGGCCCGGCAGATTTCGGCCAGCCGCTCTCGTCCCAGGCGAGCTCCGCGATGCGGAGCTTCGCGCGGCCGGCATCGTTGGCGTCGTACGCGTGGTACACGTTGTAGGCGTCCTGTCCGACGAACAGGATCGCGTTGTGCCCCGGGCCGCGCCAGCGCGAGTTGCCCTGCAGGACCAGCGTCCCGCCGTTCTGGACGAGGGGCGTGCCGTCGCGGTCGAGGTACGGGCCGCGCACGTCCTTCGAGCGCCCGACCATGATTCGATACGTGCTGTTCGAGCCGCGGCAACAGTAGTCGAACGAGACGAACAGGTAGTAATAACTACAGCGCCGAACGATGAAAGGGGCCTCGATCGAGCGCCCGGCCGTGGTGCGCTCGGCGAGCGAATGGAGCGTGTTGTTCGCGCGCGCTCCGTCCTCGTCGAGCTCGATCATCTTGATGCCGCTCCAGAAGCTCCCGAACGAGAGGTACGCTTTGCCGGACTCGTCGAGCACCAGGTTGGGATCGATCGCGTTCCAGTCGTCGGTGTCCGGAGTCTCGTTCGAGCAGATCACCGGGCCATGATCCGTCCACTGACCGCTGTCGAGCGCGGTCCGCGTCGCGTGCCCGATGCACGAGCGATTGCTGCCGAACGTCGAGGCGGAATAGTAGAGGTGATACTGCCCGCCGAAGAACGAGATGTCGGGCGCCCAGAGGTTGCTCACCCCGGGGATCTTCTGCGCGATCCAGCTCGGATAGTCCCCGAAGACGACGCCAGCGTTGCTCCATTCGCGAAGGTTGGTCGAGGTCTTCACCGAGATGCCGACGCCGGTGTGGAACATGTAGTAAAGGCCGTCCGCCTCGATCACGACCGGGTCGTGCACGCCGATGTCCCCGCTGACGGGAACGAGCTCGAGCGCGTCGTTCGGATCGAGCGGGGCGAGCTCGCAATCGACGTCGACACTCGGTTCGTCGCTGCCCGCGGCGCCGCTCTCACCACCGCTGCCCGTGCCGCCGGCTTCGTCGTCGGCCCCGGCGACGCCGCCCTCGGCCGTGTCGCCGCCCAGGCCGCTTCCGGCGCCGCCCTCGATGTGCCCGAGGGCGCCGCTGCTCCCGCCGTCGCCCGTGCCGTGGCTTCCGCCGTCCTCACTCGCGCCGCTGCCCCCTTCGCCGTGGGGGGTGCTCCCGCCGTCGGCGTCGCCGCGCGCGCCCGCGCTCCCCCCCGGCGCGCCGCCCGGGGCCGCGGGGGGGCCCCCGCGGGGGGGAGCGC
>CAYYWA010000341.1:0-1743 GCA_964475255.1 uncultured Sorangium sp.
GTCCGGCTGCACGCACGCCGACAAGTCGAAGAACATGTACACGAGCGCCTTCGCCTGTGGCGTCAGCGGCTCTTGGTTGCAGCCCTCGGGGAACGGCTCCCGCGGAGTGTCGGCGGCCTGCCCTTGCGGCGCCGCGCTCACGTGGATGTCCGTGAAGACGACGCGGCCGCACTGATCTTCCGGAGCCGACGCGAGGGGCGTGTTGAACGTCATGTACTGGACGGCGGGCAGATCGTCCTCGTTCGGGTTTTGCGGCACGTAGATCCAGCGCTGGGTCGGCGGGTTCACTTCGGTGACCGAGTGCTGCCCGGCGTAAAGCGTGAGCTCTCCCCGAGTCGTGCTCGCTTGCACGTTCACGAGCCAGTCCGCGAGCGCCTCCCCCTTCGGGAAGGACGTGTCGACGAACGCCGTGCTCGTGAGCGGCAGATCTTGGCCCACCCCGATGTAGGTGGCCGTGTCCTGGAACGCCTGAGAGCCCCCACTGAACCAGTACGAGTGCAGGTGTCCCGCGAACACGCGGCCGCCAGCGTTCGCGTAGGCCTCGAGATTCCCGAGATAGGGCTCCTTCACCGCTTGGAACATGCCGCCCTCGCACGCCATCATGATGATGTCGTACTGGCGCATCTTCTCGACGCTGCTCCAGAGCGTGGCCGCGTTCGGGAACGCTTCTCCGCCGAGCTGCTCGCTGAACTCCCGCGACCCCGCGCCCAAGCCGAACGGTAAGAGCGGCCCCATCGGATTGTCTTCCAGAGGATCGCCCCCGGCGAAGAGATGCACGCGCCCGTCCCCCGCGTCCGTCGTGAACTCCTCGTCGGCGATGCCGATTTTGCGCAACAGACACTCGAGCGCGTCCTGACTCCCCGTCGTGAACGCGATGCGCGGAATATGGCCTTCACTCTTGTTCCGAGGCAGGCGCGTCAGGTTGGGATCGGTGAGCACCGTCTCGGTGCAAGATGCAACGTTGGGGATCGTCACCTCGCGCCGCCACTTGCCGACCTGGATGACGAGCGGGATGTTGGCGCCGGTAGGCACGCCTTCGAGCCGGAACTGCCCGGTCGTGTCCGTGAGCGCCGTGGCGATCGGATCGCCCGAGAGGGTGACGTTGCAGCGATCGCACGAGGCCCCGTCCTGGATGGGCTCGAGCGGACCGTTCGGGACGTAGACGCGCGCGTTGTAGAGCGGAACGGTCCCGGACGGGTCGTACACGATGCCGCTCACCGTGGTGGTGGCGCCATTCGCGCAGGCCTCCACGTCGCATTCGAGCCCGGTGCACAGCGGCCCGGTCGGGCACACGTTCGGGATCCCCATTTCGCCGCAGACGCCCCCGTCCGGGCATTCCCCGCAGTCGATCGTGCCGCCGCAGCCGTTCCCGATCTCGCCGCAGTACTGTCCGCCGGACTCGGTCGTGCACGAGATGGGGGTGCAGTTCGTGGAATCGCCGCACACGTTCTCGATGCCGCCCCCGCCGCAGGTCTTCGGGGGCGCGCACTCGCCGCAATCCAGCGTCCCCCCGCAGCCGTCGCCGACCTCGCCACAGAACTCGCCGCCCATCGTTTCGCAGGTCAGCGGGACACAGCCAGGGTTCGTACAGATCCCCCCGGTGCACGTCTGTCCAGAAGGGCACTCGCCGCAATCCAGCGTGCCGCCGCAGCCGTCGCCGACGAGCCCGCAGTAGCGGCCGCCCTCGGGCGTGCAGGTCAGCCGCTCGCAGCTCGGTCCGCCGATGCACACGCCGTCTTCACA
>CAYYWA010000341.1:1753-3144 GCA_964475255.1 uncultured Sorangium sp.
CGCCTTCACCCGGCCCGGCTCCCTCGCACACGCCGCAATCGAGCTCCCCCCGGCAGCCGTCACCGATGATTCCGCAGTATCGCCCGCCCTCGGGCGTGCAGGTCACCGTGGCCTGGCACACGCCGCCTCCGCTGCCTCCCGGGTCCGGCGGCGTGATCACGGGGTTGGAGGTCGACGAAGGCGGCGGCGGGGGGGCATTCGTGCCCGACAAACCACCAGTACCGCTCGAATCTCCGGGCAGGCTCGAGGTGCCGCCGGTCCCCGGAACCTCGACGAGCTCCTTCGTTTGTTCCCCGCTCGTGCAGCCGAGCAGTGCGAGCGCGAGCGCCCCGGCCGCAACGGAGCGCACTCGATGCGCCCCTTCGTTACAGGCCAAAAGGAACACTCCAGGCTTGACGCAATGGTCTCGCATGTCCGGCATGCGCCATGATGCCGAGAAGCGACTCGACAATCAACGCACTTCGTCAGTCGAAGTTACGAAGCGCGAGCGTGCGAGTCATCGAGTCGCCGGCGCGCCTCGCCTTCGCGCGTCGGCGCGCCTCGCCTTCACTCTTGGCCGTTATTTTCCCGGCAAGCTGCAGCCAGCTCCGTGCGCCGAAAGGCCCCACGGGGCGCGATCACAAGCGGATGTACCGCCAGGGCGACATGTCGAAGTGGAAATGGTCGGCGTGGTCGCGGTGCCCGGGCCCGACCATGCCCCGGAAGACGTCGCCTCGATCGATGAGCCGCTCGGTGATCGTGCGGAGGAACCGGGCATGGATCGCCCCGACGCCCTCCTCCGCTCCCCAATGGCGGAGCACGCGCACCTCGAAGGCGCGACGGAGCCGCTTCGGCAACCCGGAAGGCAGGAGCTCCTCGTCGCCCGCGGGACCGAAGTCGAAGCCAAAGACGTCGAGCGCATTGCCGAGCGCATGCTCGCTCAAGCGGTGCGTCCGATTGCGCGACGTGCGGCAGCTATACGCACCGTAGTGACGAATCCAGAGTGGCCGTCTTCCGTAGGTCTCTTCCGCCACGTCGGCCACGACCTCTTCGAACCGAGCGAGGCGCTCGAGGAACGCTTCGTTCACGGTGAGCGCCCCGCGATACTGCAACGTCGTCCCCGTGTACCGCACGAGGCCGCGCCGCGCGCACGGGATCTTCTCTTGCCCGCGCCGGAGGAAGCGCTCGATCGCGTCGAGGTCGTACGCGTCGCCGCGAAGCGCGTTCCAATAGGCGAAGAGCGCGCTTCGTGAGAGGCGGCGCCGCACCGCGCCGGAACGGTTCTCGGTCGTCTCGCGGGCGAAGAGCGCGTGGCTCGGCTCGATGAGCAGGGTTCGCTCGAAGGCGCCGGCCACGCGCGCGGACGCGGCTCCGGCGGCCCGCTTCAACCGCAACACGCTCGGCGTCTACGA
>CAYYWA010000341.1:3154-6213 GCA_964475255.1 uncultured Sorangium sp.
GCGGGGCGGTCATCGGCGCCGAGCAGTGGGATGGAAGCCCTCGGCCCGAGGACCGCTGGCACCTGTCGGCCTCGAGCGTCGGCAGGGCCCTCGCCACGCCCCACCTCGAGAAGTGGGCCGCCCGGCGCGCGGCCGCGGCCCCGGCGGCGCCCCCCGGCGTGCTCGCCGCGAGCGCCACGCAAACCGCTACACGGCGCGCGCCTCTGCCTCGGGCCCCAGCGAGTCGACTCCATGGAAACGAGAGTGGAGAGCGCATCACGGTTGGACAACAGACAGCTCTCCGCATCCCGTTATTCCGTCGGTCCTCGGATCGGCGCATCGCCAGCAATGCGCCGTAGCTCCTCGTCTCGCGGCGCCGTGGCACGTCGCGGTCTGCCCCGGGCTTCGCGATCGATGCTATCGCTCGCCTCCCGATGCAACGCTCCGCGGCGAAGCCCGGCCCCGTGCCGAGCCCGCTTCTCACGAATGTCCTGATCGCGCTTCTCTGCCTCGTCTGGGGCAGCACCTGGCTCGTGATCAAAGTCGGCTTGGAGGAGCTGCCGCCTCTCGGCTCGGCCGGCGTTCGCTTCATCGTGGCCGGCGTCACCATGGCCGCCGTGTGCGCGTGGCTCGCGCGCCGCGAAGGCGGCGGACGCCCGCCGCGCTCCGCGGTGCTGGCGCACGGACTCTGTCAGTTCGTGCTCAACTACGCCCTCGTCTACGCGAGCGAGACGGTGCTCCCCTCCGGGCTCGTCAGCGTGCTCTGGTCCGTCTTCCCGCTGATGATGGCGCTCACCGGACACTTCGTCACCCGGAGCGAGCCGCTCCGCGCCCGGCAGTGGCTCGGGTTCGTGATCGCGTTCTTCGGCATCGTGATCTTGTTCTTCACGGACGTGGCGCGCATCAGCCCGCGGGCGATCGGGATGGGGCTCTTGCTCTTGCTCGCGCCGCTCTCCGTCACGTTCTCGACCACCTACGTGAAGGTCCGCGCCGCAACGGCGAGCTCGCTCCTCTTGAACCGCGACGCCATGCTCATCGGCGGCGTCGTGCTGCTCGGGCTCTCGTCGGCGAGCGAGTCGGAAGCGCCGCTGTCGTTCACGCCCGCCGCGCTCGGCAGCATTCTCTATCTCGCTCTGGCCGGCACCGTCTTCACCTTCGGCGTGTACATGTGGCTCTTGCGCCACGTCCCCGCGTACCGGCTGAGCCTGACCGCTTACGTGACCCCGGTGGTGGCGCTCCTTTTCGGCGCCACCCTCGGCGGCGAGCCGCTCCGGCTCTCGACCATCGCGGGAACGGGGCTCGTGCTCGGCGGCGTCGTCCTGTCGCTGCGGCCGCGCCGAACCTAGACTCGAGCGTGCTCCGCCGAGGCGCTCGCGGGGCACGAAGCGTTCATCCTCGAGGGAGCGGATCCCGCTGGGTCAGCGCGAAATCTCATTGACCCAGCGCCTCGGTGCTCGGTGGCACGGCTCTTGCGATGCAATCGAGCCGGAGAACGATCTCGTGCCCGCGCGTGCGATGTGGAAAGGCCGCATTCGGCTCGATGGCTTCGAGCTCCCCGTAAAGCTCTATTCGGCGGCGACCGACCGCGCCGTCCATTTTCGGCTGCTCCATGCGCCGGATCGCGTGCCGCTCGAGCAACGCATGGTCGACCCCGCGACGAACGAGCCCGTCGCCTACCAGGAAACGCGCCGCGGCCTCGCGCTCGAGCCCGGAACGCTCGTCGTCCTCGAGCGCGCCGAGCTCGACGAGCTCGCGCCCGCTCCCACGCGCGACATCGAGGTGCTGAGCTTCCTCGCCCCCGAGCGCGTGCCGCGGAGGTTCGCCGCGCGCCCCTACTTCCTCGGTCCCGACGGGGACGCTCCGTCGTACTTCGCGTTCGCCGAGGCGCTCGCGAGCGAACGCAAGCAGTGTCTCGTGCGCTGGGTCATGCGAAAGACCGAGTACGTCGGCGCGATCCGCGAGACCGAAGGCTACCTCGGCCTCGTCACGCTCCGGCACGCCGAGGAGCTGGTCGCGATCGGCGGGCTCGCGCCTCCCATCACCCGGGAGCTCACGGAGAAGGAGCTCACCATGGCCGAGCAGCTCGTCGGCATGTTCGAAGGCACCTTCGACCCGACCCAGTTTCGTGACGAGTACCGCGAGCGCGTCGCGGCCCTCGTCGAGGCGAAGGCAAAGGGCAAAAAGCTCGCGAAACCCCGCGTCACCCGCCCCGAGCCCGAGCGCAGCCTGAGCGCCGCGTTGGAAGCGAGCCTGAAGCGCGCTCGCGAGCGGAAAGTGGCGTAGTCCGAGGGAGCCATGCCGCGCTCGAAACCCACGGCTCCGCCAGAACCGAACGACGAAGCGCTCGACGCCGAGATGCCGCCCGTGGGCGCGCGTTCGTTCTGGTCGGGCACGCTCACGTTCGGGCTCGTCAGCATCCCGGTGAACCTCTACAGCGCCTACCGCGTGGAACGAAAGCCGCTGCGCATGCTTTCGCCCGAAGGCCGACCGCTCGCGCGGCGGTACTACTGTCCAAACCACGCTCGCTGCGTGCCGAACGAGGAAATCACGCGCGGATACGAGATCGAGCCGGGCCGGTTCGTCGTCGTCACCGACGAGGAGCTCGAAGCCGTCGAGCCCAAGAAGTCGCGAGAGATCGAGCTGCGGCTCTTCGTGGACCGGCACGCGATTTCCCCCCTCTTCTTCGAGCGCGCCTACGTCCTCGCTCCCGCAGCGGAGACGGTCCGCGCCTATCAGCTCCTCGCGCACACGCTCGAGCGGACGCGCAAGGCAGGCGTGGCCACGTTCGTCATGCGCGGCAAGGAGCACCTCGCCGCGGTGATCGCCGAGGGCGGCTTGCTCCTCGCGGAGACACTGCGCTTCTTCGACGAAGTCCGCACGCCGAGCGATATCGGCCTCCCCGAGCGCGAGCCCGCCGAGCCGCGTGCGCTCGCGCGCATCCGCCAAACGATCCGAGCCAAAGCGGCGCGCACCCTCGATCTCGAGGTGCTCCGCGATCACGAGTGGGAGCGCCTCCTCGCGCTCGCCCGCGAGAAGCAAGAGGCAGGAAAAGACGTCCTCGCCGTCGCCGAAGCCGCCGA
>CAYYWA010000342.1:0-6195 GCA_964475255.1 uncultured Sorangium sp.
ACGTTGGTCCTCCGCGCTGCCCGCTCCACCGCCGCTTCCCTGCGCGTGTCTCCCACCGACACCGAGGTGTACGCCTACGACTACACGCGCACCGGCAACGCCGACTTGCTGCTCGAGGCGCGCGCCACCTTCAACCTGCATCGCCTGCTCTTCGCCCCGGAAGAAATCGCGATCGAGCGCCTCCGCCTCGAACGGGCCCGCGAGCGCGAGCGGCTGATCGAACGCGTGCTGGGTCACCTGCTCGCCTGGGAGCGCGGGCGAGGGCGCCTGCTCGCGCCGGACCGCCACCCCGCGGTGCGCCACCAGGTCCCGGCCGAGGGCTCGGCGGCGGCGCTCGCGCGCGAGGCGCTCACGGCCGGCGGGTTTGCGGCCGCGCGCGCGCGGCGCCGCGCGCAGCGGGCCGTTCCGCGGGCGGCTCGCTGACGCGCGTCTTCGGCTCCGAGCCCGCGCGCGCGTCTGGATCGAACCCGGAAAGCGAGCTAAGAGGGCGCGTCATGCTTTCCGAAACGAGGAGCGTGCTCGAGGACCTCAAACGGCGCACGGATGCGCTAAGGGGGTCTCTTTGACGTCGCCGGACTGAAGCGCGAAATCGACGAGCTGGACACCCTGTCCAGCGATCCCAACTTCTGGAACGACCAGGAGCGCGCACAGGCCCACATGCGCCGGCGCGCCGCGGCGCAAGAAAAGCTCGAGACCATCGAGGCGCTGACTCGCGACGTCGGCGATGCCTGTGAGCTGCTCGAGCTCGCGGCCGCGGACAACGACGAAGCCACGCTCGGCGAGCTCGCCGAGCAGTCGGCGCAGCTCGCCGCGCGCGTCCGGAGCGCGGAGCTCCAGCGCATGCTGAGCGGACCGGTGGATCACGCGAACGCGATCGTGAGCATCCATCCGGGCACCGGCGGCACGGACGCGAAGGACTGGGCCGAGATGCTCCTGCGCATGTACCTGCGCTGGTGCGAGCGGCGGGGCTACAAAACCGAGATCATCGACTATCAGGTGGGTGACGAGGCCGGCATCGACGGCGCCTCGTTCACGGTGCAGGGACCGAACGCTTATGGCTACCTCCGCGCCGAGATGGGGGTGCACCGGCTCGTCCGCATCAGCCCCTTCGACGCGAACGCGCGGCGGCAGACCAGCTTCGCCGCCGTCGAAATCACGCCCGACATCGAGGACGAGATCGAGATCGAGGTGAAGGACTCGGACCTCGAGGTCACCACGATGCGCGCCGGCGGCAAGGGCGGCCAGAACGTGAACAAGGTCGAGACGGCCGTGCGCATGAAGCACCTGCCGAGCGGCATCGTCGTGGTCTGCCGTGCCGAGCGCAGCCAGCACCAAAACCGCGCCATGGCCCTCAAGATGCTCAAGGCACGCCTCTACGAAGTGGAGGAGGCCAAGCGCACCGCCGAGCAGGCCCGGCTCGAGGCGGCGAAGGGACAGATCGCCTGGGGCAACCAGATCCGGAGCTATGTCCTCCAGCCCTATCAGCTCGTGAAGGATCTGCGGACCGAGCACGAGACGAGCGACGTGCAGGCGGTGCTGGACGGCGATCTCGACGGGTTCATCGAGGCCTATCTGCTGCAGAACGCGGAAAAGGCGAAGAGCTGAGCCGCGCGCGCTCCCACCCCGCCGCGCTCACCCGGGCGGGGGCGGCGACGGCGCTCCCGATGGACTCCGCGGGGGGCTCGCGCTACACCGGCGCACGATGGAAAGCAGCGAAGAGGCCCTGATTCAGGCCCGACGCGACAAGGCCGCACGCTGCCGCGAGCGCGGAGACAATCCCTTCGCGAACGACGTGGACACGAGCGATCGCGTCTTCGTCAGCGAGCTCCGGCGCCGCGCGGAGTCGGCTCTGGTTCCCCCCGAAGGGGAGCTCCGGTATTCGCCCGAGCGCGTCGCCGAGCTCTTCGGCGACGAGGAAGCGCACGTGCTCGGGCGCATCGTCGCGCGCCGGGGCATGGGGAAGGCGAGCTTCCTTCGGCTCCGCGACGACAGCGGCGAGGTGCAGCTCTTCGCGAAGCAGGACATCATGGGCGAGCACTTCGCGGCCCTCGAAGGGATCGACATCGGCGATCACGTCGAGGCCCGCGGGCGCGTCATGGTGACGCGCACCGGCGAGCTCTCGCTCGAGCTCCGCACGCTGCGCCTGATCACGAAGGCGTTCCGCCCGCTGCCCGACAAATGGCACGGGCTCACGGACGTCGATTTGCGCTACCGGCGTCGCTACGTCGATCTCATCGCGAATCCGGACGTCGCCCTGGTGCTCCGCGCGCGCTCGCTCATCGTGAGCGGCCTGCGCGCGTTCCTCGACGCGCAGCGCTTCCTCGAGGTGGAGACGCCGACGCTGCACACGCTCGTGGGCGGCGCGGCGGCGCGGCCGTTCACGACGCACCACAACGCGCTCGATCTCTCGCTCTTCTTGCGCATCGCGCCCGAGCTGTACCTCAAGCGGCTGCTCGTCGGCGGTTTCGAGCGGGTGTACGAGATCGGCCGGTGCTATCGCAACGAGGGCATCAGCACGCGGCACAACCCCGAGTTCACGATGATCGAGCTCTACCAGGCGTACGCGACCTACGAGACGCTGATGGAGCTCACCGAGCGCATGCTGCGCCACGTGGACGAGCACCTCGCCCGCGGGCTCGAGGCGCTGGGGCTCGGCGGAGCGTACGCTCGCCTCCGTGAAGCGCGCCCGTACACGCTCGAGGAGCCGTTCGCGCGCGTGCCGCTCGCGGACGCGGCCCTCTCCGCGCTCGATCGCGCCGGGTTGCCGCGCGAAGTCTGGGATCGGCTGGCGGCGCGGGGCGTGGGCCGCGCTACGGCCGCGCCGGCCGCGCCCGGCCCGGTCTACGGGGGGGTCTAGGAGCTGCGGACGAAGTCGCAGCGCGCCGCCGCCATCGACTGGTCGAATCTCCGACGCGGCCTCTCGCTGTGCGCCTCGGAAGGGGAGCGGCGCTTCGTCGCCTACGAGTACCTTGCGGAGCCGTTCCTCGCCGAGGACTACCGGAGCCGCGACGGCAGCCGGAGCCTGCCCGTGTTCATCATCGACTATCCGGTCGAGGTCTCGCCCCTCGCGCGCCCGAAGGACTCGGATCCGTCGCTCACCGATCGCTTCGAGCTCTTCGTGCACGGCCGTGAGCTCGGCAACGCATTCAGCGAGCTCAACGACCCGGACGAGCAGGCGGCGCGCTTTCGGGCGCAGGTGGAGGCGAAGGCGCGCGGCGCGGAGGAGACGATGGACTACGACGCCGACTACGTGCGCGCGCTCGAGTACGGGATGCCGCCCGCGGCCGGCTTCGGGATGGGCATCGACCGGCTCGTGATGGCGCTCACCGGCCAGCCCTCGATTCGTGACGTGATCGCCTTTCCCTTGCTGCGCCCCGAAGAAGGATGACCGCCCCCGAGCGCATCGGCATCACGGGCGAGGCCCCGTCGCTCTTCGAC
Organism: uncultured Sorangium sp.; assembly: GCA_964475255.1. Classification (GTDB taxonomy): domain Bacteria; phylum Myxococcota_A; class Polyangia; order Polyangiales; family Polyangiaceae; genus PMG-095. The sequence continues at coordinate 3,439 of CAYYWA010000342.1, forward strand.
CGGTTCTGGTCCGCGCTCGGAGGGCCGGGCCGCATCGGGCTCGGCGTGCTCCTCGCGATCGTCCTCGTTTGGCTGCTCGTGCTGGGCGTCCAGAGGCTCGGTCGCCGCGGGCGGCGCAGCCTGCTCGTCGGCATCACGGGGTTCTTCTTCGTTGGCCTGCTCCTGCTCGGGAGCTTCGCGTTCCGGTTGCCGGAGCCGCGGGGCAGCTATTTCGTCCTTTGGCACCAGATCGTGCGAGTCGGTGCGGTGCTCTCGGGCGTGGGGTTCGTGATCGGGACGATGGCGCTCGCGGTGCCCTGGGTGCTCGATCGGGTGGAGGGGCGCGGGTTCGTGTCGTTCGTGGCGGCCCGTCACGTGCGCGCGCACAAGAGCGGGTTCCTCACGGTGATCAGCGTGCTCTCGATCGCCGGGGTCGGGGTGAGCTCGTTCGCGCTGTGCGCCGTGGTCGCCATCATGGGCGGCTTCGGCGCGGATCTGAAGCGCAAGATTTTGGGCAACAACGCGCACGTGCGGATCGAGAGCGTCCAGGCGGGCGGCTTCGATCACTGGCGCGGCATCCTGGACGAGGTGCGCCTCGTGCCCGGCGTGCGCGCGGCGACGCCGGTGGCGAGCGGCGAGGCGATGGCGTCGAGCGCCACGAACACGGCGGGCGTGATCCTGCGCGGCGTGGACCCCGTGACGATCGGCACGGTGATCGATCTCATCCAGAACATCGAGGTCGGCAAGTTCAAGTACCTGGAGCAGCCGGAGCTCCTCGCGAACCTCCCTCCGGACGAGCCGATCGGCATCGGCCCGGGCGGCGAGATGTACCTGAAGGGCCCCGACATCAAGCCGTACCTGAAGGACCTCGATCCCGAGGTGGAGGAGGCGGTCGCGGCGGGGCAGGCAGCGCCCGGCATCATCCTCGGACGCGAGCTCGCGAAGTCACTGCACGTTTACGTCGGCGACGAGCTCACGCTCGTCTCTCCGATGGGTGAGCTCGGCCCGATGGGGCTCTTGCCGAACGCGCGCCGCTTCCGCGTGGCCGGGATCTTCTACAGCGGCATGTACGAGTACGACCAGACACAGGCGTACGTGCTGCTGGAGACGGCCCAGGAGTTCTTCGACCTCGGGCACCTGGTGACGGGCATCGAAATCAAGGTCGACGACCCCGAGCAGGTCTCCGAGGTGCGCCCGCTCGTGGAAAAGGCGGTGGCCTCGCCGGGGTTGCGCGTACGAGACTGGAAAGAGCTGAACAAGAACCTGTTCAGCGCGCTCAAGCTCGAGAAAATCGCGACCTTCATCATCCTCTCGCTCGCGATCCTGGTCGCGAGCTTCTGCATCATCTGCACGCTGCTGCTCATGGTGACGGAGAAGAGCAAGGAGATCGCGATCATGAAGGCCATCGGGGCGACGGATCGCGGCATCCTCCGCATCTTCATGATCGAGGGCATGATGATCGGCGGCATCGGCACGGTGTTCGGGGTCGCGACGGGGCTCGCGGCGACGCTCGGGCTCCGCTGGTTCGGAGTGCGGCTCGATCCGGACGTGTATTACGTCGATCGGCTCCCCATCAACGTAGACCCCCTCGATTTCACGATCGTCGCTGCGAGCGCGCTGCTCATCACGACGCTCGCCACGCTGTACCCGGCGTTCTCGGCGAGCCGACTCCGCCCCGTCGATGGCATCCGCTACGAGTGATCGCGACGCGCGCGGGCGCCCCGAACGCGCACGCTTCGGCGGGCGCCATGTGCGCGTGTCGACGACCGGGATTCAACGCCGAGGGGGGCAAACAGATCGTGGTTCGAACCTCAAGGAGGCGACGTGACCGAAGCGCTGGTTCTGGTCGAGGATTTGAAGAAAAGCTTTCAGCACGAGGGCAGGACGCTCGAGGTGCTGAAGGGCATCGATCTGAACATCTACCCGCGTCAAATCCTCGCGATCGTGGGCCCCTCGGGGGCGGGGAAGAGCACGCTGCTCCACTGCATCGGGACGCTCGATCTGCCGACGTCCGGGCGGATCCGGCTCGCGGGCGAGGAGCTGACGACGATGAGCTCGGCGCGCCTCGCGTCGGTGCGGAATCGGATGATCGGGTTCGTGTTTCAGTTCCACCACTTGCTGCCGGAGTTCACGGCGCTCGAGAACGTGATGCTGCCTGGGTTGATTCAGGGGCGGGCGCGGCGGGAGATGGAGCGGCGGGCGGCGGCGTTGCTCGACGAGGTCGGGTTGTCGCACCGCACGACGCATCGGCCCGGTGAGCTCTCGGGTGGCGAGCAACAGCGTGTGGCGATTGCGCGCGCGCTGGCGCTCGATCCGAAATTGGTGCTCGCGGACGAGCCGACGGGGAACCTCGATACGGCGACGAGCGACGCCATCCACGATCTCTTCTTCCAGATCAATCGTGAGCACGGGACGACGATCGTGGTAGTGACGCACAACGCGACGTTCGCGGAGCGGATGCCGCGCGTGGTGCGTATGCGGGATGGGCGCGTGGAGCAGGACGAGATCCGCTCCGTGTCGGTGGCGGAGGCGGAGGCTTCGGCTTCGGCGCCTCCGGCGTGAACGTCGAGTTGCGAAGCGGGCGATAACTCTTTGGGTTGTCCTGTTCGGCGACGGCGTGGGGGCGCCTCGAAGCCCGCTTCGTCGGGCGGCCGAGGGTCGCTCCCGCTCTCGACGTGCGTCTGAGGGGACGCCGCCTGATGGGTAGGGCTGGACGCGGGGGGCCTGTCGGCGTCACGCGGCAGCTCGCGGGAGCGCCCGCCCGGCTCCGCGCCGCGC
>CAYYWA010000343.1:0-6186 GCA_964475255.1 uncultured Sorangium sp.
CGCCGCCGTGTGCCGCGGGGGCTCCGCCGCGGTGTAAAGCGCCGCCCGTTCCCCCGTCGCCCTCGGGCGGCAGGGTGTTGAGCTCGATGCAGCCGACTTCCAGGGCGGGCACGAGCCAAAGGAGGTGGCCGAACGTGGAGCAGAGCCGACCGGGGCGACCGAGCCGGCTCCGGCGTGTATCGAACGGCGCGCTCAAAAGGTGCTGCCCGAGAGAACGAGGCTCGCGCCCTGCGGCGTGGCGACGGGCGTGACCCGAAGCCTCGGCGCGCGCGTGGCCGTCATTTCGGTTCGCGAGCTCCCCGAGGTAAAGTAGATGATCGTCGCAACCCCCAGCGACACAATCCCCGCGCCGAGCGTGATGTCGCCGATCAGGTAGTTGCGCTTCATCGTCTCGTAGTCGTCCTTCTGCGTGTTCGGGTCGCACCGCGGCGAGCAGTCGGCGAGCTCGCTGTGCTTTCCGCGCCCCAAGAGCGTGAACACCGTGCCCGTGCCGATCGCCGCGAGCCCCACGCCCGTCGACACCCAAAAGCCGGCCGGGGTGCGATTCGGCGGCGCCGCCTTGGGCTCGGGCTCCGCGGGGAGCGCCGGCTCCGCGCCGGCCGACATCGGGGCTTCCTCCGTCGTCGCGGGTTTGTTCGGATCGATGGCCCGAATGCCGACCACGCGATTCTTCTCGCCTTCGCGAATCAGCACGTCGCTGGTCATCGTCTCCCCCCACGGCAGCTCGAACCGGAAATGGTGCTGCCCGGGGTCCACGGATACGGCGCGGCCGTCGAGCCCTTCGACGACGAGCTCCTCGCCGGAGTACACCTTGACGACGTTCGTGACGTCCGCCCCGTGCTGGTCCACGACCGAGAAGATCACCGTGGGCTGCACGCGCTCGACCTCGGAGTAGAACTCCACGCAGTCGCTGCGCACGGCCGCCGGGCACGACTCGTCCGAGCCGCACGCCATGAATTTCTCCGACGCGGCCTTGAGCTGCCCGGCCCGGCGCTCGCGCTGCCCGGAGGCGTGGAGCTCCATGCACGTGTCCGCGTCCGCGCGGGCCGTCTCGGGGAGGCCGACCACGGCGAGCGCGCCGAGCAACGCGAGCCCGAAGCGAACGCCCGCGCGCCCGGAGCGATTCCGCAAGGGGTGAATGCCGTGCTCGTTCACTTCTCTCACTCCTCTGACTCCTCCGTCAGCTCGTAGAGCGCTCTGACGTGCTCGGGCGACAGCACCCGATCGTAGATCCTGAAGTCGTCGAACATGCCAACGAAGTACTTGTCGTCGTCCTCCGGCTCGAAGCTCGAGCGCCCGAGCCACCCGCGCATCGTCTCGCCGGATGGATGCGCGGCGGCGAACTCCGCGGGATTGTAGATCGGCGACGTGTCCTCGGCCGTCAGCTCGCCGTTGACGTAGTACGCGAAATAATCTCGGTTCCAGACGATCGCGACGTGCGTCCAGGTCGACACCGCGGGCACGAAGTCGACGTCGTGCAGCTCGACGGTGATCTGGTTCGCGATGTCGAGCGCGGCGTGCGTGCCCGGCCCGTCGAGGTTCGTCACGGCGTGGGGTGAGAAGTACATCCAGTGCGTCCTGGAGGAGCCGATGTCGAACACGCGCGTCCAGATCTGCTGCGAGCCACGGTTGAACCAGACCGCCATCGTCATCTCTTCGAGCGACGAGAACGTGCTGGGCGGGAAATCGACGTATCCGCTCTTCCCGGAGAGGCGCAGCGCGCCGCCGATCTTGCCTTCTTCGACCCACTCCGCCTCGGCGTCCTGCACGGTGGCGTCCGCGTTGCCGGCGTCGTCCGTCACGACCGTCCCCTCGGTCTCGTCGAAGCGATAGTGGGTGGTGAGGCCGAGCTCGGGCTCGAACGGCTCGATGGGCTCGCCCCCGCCTTCGCCGCCGCTTCCGCCCGGGCCCGCGCCGGCTTCGCCCAGTGGCGGCTCTCCGCCCATGCCCGCTTCGCCGAGCGGGGCGCCCGCTGCGCCGCCCTCCGTGGACGGCTCGCCCGCCGCCGGTGCGCCGGCCATGCCGCCGTCGCCGTCCTGACCGCCCTCGGGGGCAACCGTTTCGGCGTCCCCGCCGGCGCCGCCGCTCATCAGCGCGGCCTGCCCGGCCGTACCTCCGCTGCCGCCACTCGAGAGGAGACCGGCGGTCCCCCCTTGCGTGTTGGGGGTACCGCCCTGGGTGCCGGCGGTGCCTCCCTCGGGAGGCCCGCTGGTTCCGCTCCCGAAGAGCTGATCCTCCGAGGGAACGGTGAGGGAACACGCGAACGCAATCAGCGAGCCCCCGATCGCAATGGCCGCGGGACTGTGGTGTCGCGCTGGTCTCATCACAGGACCTCGATGGGGATCGATTGTCACGGTGTCGCGAGTTGCCTGATCTCCCCTTCAGTGAAGGCGCGGCATGCGATTCGCACCTCGTCGAGAATACCGTCGAGGTTCGGATCCGGGAACGTCGACTTGCCCAACCAGGCGGCGGCGTCGGGACCGAGCTCGAGATCGGAAGGCTTCAACGTCATGCCCTCATTGATGCCGATCTGCGCGCCGTCGAAGTACAGGCGGGCCGTCGTGCCGCTCAGCGTGACCGCATAGTGGTGCCACTCGGTGAGGTCCGTCTCCGCCGGATAGGGCGCGGACACCTGGCTATCGTAGCCCTTGAAGATCGCAAAGCGGAGTTCCTGGACCCCCTCCACGTCGGCGGTGGGCGTGAAGAACATCCAGTTTCCGGGAGGCTCGCCGCCCTCCTCCTCCCATCGGCCGAACACGTCGAAGAGGCGTGCCCAGTTCTGGGGCGTCTCGATCTTCGCCCAGAGCGCGATCGTCAGGTCGTCACAGCTCGTCGCGATCAGCGGATCGACAGAGACGTAGCCGCCCGCCAAATCGACAGCCCCTCCGAGGTGCCCGTTCTCCGTGAACGTCGCCCCGTCGATCAGCGTTCCGTCGAACGCTCTGTCGGACGAATCCGTGGCGGTGGTCCCGCTAGTCTCGTCCATGCGGAGGTAGCTGTAGTCCTCGTCCGGCCAGGCCAGGTCGGCGATTTCGGACCGAGTCAAGACGATGTCGTACACCTGGAAGTCGTCGAGGACTCCCTTGAAGTACGGGTCCGCATCGAAGGTCGACTTGCCGAGCCAGCCATGCTCCGTTGGCTCGATCTCCGCAAGATGGCGCGGTGTCTCCAAGGTGTGGACGGGATATCCGTCGACGAACATCGTGTGCGTGGTGCCGTCGATGGTGATGGCGACGTGCTTCCAGACGTCGAGGGGGAGCGGCGCCGCCGTTCGGAGGATACTCTCGGTCTCTGGGTTGCCGGTGAAGATGGAGAAGCGCCCACCCGAGGCGTCCAAATCGGGAGCGAAATACAGGAAGCCCTTTACGGAGTTGAAATCGAACACACGACTCCAGGGCTGAAACGCTGCCTGTTTGACCCATACCGCGACCGTCCCCTTCGAGGCGCCCTCGAAGATCCCGTTCGGCAGCACGACGTGCGCCTCGGCCGCGCTCAGCTCGACGCCGGTGGTTCCGGCGCGTCCGGGCGCCCACGTCGCGTCGGAAAGGGTCGCCGGATCGAAGTATCCTGCCTTGTCTTCCGACGTCGTCCCCGAGCCTTCGTCGAACGCGTAGTGCACGACGAGGCCCTTGGGCTCGGGCTCGGGTTCGACGGGCGCGCCCGCAGCGCCGCCTTCGCCGCCCTCGGGCTCGCTCGGCGCGCCGCCCTCGCCGCCGTCGTCACCCGCCATGCCGCCGTCGCCGGTACCGGTTCCCGCGTCGCCACCCGCGCCGCCGGATCCGGGCTCGGTCTCGCCCGCGGCATTCATCATGCCGGCGCTCCCGATCGGATCCATGCCGCCCTCACCCGTGCTCGTGGAGTCGCCGCCGTCACCGTCGTCACCGCCGGAGCCCGTTGCGTTTCCGCCCTTGCCGCCGGAGCTCGTCGTGTCGCCTCCGGTGCCACCGTTCGCACCGGGGTTGCCTGCGGCATTTTGCCCCCCATTCGCAGAGGTCTTTCCGCCGTTCGCATCCAGACCCCCAGTGCCACCACCGCCACCAGTGCCACCGCGGCCTCCGGTATCCACCTGGGAGCCGAACACGCCGCCGGTTGCGTCGCCTCCGTCGCCTTCGTCCCCGTCGGAGCACGCGAGCGTCAAACAAAGACCAGTGATACTCGTAAGAGCGATTCGTCGGACCACGAGGCCCTCCCTTTCAGGCGAAGTCACCGGCGTCTCTCTCGAGCACGCCGCCGAGCCAGAGGGCGTCTCCCCGCCCCGGGCTCGTCTCGGTTCAGAGGCTGAAAAAACCCGGCTGGCGAGGCGTGCTGCGTCGCGTTACCCGACGGCGCCGCGAGCCCCTACCTTCCGGAATGAGTTCCGCACTCGCCAACGACACGTCCCTTACCCGTCTTAAGCCCGGCGCCTAGAAACGAATAGGACCTTTCGTGTCGAGCTGCCTCGGGCGCGCGACCGAGACCCCGAATCCCTACCTGCAAGCGTGTCCCTGTATGGAGATCGCGGCAGGCGGAGAGCAGGGATGCTCTGTTCAGTCAACACCGCGACTCGTGTCCGCGGGTCGCACGGCAGAATGGATCGACGGGCGGCGTGGATCGTACGGGCACGGGGCTCGCACGGGCGCGCGGTCGCACCGGCGCGCGGTCGCACCGGCACATGGATCGCACAGCACGCGGATCGCACCGATGAGTCGGCCGACTGCGGTGCGTGTCGCACCGGTGAGCACAAGCGCGATACGCCCCCTCGATCCTCCTCGGTTGTACTGCAGATGTCGTTGCTTGCCGGCCTTAGGGCCTTAGCGAATCGGCGGAACTCGCCGTAAGATTCGCTGCCATGGGAACAACGAACGCAGGGGACATGAGTGTCTCTCGTCGACCCTACAGGCCGCTCATCGAGCTCGGGCGTGGGGGGATGGCGAGGGTCTACCTGGCGGAGAGCCTCGCGTCGGGGATTCGGAAGCTCGTCGTTCTCAAGATTCTGAATCGGAACCTCGCCGACGACAAGGACATGCGCGCTGCGTTCCGACAAGAGGCCGAGCTCTCCGCGCGCATGAACCATCCGAACGTGGTTCAGGTGTACGAAGTCGTCGAGTACGGCGGAATCCCCGTGATCGTCATGGAGTACCTCGAGGGCATCTCGCTCTCGCGAGTCCTGCAGCACGCGAGCTTGCCCTTGCGTTTGCACCTCTACGTGCTCACTCAAGTGCTCGCCGGCCTCCACTACTTCCACGAGCTCCGCGACTTCGACGGCAACGAGATGAACGCCGTCCACCGCGACGTCTCGCCCCAGAACGTGCTCGTGCTGCACGAGGGCCCGGTCAAGGTCCTCGACTTCGGCATCGCCAAGATCAACTCCGCCGCGAACCACCACACGCGCACGGGCATGATCAAAGGCAAGATCCACTACATGCCTCCCGAGCAGCTCCTCGGCGAGGACACCATCGATCGCCGTGCCGACGTCTTCGCGGTCGGCGTGATGCTCTGGGAGGCGATCGCCGGACAGCGCATCTGGGGCTCGGCCAACGAGGGCAAGGTCATTCGCGCGCTCGCCAAGGGCGAGCTCCCGCGCTTGCGCGACGCCGTGCCGGACGTCCCCGAGGATCTCGAGCGCATCGTCGAACGGGCGATCGCCATCGACAAGACCCAGCGCTACGCCACCGCGCTCGAGATGCAGAGCGAGCTCGAGCAGGCGCTCGTCCAACGCGAAGGCTACGTCCAGGCGCGCGAGCTCCGCGAGTTCATGGCGACGCACTTCGGCGATCGGCGCCAGTACCAACAGCACGCCATCGAGCGCGCCCTGCGCAGCCCCGCGACCACCGTCAGCGGCGTCATGGAATGCGTCACCCCTCCCGCCGTCGAGCTCGAGAGCTCCAGCGTCCGCAGCGACTTCCCCGATGACGTCCGCGTCGACTTCCAGGAAGACCTCAGCAACAACCTGAGCAGCGTCTTCCCGCCCTCGTCGGGTGCGATCCCGCGCCTTTCACCAGGCTCCTCGCCGGGTTCCTCGTCGGGCTCCCTCGCGCGCCTGTCACCCGGCTCCTCGCCGGGCAGCATCGTCGAGATCCCTCCCTTCCGGCGCCGTCCGTGGAAGGCCCTCGCGCTCGTCGGCGTCGCCCTGAGCGCCGCCGTCGTCGCGGGAGCCTCCTGGTTGTCTCGAGAGCCAGAGCTCAGCGGTCCCGAGCCCACCGTGGC
>CAYYWA010000344.1:0-6180 GCA_964475255.1 uncultured Sorangium sp.
ATGCAGCAGCTCGGGGTCCTGCACGTCATCGTGCGCGGCGGGCGGCGCTTCCGGTGCGGGCGCAGGCGCCGCGGGAGAGGGCGGCGCGGGGTCCGCAGGGTCAGGCTGGGCAGGCGCGGGTCGTGCCTGGAGCCTTTCGGCTTGGGCGATCGACTCCGTCACGATCTGCGGAGCGTGCGCGGTCGCCCCGCGCGCGAGCGGGCTCGGCCGGAGCGCGTCGGCGCCCACGAAGGCGAGCGGCGCGCGCCCCTCGAAGGCGAGGGGGCTCGGAACCAGCGACGCGAGCGGTCCGTGCTTCGGCGCGGGGCGCGCCGGCGCGGTCTTCACGAGCGTCTGGCTTCCGCCGTCCTCGTCCGCTTTGGCCGCGGGCGTGTCGGCTTCCGTCGCGTGCGCCGTCGAGGCGAGGAGGACGTTCAAGAGCACTGCGGACGAGACGAGACCGTTGCGACGACGGAACGCGAATCCGGCGGACATTCATGACCTCCTAAGGCGCACGAAGGAATAGTGCGGGCAGCGCCAACTGCGAGCGCGAGACGTATACCCTTATCCGCGCACGACTGGGAAGCCCTTCTCCACCAAAACGGAAATATGGAGACGATGCACGACGAGCTCTTTGCGCCGTGCTGATTCGAAATCGGAGCGAACGCGAGCGCAAAGCGTGACTCGGGCGCGCGCGGCGGGACCGAGTCGACAACGGAAGTGTGGCGTTTCGGGCGCAGCGCACTTCGTAATGGCGCTTTCCATCGCGGCGCCGCGAGACGCGGAACGCCAAGCGATCGTCACGAGAGCCCATTCGTAAGTCAGCCTGCTTTTCGAGCGTTCGAAGTGCCCCGATCGCACGGCGCGCTTCGCGCTCGGATCGTCGTCGCCGCGAACACCGATCCCGTGGTCCCCCATCACAGGGGAATCTCGAGAGGCGTTCGTCGATGACGTCGCCCCCCTCCATCACACGTGTGAAAACCACCACGCTCATCGCTCGGGGGACGAGTTAGACAATGACTCTTTACTGACCGCGAAAAGACACGGTGGCAGAGTGAGGTGTTGCTCGATGACGGCGCGCACTCCTCGGCAACTCGTCCCGTGTGTGAAAACACCGAAACTCATCATTTGGAGACGACGAGTCGGGACGATGAGCTCGACAATGACTCTTACTGACTGCGAAGACGGGGTGGCAGAGCGCCGCCCGCCGAGGCACCGCGCCACGGTCCACCTCACGATGGTCCGTCCCCGGACGAACCCACCGAATCGATCCTCGGGAGCCGCTCGATGCGCGCTCGCGGCCTGCTCCGAGCTCCAGCGGCCCGTTGGGGAACAAGAGACCGCTGCCATCCCGATGCTTCGGGTCGGATCAATTTGGTGCACTTTGGAACACTCCGCCGGCGGAGCCAAACCTGGATTCCCCTTTTTATTTCAGCTAGTTACTGGACGAGAAGCGGAGCGCTTGGCTGGCACGAGCGCTGCTAGACCCTCGCCGGAAAACCAAAGGACATCGCCATGATCGCGCCGCGAATCCCTCGCTTCGTCCCCTTCTTTGCTCTCGTTGCCGCCCTCGCCTGCTCGTCCGAGGACAGCGGCGATGGCTCACCGAGCTCTGGAGGAACGACCGCGAGCGGAGGGAGCTCCGGAAAGGGCGGCGGCTCGTCGAACGGCGGCACGGGTCAGGGCGGTGCCTCGGGCAACGGCGGTGCCTCCGGCAAGGGCGGCGCCTCGAGTACGGGTGGCGCTTCGGGCAACGGCGGCAACGCGAGCGGCGGAGGGGGAGCTCCGTCGAGCGGCGGAGTTGGCGGCGGAGCCGCTGGCGACGGCTCGGCCGGCGAGTCCGCGAGTGCCGGCGCGGCAGGCGAACCTTCGCTCGGCGGCAGCGCGGGAGAGCCCGGCATGAACGGAGGAGCGCCCGGTGAAGGCGGCGCCGCAGGAAGCGGCGGTGAGGCTTCGGGGACGACGCCGACCGTCGAGGCGTGCCTCGAGCTCGCAAACGCCCGAGACACGCAGACGGAGCGGCTCGAGCTCGCCGGAGACGACGTGATCGTCGGCATCGTTCGATACGCGGATCCCGACAGCTTCGGGACGTCCGGGACCACCCCCTGGCTGCCGGACACGTTCGCCGTGGCGTACGAAACGGGAACGCTGTGCGTGCGCGACGCCGCGAGCCTGAGCTACACGAGCAGTCACCACAACTTCGACGACGTGCTGACCGCCACCAACGGCGCGCGCACGTGGACGTTCCGTCAAGAGCGCGAGGACTACGACCAGCCGACGCGGTGGACCGTTTCGGCGAGCGAAGGCGGCAGCAGCGTGCTCGATCCGGTGGAGCTGACGCTCGTCGAGTGCCGCGTCCTCGGCAGCAACGAGGACTGCTCGCAGCGCTACGAATGAACGAACGCACGCTTCGACGATCGAGGCGCCGAGCGGGCCTCGAGGTCCTCCTCGCCGCCTCCGTCGCCCTCGCTTGCACGGATGCAACGGACCAAGCGCCCGTGGAGACGGCGTGCGCCGAGGCCGAGCGACGCACCGGCGCGCTCGCGTGCGTGCACCGAATCGACACGGTCGACACGTGGAACGCCGTGAGCGCGCCGCTCGAGCCGGCGGATCGAGCGCGGGGGACCAAGTACCTCCTCCCCGCGCGGGAATCGGCTCGACTCCCGCCCGTGTTCCTGAACGCGAACGAGTACGCGCTCCACTACGAGTTTCTGGTGGAGGCGTTTCCGGACGCGTTTTTGGGGCTCACGCCCGCGGGGTACGAGCGGCTCCTCTTCGACCCGCTCGAGCCCGAGCTCGTCGCCGGCGACCTCGTCGAATACCGTCTCTCGTCGACGGAGACACGGCTCGGGTTCACCCTCGCGAGCGATCCGAGCGGGGCGCGTCCGCTCAACTGCTTCGACGTCCGCGCCGCGCACTCGGCGCTCCAGGAGCTCGTCTACGATCCCAAGCTCTCCATCGTGCCGAGCACGAAGACCGAGCTCGCTTGGATGCAGAGTTGCGGCGTGCCGCTCATCGACCCGACGAGCACGCTCGAGTACGAGGCGTACCAGCGCGGCGTCGCCTTCGGCACGGTCCGCCGGTATACGGCGCAGGCGTTGCGGGGCGCCATCGAACGCGCCGAGCTCGGGCACCGCGACGTCCTCGTGCTCCGGGAGGCACCGAACGACGTCGAGACCGTCATCGCCGCGGCCGTGACCGGGACGCGGCAAGGCGCCCTGTCGCACCTCGCGGTGCGCAGCGCCGCGCGCGGGACGCCCAACTGCTTCGTAGCGGGCGCGTACGAGCTGCTCGCGGACTACGAGGGCGAGCTCGTCCGGGTCGAGTGCTCCGCGACGCGCCTCCTCGTTCGCCCGGCGACGCTGGAGGAAGCCGAGGCGCACTGGGAGGGCGTGCGCCCGACGCCCGCGTCCGTGCCGGAGCCCGACACGCGCTTCACCGAGCTCGTCCTGCTCGACGAGCTGCCGGTCGAGAGCGCCGAAGAGCGCAAAACCGCCGTGAGCCGCTTCGGCGCGAAGGGCATGAACCTCGCCTGGCTCCGGCAACACCTCGACGGCGCCCTCACGCCGAAGGGCTTCCTCGTTCCGCTGGCGCACTACGCCGAGTTCCTCGAGAACAACGGCTGGGAAGTCGACGTCGGCGACGGCCCCGAGTGGTCGTCCTTCGCCGAGACGCTCGCGGCGTGGCACGAGGACGAGCGCTTCCGCACGGACGCGCCGTGGCGGCGCGAGCGGCTGCTCGCGCTCCAGACCGCGATCGAAGGGGGAACGTGCTCGGAAGCGCTCATGGAGCGAGTCGGCAGCCGCATCGTGGAAGTGTTCGGAAGCGAGACCGTGACCGTCCGCTTTCGCAGCAGCAGCAACGCGGAGGACGGCGTCGCCTTCAACGGCGCGGGCCTGTACGACTCCTACAGCGGCTGCCTCGCCGACGATCGCGACGACGACGCGGTGGGGCCGAGCCGGTGCGATCCCGACGAGGATCGCGAGCGCGGCGTGTGCCGCGCCCTGAAGCGGGTGTGGGCATCGCTCTGGAATCCCCGAGCGTACGACGAGCGCGATTTCTACGGCATCGACCAGAGCGCCGCGCTCATGGGCGTGCTCGTCAACGAGCGCAGCGAGAACGAGCGCGCGAACATGGTCGTGTTCAGCGGGAACCCGCTCGCCCCCGGTGACGATCGACAGCTCGTGAACGCCCAGGTGGGCGAGATTCCCGTGGTCTCGCCGGAGCCCGGCGTGTGGCCCGAGCAGGTGCTGCTCGGCATCGAGCACGGCGAGGTGTCGAGCATCGAGCGCGTGGTCGGCTCGAGCCTGCTGCCGGCCGGGTCCTGGGTGCTCAGCGACGCCGAGCTCGCCGCGCTCGGGCGTGAGCTCGCGCGCCTCGCCGATCTCTACCCCTTCGACGTCCTGCCCCCGAACGGGAGCGAGCTCCTGCTCGATACCGAGTGGAAGGTGATGCCGGACGGAAGTCTCCGCATCAAACAGGTGAGGCCGTTCTTGCGCTGACGCGAGGAGCCGACGATGGAGCGGCGCTCGCTCGCGATCCGGGTGTAAAGTGGCCGCATGCGACGAGCAGCGCTCTTCTTCCTCGTCACCGCCTGCGCGGGCGCCCCGAAGCCGACGGAGGCTCCCGAAGCCGCTCCGCTGACACCGGGCGCGCACGCGCCCCATCACGCCGGTGTCGGCCCGCACGGAGCGGGCTCGCCGCACCCGCACGGGGTCGCGTCGGATCAAGAGCCCGTCAAACCTTCCGAGGGCTGCGCGTGCAAGCACAAGCAGAACCGGGCCGCAGACGGCGCCCCGCCCACGGCCGGTGGCGCGCCTCACCCCGACCATCATCAGCATCACCAGCACGGTCACGCGCCGTCCGGCGCCGGGGCTCCGGGCGCGCCCGGACCGGGAGGTCCCGGTGCCCACGGACCGGGCCACGAGGCGACTCACGGTGGCCATGCACACCATGGTGGCGGCTACCAGATGGACTTCTCCGAGGTGGAGCGCTTCGCGCGCCACTTCGACGGCCCCGAGCGCGCCGCGTGGCAAAAGCCCGACGAGGTCGTGCGGCTGCTCGAGCTCTCGCCGGGAGCGATCGTCGCGGACATCGGTGCCGGGACGGGGTACTTCCTCGCTCCGCTGTCGCGCGCGGTGGGTCCCAAGGGTCGCGTGCTCGCGCTCGACGTCGAGCCGAACATGGTCGAGTACATGAAGCGCCGCACCCAACGCGAAGCGCTCGCCAACGTCGAAGCGCGCACGGTCGCTCCCGACGACCCGGGACTCGCCGCGAACAGCGTCGACCGCGTGCTCATCGTCAACACCTGGCATCACATCGGCAATCGCACGCAGTATGCGACCAAGCTCGCGCAAGCGCTCCGTCCCGGGGGCGCCGTCTACATCGTCGACTTCACGCGTGAGTCCGATATCGGCCCTCCCGCCCAACACCGCCTCTCCCCCGAGCAGGTCGAACGCGAGCTCGAGAGCGGCGGCCTCGAGGCAGAAATCGTGAGCGAGTCTCTGCCGAAGCAATACGTCGTCCGGGCCCATCGCTGAGCCTCGATCTTCATCGTCGAAGGCGCGAGCTCATCGTCGAAGGCGCGAGACGCTCGCGTCTTTCGCTGCGTCACCCCGCAGAGGGAGCGGCGCGCGAAGGGACCGCGCGGAGAACGGCGCACGCGTGGCGTTTCTCCGCTCCTCTGCTCGCGATCCAATCGCGCGGACGCTTCGCTCGACGAACCGTTTCGCGGTTTGGAGAGCCATTTCGCAGACGGCGTGTCGGTCAATTCGCTGGTTGCGAGCCTCGTCGGGTGTCGAGAAACTGGAGCCCTCGACCAGCCTGGAGGGACGCCATGAGTGTCACACGCAGCACCTTCTTGAGAGGATCGATCGCGCTCGCCGGAATGGCGGCATTGGGAGCCGCAGCCTGCGGCGACGACGACGATGACGGCGCTGCCGCCGGCGGGGCGGGCGGAACGTCCGGCGGTCGGGGCGGAACCGGCGGCTCCGCCGGCGCGGCTCCCGGAGGAGCCGCGGGCGAGACGGGAGCCGGCGGAACCACGGGCGGGCAAGCAGGCGCGGGAGGAGCCGTCGGGGGCGAAACGGGCACCGGCGGAGCGGCCGCCGGTGAGGCCGGGGCCGGCGGAGCGGCCGCGGGAGAAGCCGGAGCGGGCGGAGCCGCGGGAGGCGAAGCCGGAGCCGGCGGCGCTGCCGCGGG
>CAYYWA010000345.1:0-6163 GCA_964475255.1 uncultured Sorangium sp.
CGCGGCGGCGTCCGCCGCGGTCGCCGCGACGTTGCGCGCGCGGATCACTGCTTCGAGCGTCTCGCGCTCGTGCTGGAGGTACCCCTTCGCCGTCTCGACGAGATTGGGAATCAGGTCGTACCGCCGCTTGAGCTGCACGTCTATTTGGGAGAAGGCGTTCTTGAAGCGGTTCCGGAGCGCTACCAGCGAGTTGTAAAGGCTCACGGCGAGCACCCCGAACGACACCACAAGCCCGAGCATCACACCCAGCACGATCACGAGGGCAGTCATGGAGCTTCGCGCAGTCTGCCACACAACGGATCGAGGTGGGGCTGCCTCCGTGCGGCCCGCGTGCACCAGTTCTGGGTCGGCGGTGGGCAGGGCGGCGCGGCTGTGCGGCCCCGGGTCACCGCGGACGTCGCGCCCGGGCTCGCGCCTGGCTCGAAGGCGCGCTCCTTGACCCCCTCGAGCACGCTGCTGCCGAGTCGCCTGAACGCCGCTCAGCCCGCCGCGAGCTCGACGACGACCTGGAACCCGGGGACGGCGTTCTCACCGTGGACGCGGCCCCCCATGCGCTCGACCAGGCCTTTGACGAGCGAGAGGCCGATGCCCGTGCCCTGATATTCGCGCGTGAGCTCGCGCTCGCCGCGGAAGAACGGCTCGAAGATGGAGCGCAGATGCTCGCGGCGAACACCGGGGCCCCGATCGCGCACCACGAGGAGAGCGCCCGTCTCGCTCGCCTGCACGCTGACGGTGATGCGCCGATCGAGCGCGTTCTTGCTGTACTTGACCGCGTTGTCGATCAGGTTGAAGAGCACCTGCTTGAGCGCGTCGGGCTCGAAGCGGACGGCGGGGAGCGCCTCCGGAGCTTCGAGCTCGAGCGTGAAGCCTTCGCGCTCCGCGTGGGGGCGCAACGCGCCGAGCACCTCCTCGACCACGCCGCGAACATCGCCGATCCGCACCTCGAGCGCGCGCGGGCGCCGCTCGAGGTGCGAGAGCTCGAGCACGTTCTCGATGAGGCGAGTGAGGCGCTCGCTCTCGGCGGTGATGGTCCGGTAGTAGGCGCGTCGGTGGGCGTCGTCGGCGACCAGGTCCTCCTCGAGCATCTCCGCGTGCATGCGGATCGCCGTCAGCGGCGTCTTGAGCTCGTGCGAGACGGCCGAAACGAAGTTGTTCCGCCGCTCGGCGAACGCGACCTGGGCCGCCGTCATCCGATAGAGCGCATAGAGGCCCACCACGATCGCCCCCGCGAGGACCGCGAGCAGCGGGTACAAGAGCGATCCCGCGTCGGGGTCGGCGAGGGGTCGAAGCCGCAGCGTCGCCTCGAGGCCCTCGAAAGGCGGGCCGAAGCGGTGAACATGGGAGTAGCCCGACTCCGAAACACCGAGGGACGCGCCACGCCCGTAGCCGTCCACCTTGCGCACCTCCGCGACCTCTCCGAGCCCGCGCGCTTCGAGGACGCGCGCTTTGAGTGTATCGACGAGAAGCCGCGCATCGATCACGAGCCCCTCGCGCGCCGTTGGATCCGATTCCCGCGCTCGGTGGAGGACGAACAGGTCGCGCCCCGCGGGGAACACGGCAAAGCGCGACGCCCCCGGCTCGGAGCTCGTCGCGAGCGCGTCGGCGCCGAGCGCGTCCGCCCGCGCGGCACCGAGCAGGAACACCGCGCACGCGAAGAGCCACGCCACGCGCGTCCGTCGACGGCTCGAATCGAACTCCGTCGTTCGAGACAGGGTGCTTCCTCTCACAGGGCTCACAGGGCGTCCGTGAACGGATCGCGCTTGGACTTCGGCGCCGCCTTCTGGCGCTCCTCCACGCTCCGGTTGAGTTGACGAAGCACCTCCGGGCTCGTCTTCGGTTTCTCGCCGGCGGCAACGGCCGCCTCCTTCCGCCTCGGCCGGGCCACGGCGCGCTGCTCCGGGGGCATCGGTGCCGCCTCCGCGCCCGCGTCTACGGCTGCGCCGAGCGCGCCCGGAGCGCCCGGCTCCTCTTCGAGCTCGCGCGCCTGAGTGGGAGGAGCGGGGGACGCCTCGGGCCGACGCCACCGCTCGAGCGCAATGGCCAGCTCGTTTCGGCGCCCGGGGTCGAGCTGAGACGCCCCGAGCAGCTCCACGCCCCCGGAGCTCGTTTTGAAATACCCGACGACGAAGGGCGCCCAGGTCTCCACGCTCGTGGCGTCCGCGTCGTACGCGGCGCTCGGGCGCTCGCCCTCCTGCTCGAGCACGCGGGTGAGCTCACGCTCGAGCTCGTCGAAGATGCGCTGCGCGACGATCTCGTGGCGCAGCCGACGCTGCGCCTCGAGCCGATCGTCGATGGACTCCAGCAAGAACGAAAGCGGGGTGAGCAGCAAAACGCCGAGGCCCGCGAAGGCGAGCCGCAAGCGCGTCAGCGGGGAGAGTCGGCCCATCGATATCCCTGACCTCGGACCGTGGACAAGAAGCGCGCGCCG
This sequence comes from uncultured Sorangium sp., assembly GCA_964475255.1. Classification (GTDB taxonomy): domain Bacteria; phylum Myxococcota_A; class Polyangia; order Polyangiales; family Polyangiaceae; genus PMG-095. The sequence continues at coordinate 2,429 of CAYYWA010000345.1, forward strand.
CTCGCGCCGAGCTTCTTCCGCAGCTTGGCGATGTGCATGTCGACGGTGCGCGTCTCCACGTGCTCGACGTTGTTCATGCCCCACACCTCGCGGAGCAGCGCGCGGCGGCTGACGATGCGGCCCGGCTCTTCCGCGAGGAGCCGCAAAATCTGGATCTCGCGAGCGGAGAGCTCGACCTCTCGGTCGTCCGTGCGCGCCACCCCGCGCCCCGGATGGACCTCGAAGGGCCCGATGTGAAAGCTCGCCGCCTCGAGCCGGCGCGAGCGCTTGAGCATCACCTGGACGCGCGCGATGAGCTCACGCACGCTGAACGGCTTCGTCACGTAGTCGTCCGCGCCGGCTTCGAACCCGCGGAGCACGTCGTCCTCGGAGCCCTTCGCGGTCAGCATCACGATGGGGACGTCCCGGCCCGCGTCGCGCAAGGCAGCGCAAATCGCGAAGCCGTCGAGCTCGGGCAGCATCACGTCGAGCACGACGAGGTGAAACGGCTCGCGGAGCGCCATGTCGAGCGCCTCTCGCCCGTTGCTGCTCGCCGCGACTCGATACCCGCGGAACGTCAGGACGTCGCACAACCCCTGCCGAATACTGGGCTCGTCCTCGACCACGAGGATGCGCGGAGCGGCACCGGAGGAAGCGAGGGTCACGTCCCTTCGATTGTACTCGCTCGGTCCGGGGCTTCGTAAACGAAACGTAAAAGACGCGGCCGCTGCATTTACAGAACCTTTCCCGACGAAAACACGGGATTCGGCTACTCCAGAGAAGGACGGAGCGCGGCGCGCTCCAGCAAGGAGCCTCGATGTTCAAGACGAATCGGATGCGATGGGGTGCGCTGTTGGCACTACTCGGAACCACTTTCGGCGCGCATCGGCTGTACCAGGCCCACGCGCGCGGGCTCGATGCACCCGCCGACGCAATCGCGAGCGTCGGGCCCGAGGGGAGCCCTCCGGTGGGGAACCCGCCCGTGTCGGGCAAGCTCTCACCGAACGACGTTCGGGCGGGTGACGAGTCCGTGCAGGTGACGGCCTACGTGGATCGGACCGCGGTGATGCACCGCGGAGAAGGCACGGTTCACCTCGAAGTGTCCGTGAAGACGGCCGCGGCGCCCGGCGCGCTCGAGCGCGTTCCGAGTGACCTCGTGGTCATCGTCGATCGCTCGGGGTCGATGCAGGGCGAGAAGATCGAGTACGCGAAGCAGGCGCTCCGGAAGCTCATCGAGCGCCTCCGCCCGGAGGATCGCTTCGCGCTCGTCACGTACGAGAGCGAGGCGGAGGTCCGGGTGCCGCTCGCGACCGCGACCCCAGAGGCGCGCACGGCGTGGCTCCGCGAAGTCTCGACGCTCGACGTGGCGGGCGGCACGAACATGAGCGGCGGCCTCGATCTCGGCCATCGCGAGCTCGAGCGCAAGCGCTCGCCGAACCGGGCCGGGCGCGTGCTCCTGCTCTCCGACGGCCTCGCCAACCAGGGGGACAGCTCGCTCGCCGGGCTCGTGCGCAGGGCCCGCCGCGCGGTCGGCGGCGAATACGTGCTCAGCACGATCGGCATCGGCGCCGATTTCGACGAGCGCGTCATGACCGCGCTCGCGAGCTCGGGCACGGGCGCCTTCTACTACCTCGCGAAGCTCGAGACACTCCCCGTCCTCCTGGACGCCGAGCTCAAGACCGCGACCGAAACCGTCGCGCAGGGGGCCGAGCTGCGCTTGCGCCCCGGCTCGGGCGTCCGGGTCGTGAGCGCCGGTGGGCTGCCGGTCACGTACGAGCGGGACGAGGCCGTGATCGCGCTCGGCAGCCTCTATGGCGACCACGAGCGAAAGCTGTGGGTGAAGCTCGAGGCGCAAACCGGTGAGCTTCGCGATCTCGACATCGGCGATCTGCGCCTCCGGTATCGCAAGGGAGAGGCCGTGCACGAGCTCCGGAGCCCCACGCTGCCCAAGCTCGCGTGCGTCGCGGACCCGGCGATCTTCCGCTCGCGGCTCGTGCGCGACGTGTGGGAACGCGCGATCTTGGAGGAGGAGCTCACGCACGCGCAGGAGAAGCTCGGCGACGCGATCGCCAGCGGCAGCGAAGCCGAGGTCGACGCGGTCGTGAGCCGAGTGACGGCGCGACGCGAGCTCGCGCAGCAGCTCGGCAGCACGCGCGTCCTCGAAGGGATCGGCACCCTCACGAACGACGCGGAGAGGGCGCGAGAAGCGCAACGCGCGCCCGCGCCGGCACGCGCGGTAGCCGCCAAGGCCGCCAAGGCGCGCGGCTACAACGAACGCAACAAGAGCGCCTACAAGAACGTCGACCCGGGCCTCAGCTACTGAGCCGGTCCTCGGTATCTCGAGCTTCCACCGCACCCGAAGGAGAAGAAGGCGATGAGTCTGTTCCAGCGATTCAAGACGACGTTGCGCGCCGACGCCCACGGGGTCGTCGACGCGCTCGAGGACGAGAGCCTGGTGCTCAAGCAGCACTTGAGAGATGCCGAGTCCGCGCTCATGAAGCAACGGGCGACGGTCGGACAGCTCGAGGCGGAGGCGAAGCGGTTGGAGGCGGAACGAAAGCGCGCGGACGAGGCGTGCGAGCGGTTCGAGCGGGACGCGGAGCTCGCACTCGAGGCCGGTCGCGACGATCTCGCACGCTACGCCCTCAAGCAGCTCTTGCCCCGGCGGCGCCTCGTCGAGCGTATCGAGGCGCGCCTCCGCGAGATCACCGAGGAGAAGAAGGAGCTCGTCGCCACGCTCGAGCAACGAGAGCTCGCGTTCGACGAGCTCCGCGCTCGGGTGCAGGCGTATCTCGCCGACCGCGAGGCGGGACGCTACGAAGCCGGAATCGAGCCCGTGACGGACGAGCAGGTCGAGCTCGAGCTCTTGCGTCGGCGGCGTGAGCGCGGGCCGGGGAAGACGATGGAGTCCGGAGGGAGCCATGCCTAGCCCCACGAGTCGGCCCACCTTCGCGCGCGGGCTCTCGTTCGCGGCCCTGGCCGGGCTCGGAGCGCCGCTGTTCCTGCTCCTCACGGCGCCCCGCTTCGGCTACGGACCTGCATCCGCCACGTACGCTCTCGCGCTCCTCGTCGTCTATCCGCCGTTCGTCGCGTCGAGCCTCCGACGGGGCGCGCTCGGCGCTGCGCTCGCGGTGCTCCTGGTGGCGCCGATTGCAGTACTCCGCCCGGACGCGCTCGTGGCCCTCGCCGTCACTCCCTTCGTGCTCGGCGTGGTGCGCGGTGCGGTGCTTTTTCCCAGGCCGTTCGCCCGAGCGCTGGCGTACGAAATGGGGCTCGCTGCGGCGAGCGGGCTCGTCGCCGCTCTCTTCTACGAGCCCGGCCTCGTGGGCGTGAGCCTTTCGGCCTGGGGTTTCTGGCTCGTGCAGGCGGGCTACGCGCTGGTCCCGGGACGCCCTCCCCGTTTCGCCGAGGCGGGAGTCGATCCGTTCGAGCAAGCGCACGCTGCGGCCCTGGCCGTGCTCGAGCGCCGCGGGCGGTGAGCAAGCCTTTCGCTTGCGCAGTTCGACGCCATGGAATCCGGGCCGACCTGGAGGCGCGGACCCTGCGCCCGTCCGTCATCGCATCGGCACGAACGAGCAGCCGTGTTCGTTCGGTCTACCGACGGCGGCGGAGTGGTCGCGCACCGATCACCTCACCCGCTCTATCGAGGAACGGAAGTGTTCGTACTCCACATCGAATGGGACTCCGCCAAAGGTCATCCAAGCCTCGATTTCGGGCTGACGCCGGAGGGGGAGGTCGAGACCGAAGCGGATTTGG
>CAYYWA010000346.1:0-6129 GCA_964475255.1 uncultured Sorangium sp.
CCGCTCAAGGAGGACATCGCGGCCTACTTCGAGCGCGAGGTGAAGCCGCACGTGCCCGACGCGTGGATCGCGGGCGTCGAGATCAAGAACGGCAAAGCCGTCATCGTCGACGAGAGCAAGGTGAAGGTCGGCTACGAGATCCCGGTCTCGCGGCACTTCTACGAGTACAAGCCGCTCAGGCCGCTCGCGGTCATCGAAGGCGAGATCCGAGCGCTAGAGGAGGAGATCCAGGCGCTCTTGAGCGAGGTGCTCGCGTGAGCCCAGGCACCGGCAAGACGTCGTGCTTGCGCCCCGGTTGGCGAGAGATCGCACTTCGTCGCCTACTCATCGGCATTGAGCAAGGCTGGAGCCCGGTGGCGGAGGAGCGCACTGCGGACGAAGACGAGTGGGCTGTTTTGAAGCTGAGCGCCGTCAAGCGCGGCAGGTTCATCGCGAACGAGTGCAAGGCGCTTCCAGAGGATGTGGCCGCTGATCCGCGACTCGAAATCCGCCGCGGTGACGTGCTGCTGACACGCGCCAACACACCTGAGCTGGTGGGCGATACCTGCTACGTCGCCTCTACGCCTTCAAAGCGCATGCTATCAGACCTGATCTATCGCCTTCATCCACACGGTGTCGACAGACGCTTCCTTGTGTACGCGATGCTAGGCGATTTCACTCGTGGCCAGATCATGGCTGACGCACGCGGCTCTAGCCACTCAATGGTGAAGGTCTCACAGAGCCACATCCGCTCGTGGACCATTATGCTTCCCGATGAGCATGAACAACGGCGCATCGCCGACTTCCTCGACCGCAAGACCGCGGCGATCGACACCCTCATTGCGAAGCAGGAGCAACTCCTCGCGCTACTCTCTGAGAAGCGCCAGGCGCTCATCACTGATCGAGTAACGCCCGACGACACTGCATGTCCACACTGGAAGAGAACGCGACTCGCCTGGGTTATTCGTGAAGTGCGGCGCCCAGTGGACATCCAGCCAGCGACTCAATACGCGGAAATCGGCGTTAGATCTCACGGACGAGGCACCTTCCATAAGGAGCCCGTGTTCGGCTGGGAGCTCGGGGAGAAAAAGGTCTACTGGGTCGAGCCCGGGGACCTGGTTTTCAACATCGTCTTCGCCTGGGAGCGCGCCGTAGCAGTTGTTCAAGAGGCGGATCGCGGGCGAATCGCATCGCACCGGTTCCCGACGTACCGCGCCGTGAATGAAGCCGCCGACGTGCGATTTCTGCGGTATCTGTTCATGAGCGACTACGGCAGGTTTCTTCTCGACCAGAACTCTCCTGGGGCGGCAGGCCGCAACCGCACCCTCGATCGCTCCTCGCTCCTAAAGGAGGAGGTGCTGCTTCCTCCGGTGGAGGAACAACGGCGGATCGCGATCGCGCTCGACAATGCGCTTCGAGTGCTCGATCGCACAAGCGAGGCAGTCGAGCAGCAATTGGCTCGGCTCCGCGAATACCGCCAGGCGCTCATCACCGCCGCGGTCACCGGCCAGCTCGACGTCACGTCGGGGGCAGTGGCGACCAGCGCTCCCAAGCCCTACGCAGAGACCGTTGGCACATGACGACTCGGGTGCAGGTCAAACCGAAACTCCTGTACTGGGCTTGCGAACGCGCGCGCCTGGACGAGCTTGAGGTCGCCACACGCTTTCCGAAGTTCGAGGCGTGGCTGAGCGGTGCGGCCCAGCCCACGTTCAAGCAGCTCGAAGCCTTCGCGAGAGCGACGCACACGCCGATCGGCTACTTCTTTCTTCCCGAGCCGCCGGTCGAGAAACTGCCGATCCAGGACTTTCGCACACTCCACGTTGGCCCACCTCGCCCGAGCGCGGATCTGCTCGACACGATCTACGCGATGCAGCGTCGGCAAGACTGGCTACGCGAGGAGCGCCGCGAAGCCGGATGCGAGCCGCTCGACTTCGTGGGAAGCGCGAAGCTGACAGACGAGCCGGAAGCCATTGGCCGGGAGATGCGCCGGCTGCTCGGTCTCGACGACGGCTGGGCCTCGGTGGTGCGAACCTGGAGCGAGGCGGTGAGCGAGCTTCGTCGTCGCATCGAAGCGCTGGGCGTCATTGCCGTGGTCAACGGCATCGTCGGAAACAACACGTCTCGCAAGCTCGACGTTAATGAGTTTCGGGGCTTTGCCCTCACCGATCCGTATGCGCCAGTCGTTTTCGTGAACGGTGCGGATGCGAAGTCCGCTCAGATGTTCACGTTGGCCCACGAGCTGGCGCATCTCTGGCTCGGCAATGAGGGCCAGGGCCTATCCGGCTTCGAGGGGCTGTTTCCTGGCGACCAGCGCGTTGAGAGGTTCTGCGATCGCGCCGCCGCTGAGTTCTTGGTGCCAGCGGCCGAGCTGAAGAAGCAGTGGCCATCGGTCAAGCACGAGGATGACGCGTTCGAGCGGATCGCGCGCTACTTCAAAGTCAGCCCCATCGTCGCCGCGCGGCGTGCGATGGATCTGAGGCTCGTCAGCCGTGAAGCATTTTTCAGCTTCTACAACGCCTACACGCAACGCGAACGTAGCCAGCCGAGATCGTCTGGAGGAGACTTCTACAGTACGCAGAATGCGCGAGTCGGCGTCAGTTTCGCTCTCGCGGTGATGCGCGCGGCGCTCGAAGGTCGCCTCAGCTTCAAGGAGGCCTACGCGCTGACGGGTCTGCGCGGCGGCGCCTTCCAGGAGTACGGGCGCCGACTGGGAGTGCCGCTGCCATGAAGAAGCCCGTCGTCTACGTCCTGGACTCCGATGTCTTCATCGCGGCGAAGAACACCTACTACGCCTTCGACATCTGTCCGGGTTTCTGGGCAGCGCTTCTACTCGCGCACAGGCAAAATCGGGTCCACAGCATCGACCGCGTCAAAGCCGAGCTGCTCGCAGGTCAGCCCAAAGAAGACCTTGTCCTTTGGATCAAGCAGCAAGTTCCAGGAGCGTTTTTCCACAGCACGCAGACAAAGCAAGTGCTCGAAGCTTACGCGGAGGTCGCACTGTGGGTGAACAGGAGCAGCCAGTACTTCGACCGCGCGAAGGCCAAGTTCGCCACCGAAGCCGATGGTTGGCTCGTCGCGTACTCCATGGTCCACAGCACGACCGTCGTCACGAACGAGCAGCCCCGTCCTGAGTCACGCAGTCGAGTGCTCTTGCCCGACGTCTGCGACCACTTCCGCGTACCGCGAACGGACACGTTTTCTCTGCTTCGGGGGCTGGGCGTTCAGTTCGATCTGAGGAGGAGTCGATGACCGAGCAGTGTCCGACGGGCGCGGTAGCAACTCGTAAGCCGTTCTTACAAGTTCGAATCGTGCGGACGCAGGGAAGGAATCGCCCCACATGACCACCAAGCACACCGAGCGCGCGTTCGAGGACGCAATCGAGCACCACCTTGTGACGGCCGGTGGATGGCACAAGGTTGCGCCCACCGCCTTCGATCGCGAGCGCGCGCTCATCCCGAGCGAGGTGTTCGCCTTCATCGAGGCGACGCAGAGTGCGCTCTGGAACGAGCTCCGCGCACAGCACGGCGCGGGCCTCGAAGCTGCGGTGCTCGACACGCTGGCGAAGTCGCAGGCTTCGCGCGGCACGCTCGACGTGCTCCGGCACGGCTTCAAGTTCTACGGAAAGACCATCCAGCTCGCGTTCTTCAAGCCCGCGCACGGCCTGAACCCCGACGTGATTGCGGCCTACGCCGAGAATCGACTCGCCGTGATCCGACAGGTGCGCTTCGCGCCCGCCGGCGACAAGGACGAGGACCAGTCCGTCGACATGGTGCTGTCGCTGAACGGCCTACCGATCGCGACGCTCGAGCTGAAGAACCCGCTCACGCACCAGACCGTCCAGCACGCTATCGCGCAGTATCGGGCGCGCGATCCTCGCCATCGCCTCTTCCAGTTCAAGCGCGGCGCGCTCGTTCATTTCGCGGTCGATCCGGATCTCGTCTACATGACCACGTTCCTGCGCGGAGAGAACACGACGTTCCTGCCGTTCAACCGCGGAGCGAACGGTGGCGCCGGCAACCCAGAGCATCCAAGCGGTTACCGCACCGCCTACCTCTGGGAGGAGGTCCTCGCGCGCGACTCATTCCTCGACATCGTCGGGAGGCTCCTGCACGTCGCCAAGGAAGAGAAGCTCCGTGGCGGCAAGAAGGTGGAGGAAGAGAAGATCGTCTTTCCGCGCTACCACCAGCTCGATGTGGTCCGAAAGCTCGAGGCAGCGGCGCGCGTGGATGGCCCGGGGCACAGCTACCTGATTCAACACTCGGCTGGCTCGGGGAAGTCGAACAGCATCGCGTGGCTCGCGCACCGGCTGTCGAGCCTGCACGACGAGCGCGACGAGCGCGTGTTCGACTCGGTCGTGGTCGTTACGGACCGCCGCGTCCTCGACAAGCAGCTCCAGGACAACATCTACCAGTTCGAGCACAAGCAAGGCGTCGTGGCGAAGATCGACGAGCACTCCGACCAACTCGCGAAGGCGCTCGAGAGCGGCACGCCCATCATCATCACGACGCTGCAAAAGTTCCCGGTCATCGTCGACAAGATCGGCAGCTCGAAGAGCAAGCGCTACGCGCTGATCATCGACGAGGCGCATAGCTCGCAGACGGGTGAGTCGGCGCGGAAGATGAAACAGGTGCTTGCTGCGGCCTCGCTGGAGGACGCCGAGCAGCAAGACGCCGAGGGAGACGAGGACGACGCGCACGAGAAGGTGCTCGCAGCCGTGATGGCCTCGCGCGGGCGCCAGAAGAACCTCTCGTACTTCGCGTTCACGGCGACGCCGAAGGCGAAGACGCTCGAGATCTTCGGCACGCGCGATGCCGAGGGAAAGCCACGTCCCTTTCACCTCTACTCGATGCGTCAGGCCATCGAGGAGGGGTTCATCCTAGACGTCCTCAAGAACTACACCACCTACAAGGCGTATTATCGGCTGGTGAAGGCGACGGAGGACGATCCGCGCGTGCCGAAGAAGGAGGCGACGCGGCAGCTCGCGCGCTTCATGAGCCTGCACCCGCACAACATTGCGCAGAAGACCGAGGTGATGGTCGAACACTTCCGCGCGAAGGTTCGGCACAAGCTCGGTGGCCGCGCCAAAGCGATGCTCGTGACGAGCTCGCGTCTGCACGCGGTCCGCTACAAGCAGGCCTTCGAGGCGTATCTCAAGGAAAAGGGCTACCGCGACGTCGGCGTGCTCGTGGCGTTCTCGGGCACCGTGAAGGATCCGGATACGGGCCTCGAGTTCACCGAACCCGGGATGAACAAGGACAAGTCCGGCAAGAGCATCAGCGAGGCTGCGCTGCCCGGCGCGTTCGATGGTGACGACTTCCAGATCCTCCTGGTCGCCAACAAGTACCAGACCGGCTTCGACCAGCCGCTCTTGCACACGATGTACGTCGACAAGCGGCTCTCCGGCGTGCAGGCCGTGCAGACGCTCTCGCGCCTGAACCGTACCGCGCCCGGCAAGACGGACACCTTCGTTCTCGACTTCGTGAACGACACGGAAGAGATCCAGCGCAGCTTTCAGCCCTATTACGAGGCAACCACGGTCGCCGACACGGCGGACCCGCAACAACTCTACGACCTCGCGCACAAGCTCGAAGCGGCGCAGGTGTTCTGGAAGTCGGAGGTGGAGGCCCTCTGCAGGGTGTTCTTTTCGCCGCGAGAGAAGCAGACGGTCCACGACCACGCCGAGATGAATCGCCACCTCAATCCTGGCGTCGACCGGTTCAAAGCGCTCGAGGAGAAGCCGCGCGAGGAGTTCAGAAATGCGCTCGGCGCCTTCGTTCGCCTCTACGCGTTCCTCTCCCAGGTGATGCCCTTCACCGACCCCGACCTCGAGAAGCTCTACACCTTCGCGCGCTTCTTCGAGACCAAGCTGCCCCAGGACCCGAAGAAGGCGCCGCTGCGCCTCGATGGCGATGTCGCGCTCAAGTACTACCGACTCGACAAGATCTCGGAGGGATCCATCACCCTGCGCGTCGCGGAGCCCGGCGTCGTCTACGGCGCGTCGGAGGTGGGCACCAGGAAGGCCAAAGACGACGAGGCCCAGCTCTCGGAAATCATCGAGGTCCTGAACGAGCGCTTCGGCACCGAGTTCACTGCTGCCGACCAACTCCTCTTCGACCAGTTCGTGGCCGCCGCGAAGCTCGACGACGAGGT
>CAYYWA010000347.1:0-6128 GCA_964475255.1 uncultured Sorangium sp.
GTCCAGTAGTGACCGCGCCGCTTCTTGCCGCCTTCGTCCTCGACGACTGGCGCCACGCTGAGCGAGGCGTACGTGCTCCGCTGCGCGCCGGAGAAGCCGCTCGAGAGCACGAGCACGCCGACGCCGCTGCTCCGCGCGAAAGTGGCTCCTTCGCTCAGCGTGATGCGCGGATCGAGGCCGAGCGCGGCTTGCTCGGCCAGCGTGGCGAGGCAGAGCGCCTCGTCGGCGTCGATGCGCTCGACGCGCGGGTCGTACAGGTCGTAGTCCGGAAAGGGCGGGCGAGCGAGCAGCTCCGGCTCTGCCGGTCCCGCGAACGGATCCGGCTGGCTCAGGTCGAGCAGCTCGATGGCGTCGCTGACCAGGCGATCGAGCCCCGCAGGGGACAGATCGCTCGTGCTGGTGATGGCGACGCGCTGGTCGCGGAGCACTCGCAGCGAGACGCCGCGGTGGCCGGCTTCCTCGACGAGCTCGGGGCGGCCCAAGCGCACTCGGACGCTGAGATCGAATCCCTTGCGCGCGCTCGCTTCTGCAACGTCGGCGCCGGCGCGACGCGCGCGATCGACCACCGACTGCGCCAATCCCTCGAGCTCTCGAGCGTCATCAGACTCCATGACGCCGTCCATTAGCACCGCGACGCCGGTGAAGCCTCGCTAGTCCATGCGCCGGAGCGCGTAGGCGGTCCACACCGCGCCACCTACGATGACGAGCGTCGTCCAGATGAGCGCATACCCGAGCGGGCCGCCCGCGACCGGGCGCGTCCCGAAGTCCCCGTGATACTGGGCATAGGTCGCCTGGACGCTCAGGCGCGGAAAGAGCACCACCACGAACAGGCCGACGCCCAGGGCGGGCAGCCCGACCACCCGAGAGAGCGTCGCGAGCTCGCGCGTCGGCGGCGCGCGGAGCGAGAGCGCGAACCCGACCGGCACGCTCGCGACGTTCGCCAGAATGAGCGCGACGTTCAGCGCACCGATGCGGCGCGAGCCGTCCACCAGGTACGCATAGGCCCAGTCCGGCTCGAACACCATGAAGTAGGCCGCGCCCGGCGCGAACACCAGGAGCGCGAACAGCACGACGAGCAGCAGCGAGCCGAGCGAGAGGCGTTCACGACCGAGGGCGTCCGGGCGCGCCCGAGCGAGGAGCCCGCCCAGCGCCAGGCCGACCAGGGGCCCGAGCGGTGCTGGCATAGCCCGTCCACCCCTAACACGGGATTCTGGAAACCCGCCAGGCCGGCGACGAGTCTCCCAGGGCGGCCGCTTGCCGTCCGGTATCCGCCCGAAATCCAAGCTGGGCCTGGATTTTGGGGGGAAGGCGCGTTGCCGTGCGACGGCGCCTCCGGCGTCAGGCCGAAATCTAGGCTAGAACGCCACCGAATTGACGACGCGAAGCCCCGTTTCTCCGTGTGTCGACGCGGCGTTCGGCCGAGGCACTCCATGAGCCCCGACGAGCTCCGAGCTCTCCTGGAACGCGTGCGCGCTGGAACGCTCGACGTCGCGGCGGCGGCCCGCTCGCTCGAAGCCCTTCCGTTCGCCGAGCTCGGGTACGCGAAGGTGGATCATCATCGCACCTTGCGGCTCGGGTTCCCCGAGGTCGTGCTCGGTCAGGGAAAGACCGCGGCGCAAATCGTCGGGATCGCCCGTCGCCTGATCGAGGCCGGCGAAAACGTCCTGATCACCCGCGTTTCGGAGGGGCTCGCCGCGGAGGTGCACGCGGAGCTGCCGGAGCTCCGGTACGCACCCCTCGCGCGCGTGCTCACGCACGAGCACCGTCCGATCCTTCTGGGCACCTCGGCGCCGGTCGCCGTGGTCACGGCCGGAACGAGCGACATTCCGGTGGCCGAAGAGGCGCTCGAGACGCTGCGGATGTGCGGTGTGCCCGCCGAGCGGGTGTTCGACGTGGGCGTCGCGGGGTTGCACCGCTTGCTCGCGCGCCTCGACGTGCTCAGCGCGGCGCCCGCGGCGATCGTCGTCGCCGGGATGGAGGGCGCCCTGCCGAGCGTGATCGGTGGGCTCGTCGGCACACCCATCGTGGCAGTGCCGACCTCGGTCGGCTACGGCACGGCGCTCTCGGGCCTGACCGCGCTGTTCGGCATGCTCACGAGCTGCGCGTCCGGCGTGACCGTCGTCAACATCGACAACGGATTCGGCGCTGCGGCCGCCGTGGTGCGCATGCTGCGAGCGAGGAACGCTGCGTGAAATCCCCCGGCCCCGAACCCTCCGAGCACGCGCACGAGCATCCGCACTCCCATGGGCATTCTCATGGGCATGGGCACACGCACGGCGAGGATTCCGCCGAGCACGCGCACGCGCATTCCCACCACGACCACGCGCCCATTCCAACGCCGAACGCGCCGCTCCCCGCCGCCGCCGGCTCGGGAAAGCTTCTCTTTCTCGACACACCGAGCGGCATCGCCGGCGACATGACCGTGGCTGCGCTCTTGGATCTCGGCGTGCCGCTCTCCACCGTCGCGGGAGCGTTGGCTCCGCTCGGGCTCAGCGGATTTTCCGTCGACCAGATCCCGGCCCGAACTGGCGCCATCGGCGGCGTGCGCTTCGTGGTGCGCGTCGAAAAGGCGCAGCCGCAGCGCTCGTACGCGGCCATCGAGCGCCTGCTCGAGAGCGCCGAGCTCGAGCCCGCCGTGCGCTCGCTCGCGCGCGCCATCTTTCGGCGCCTCGCCGAAGCCGAGTCCGAGGTGCACCGCGTCCCGATCGAGACGGTGCACTTTCACGAGGTCGGGGCCGTGGATTCGATCGTCGACATCGTCGGCGCGGCGGCCTGCTTCGTGCATCTCGGAGCGCGTGTCGTCGCAACACCGCTCCCGCTCGGGCGCGGCACGGTGACGTGCCAGCACGGCGAGCTCCCGCTGCCCGCGCCAGCCACGGTGCTGTGCCTCCGCGGGGTGCCGACGTACCCTGCCGGGCTCCCGGGCGAGCTCGTCACGCCCACGGGCGCCGCCATCGTCGCGACGGTCGCGGAGGCGTTCACCGAGTGGCCGGCGATCGTTCCCGAGCGTGTCGGCGTCGGGGTCGGCACGCGGCGCCTCCCGGATCGGCCAAACGCCGTTCGCGCCGTCCTCGGCAGCGTCCCCGCCGAGCGCCCGGCGTCTGCGGCCAGCCACGTCGTGCTCGAGGCGAACGTCGACGACATGACCGGCGAGCTCGCGGCGCACGCGCTCGAAGCACTCCTCGCCGCTGGCGCGCTCGACGCCTGGGCGACCCCCGTCACCATGAAGAAAGGGCGACCGGGCCTCGTCCTCGCCGCTCTGTGTGAGCGGGCCCGCGCCGATGCGCTGGCGAGCGTCCTCCTCGCGGAGACGAGCAGCATCGGCGTGCGCCGGCTCGAGGTGACGCGCACCGAGCGCCCGCGACGCGTGCAGGTCGTGGCGACGCCGTTCGGAAGCGTCCCGCTCAAGATCAGCGAGGGCGCCTATGGTCCGCCCCAGGTAAAACCCGAGTTCGACGTTTGCGTCGAGCGCGCCCGCGCCGCGGGCGTCCCCGTTCGCGAAGTCATCGCCGCCGCTCTCGCGGCGTACCGCTCTTGAGACGCGGCCTCAATTGCACGCGATGGGCTCGTAGCCGATCGCGATGTCGTCGTAATAGACGGTGGTCATCGAGCCGCCATAGAGCGCCCACCCGAAGCCGATCTGCGCGGGGTTCTCCGGCAAATTTCCATTTCCGGAGTGCCAGTCCGAGGAATCCTTCGCGTCGACGGCGAGCTCGTCATCGACGAACAGGCGCGCGTCGTCGTTCGCGAAGTCGAACATGCCGCGCAGGCACACCCACGTGTTCGCGACGGGCGGGACGCAGATATCGCAGTCGACGAACGGGTCGGGGGAGAGTCCGTCGCCATCCCCCGCCAGGTTCGCGTGGTAGTAGCCCGCCTGTCCGCCGAAGCGCACTTCCTGGTTCTCAGGGCCGGGCCCCGCGGCGACGAAGGCGATGTGGTTCTGCCAATTGTCGTTCGTGAAGCGCATCCAGACGCGGAAGTGGATCACGCCGTTCGGCAGAGGAAAGAGGCTCTTGTTGATGAACAGCTTCTGCCCGTTCATCACCACCACCTTGACGGACTTCTGCCCTCCGTGGGCCTGCTCCGTCGAGAGCTCGATCGTGCCTTGACCGTTGCCGCCGATCTCCCACTTCGCGGGATCGAGCATCGCGCCCTCGAAGTCGTCGGTCACGGTGTCGCCGCTTGGCATCCCGCCCGAGCTGCCGCCGGTCGCTTCGCCGCCCGAGCCTGCCGTGCCGCCCGTGTCACCGGTTCCACCCGCTCCGCTCGTGCCGCCGGCGCCCGCGGTTGCTTCCCCGCCTGCGCCAGCCGTCGTTCCGCCTGCGCCCGACGTTCCCGCAGCGCCGCCGGTTTGCGTTCCTCCGCTACCGGCGACGGCGCCGCCTCCACCGTTGCCGGCGGCGCCGGCCGTGGTTCCGCCCGCGCCCGCGGTCGTGCCGCCGTTGGCCGTTCCCCCGTCGCCCGAACCGCCCGTGCTCGTCCCGCCGGAGGCCATGCCGCTCGTTCCGCCCTGGCTGCTCCCGCCCTGGGCGCTCCCGCCCTGGCTGGGCGCACCGGCGTTGGAGGTTCCGACGACGGGGGCCCCGCCCTGACCCATGGGCGATGGCCCTTGGGCCTCCGGCGAACACGCCGACAACACGAAGATCGAAGCAACGAGGTAAGGCGAACGCGACATCCGAATCCTGCTCCTCCAGGAGATGAGGGTCACCGCGACCGAGCGAGCGTGCGGCTCACCGGAGCGGGCGGCAGACCTTACCTTAGATCTCGGGCTCGCGCCGGAAGGGAGTCGCGACACGAGGAGTGTTTACACACGCCCCCTCGAGCGCTCGAGTCCGCCACTCGTTCGGGAAACGCTCTTACCAATCTCACTTTGGGAAGCCCCCAAGGAGACTCGGCCTTCCGAGCGTGTGACTCCAAGCCGAAATCCAGGCGCGGCTCAGTCTGGCCGCTCGAGCGGGAAGCCCGTGGCTTCCCAGGCGAGCACGCCGCCTTCGAGGAAGGCGACGGGAAGGCCCTGCTCCGCGAGCTTCGTCGCGATGTCCTTCGTGCGGTCACCGGCGCGGCAGTAGAGCACCGGCGGGGCGGGGAGCATGTGAAGCTCCGCGAGGCGGCTCTCGATCTCTTCCAGGGGGATGTTGACGGCGCCAGCGATGTGCGCGCGCTGGAAGACCGCGGGCTCGCGCGTGTCCACGACGCTCACGCGTTGATTCTGGAGGAGCATCGCGAGCTCTTCCGGCTTGAGCGCCCCTTGCGCACGCGGAAGATAGGGATCGAGCATCTCGCGGAGCTGCGCGCGCTTGAGGGCGCCCACGCGGCCGCCCACGGGGCGACCGTTCTGGAACACGACGAACGTCGGCACGGACTGAATCCCGAGCTGACGCGAGAGCAGGGGTGAGCGGTCGATGTCGATCTTCACGATCTTGGCTTTGCCCTCGAGCTCCCGAGAGAGCGCTTCGAGCTCCGGCGCGACGACCTTGCACGGCCCGCACCACTCCGCGGAAAACTCCACGAGCACGGGGAGCTCGGTCATCATGACTTCTTGCTCGAACGCGCGTTCGTCGATGGTCGGAACCGGCATCGTCCGGACTATGTCCGTCATCCCGGGCCGCGCCGCAAGTCCTGCTCGCAGTGAGAGCTGGTCCGAGCGAGCTCGGCGTTGCGTTCGGAGGGCGGCGGATCCGCCGGCCGTCGCGGCGCCGGCGGACGGGAGGAGCGGGGAGCCCCGAGAATCCGGGGTGCGGGCGCCACCGCGGAAAGCAGCGCTGCCGTGAGCGCGGCGAGCAGCACGGCCGCGAAAAGCCCACCCAGAGACGCGCGCTGGCCGGTGAACAGCGCGGGCCACCCCGCCGCGCTCGGCCGCCCGGAGAGACCCGTGAGCAGCGCAGCGGTTCCGAGCGCCATCACCCACGCGGGGGTCAGCGCGGCCGCCGTCAGCCCGGTGCGCAGGGCCGCTCGGCGCTGACGGAGGTACGGCGCCAGCGGGGAGTGGCCGAACGCTCCCTCATCGAGCGGCGCTTCCGTGCTCGCGAGCCGCAGGAGCTCCGTGCGCACGACCCACGCGACGTCGAACGCTCGCAACGCGCCGAGCGCGATCGCGAAACGCACTCCGCCGCCCAGGGCGGCCG
>CAYYWA010000348.1:0-6098 GCA_964475255.1 uncultured Sorangium sp.
CGCGAACCTCGACGCCATGATGTGGGAAATCATCGGCGCCGTCTCCGCGTGGCCCTCGTACGACCTCTTCTGATCGAAGCGCTCACCGCGTGATCCTCGACGGGCAGCGCCACCACGGCTCTGCCCGTCGTTTCACTCGCCGCGCCCTTTCGGCTCTGCCATCCCACCGCCGCGCGGCTCCGAGCGCTCCAGCGCGTTCCCACCCTGTTCTTTCGTGCAGTTCGTTCTTCATTCGTGCGGTTGTGTTGGCCGCCTCGCGGCAGCCCGCGTGCGCCAGTCCTGCGCGACGCCAGGTCCCGCAGCTCGCCTGCCCGTCCTTCCACGTCGGTTCCTCCGGCTGCCATTCGTGCTCGAGCGCCGCTGTGCTCGCGGAGTCCGCGCCGGCGCGGAGTGCGGGGAGTCCGGGGGCACAGAGCAGCCCGTGTGCTCGTTCATTCGAGGTTTCGAGGTCGCGCCGCGAACGGCGGTCCATGTACTCGCGGCCGAAGTCTCGTTCGCGGCGAGCGCGTCGCGCGCGCCGCAGTAAAGTGCCAGATTCTCGGCGCTCGCGGGGCCGCCGTGCGCGTGCGGCTCACGGTGGTGGAGCTCGAGGAAGCTGGTTTCCCGGTAGCGCTGGCCATCCGCGGCGATGTACGCGCAGCGCCCGCCATCGAGCAGCTGGGTCCAGCGCGGGGCAAGCGTAAATGCGGTCATGCGGCCGCCGTCCGTCTGCGGCAAGCTCCTCCTCGTGAAGCCGGTTCGCCCCGATCGACTGCGCGATGTCATCGACGCCGTGCTCGAAGCCCTGGACGAAGGGCTCGATGGCTGCGCGGGCGATGTTGAGCCCGTTTCACTTCAATCGCCTCGCTCGGTCGGGGATTGGGGAAGCACCGGGAGCCTTCCGGCAGCGCCTCTTGCTCAAGCGCGCCGCGTGGCGCCTCGGGCGCGGGGCGAGCGTCACCGAGGCGGCGCTGGAAGCGGGCTACGACGCCGTCGAGGCGTTCTCACGCGCGTTCACCCGTGCGTACGGCGTGCCCCCGAGTCGCTTCGCGACCGAGCGGCGTGATTTTTGGCTCACCGCGCCGAACGGCATCCACTTTCACCCGCCCGGCGGCCTGTTGTTGCCGGGTGCAGCAAGGAGCGCAACCATGGACCTTTCCGTCTCGTACAGCACGAACACTGGCACGTGTCGCGCCTCCTCGAGCAGGCGGCGACGCTCCCTGACGAGGCCCTCGACCGACCCGTGCGACCGGGCCTGGTGGTGCACGAATTCGAAGGGCCCGAGCCCGACCTGCGCACGATGCTCGAGCGCATCGTGTTCACCAATGAGGTGTGGACCGCCGCGATGGGCGGCCGCGACATCCCGCCTCGAGAGCCGCGCACCATCGCGGGCCTCCAAGCGCGCTGGGCGGCTGTGGAAGCGCAGTTCACCGCGCTCGTGCGGCGGATTCGCGATCGCAACGAATGGGACGACGCTTTCGTCGACGCGCTCTGCACGCCTCCCGAAAGCTTCACCTTCGGGAGCGTGATCGCCCACATCCTCCTCGTGTCCGCCATCCGCAGACAGACGGTCATCGGCGTGCTGCGCGAGCTCGGCGTCGAAAACGTCGAGACGCGCGATCCAATCGAGTGGGAGCGCCTGCTCGCGAGCGGAGGTGCGTCGTGAGCGGCCGCGTGCGCGTCTTCATCGGCTGTTCTCTCGACGGCTTCATCGCGGGCCCGAACGACGACCTCTCGTGGCTGCCCCCACCCGTCGAGGGCGACGATCACGGATACGCCGCGTTCTTCGCAGGCGTCGGCGCGCTGCTCATGGGACGGCGCACGTACGACGTGGTCACCACCTTCGGAAGCTGGCCCTACGAAGACCGCCCCGTGCTCGTCGCGACACGCCGCCCGCTCACGCCGAAGGTTCCCACCGCGCGCCCGGTGCAAGGACCGATCACGGACCTCGTCGTCGAAGCGCGCGCGGCCGCCCAGGGGCGCGACGTCTACGTCGACGGCGGCGACGTCATCCGTCAGGCCCTCGACGCGGACCTCATCGACGCGCTCACCGTAACGATCGTCCCCGTCATCCTCGGCGCCGGTCACCCACTCTTCGCGGGCGCCACCCGTCGCCAAGCGCTCACCGTCACCGGAAACCGAATGACGCGCGGCCTCGTGCAGCTCGACCTCGCGCCCGCTCGGCACGCACCGTGATCCCGGACGCGGTGGCGGCAGTGACACCTGCCCGCCGGACTGCCCTCATGCGCACAGCTCGTGTTCGTAGCCGCAAAGCGCTCTGAGCCCAGGCAAGCAGCAGGTCGAGTCGCGTATGGCCACGAGCTCGGGTCAGGTGACACAAGGAAACGCGCAGACGCGCCTGAGCTGCTCGTGCGCCCGCCAGCTGAGCACCGGCAGCGGGATCTCGCGAGCCGGGCGCTGGCCGAGGGCAAGGGGCGCCATGGTGGACAGAAGGCACAAGGAACTCACCCGCCCGTCAGCCGGTGGGCAAAGAGTGAGGCGTCCCGAGCGGGCGACCATGGCCGCGGCGCGCCCTCGACGATGCGCCGCCGACGGCAATCTCCGTGAGGTCGACACGGTACACTCGACGCTGCTATCCATCTGCGGCAAGCCGAGCGGAAGAAGGAGATCATCCCATGGCCGAAGAGACGCCGCAGGAGAGCCACGAGGATCCAAAGGAAGAGTTCTTCGAGAACGAGGCCACCGACGTCGAGGTGGAAGACGTCGGTGAGACAGCGGGCGAAGCCAAACCGTGGGATCCCAGCAAGATCCGGATCAGCACCAAGCCGTTCTCCCTGCGGCAGGTCGTGGACATGATCGGTGACGAGGACATCGATCTCGCTCCGGACTTCCAGCGGCTTTACGTCTGGAAACCGGTCCAGCGGTCGAGGCTGATCGAATCCATCCTGCTCGGCATCCCGCTGCCGGCCTTCTATTTCAACCAGGATCTCAAGGGGGCGATGCAGGTGGTGGACGGCGTGCAGCGTCTCACCACGATTCATAAATTCGTGGTCGGGGGGGAAGTCCTCTCGGATCTCGAATACCTCAAGGACCTAGAGGGACAACGATTTAAGGACCTCGATGTGGTCCTGCGCCGGCGCTTTCAGCAGACGCAAATCTTCGTCAACGTCATCGAGCCCCAGACGCCGGACGACGTGAAGTTCGACGTGTTCCGGCGGATCAACACGGGCGGCAGTCCCCTCACACCCCAGGAGATCCGTCACTGCATGAGTCGAAAGCGCTCGCGCGAGCTCTTCAAGCAGCTGACGAATTTGCCAGCCTTTCATCAGGCGACCGACGGCGCCTTCAAGCATGAGCGGCGCATGGCGGACCGCGAGGTGGCGCTCCGCTTCTGCGCGTTTCGATCGCTGGCACAACTGGACGAGTACCGCGAGTTCAGCAGCCTGGACTCCTTTCTGCTCGACTTCACCCGCCGTGTAGACGGTGTTCACCTCACCAAGCCGAGCATCACGGAGGCGGACCTCGACCGGATCTCCGCCGACTTCGAGCGCGCGATGAGGGCCGCGATCGCGGTCTTCGGCAACACTGCGTTCCGGAAGTACCCTTCCTGGGCCAGGCGACGCGGACCGATCAACCGCTCCCTGTTCGAGAGCTGGGCGGTCGCGCTGGCCGACTATGAGCCCGCGCAGCTCGCGCCCCACAAGGACGAGATCATGAAGCGTGCACGCGCGCTCATGGGCGAGTACGCCTATAATGCCGCGATCAGCCAGGGCACAGGCGATGTCTCCAAGGTCAAGCTCCGCTTTCAGGCGGCACGCGAAATCTTGAGAAACACCTTGTCGGAGGAGACCCCGGGATGATCACGGTGCTGGAGATCACCGGGTTCAAGCGATTCTCTTCGTGCAAGCTCGATTACACGCCTCTCACGGTCCTCACGGGGCTGAACGGCGCAGGCAAGACGACGGTCATCCAGTCACTGCTCCTTGCCCGTGAAGCTAGTCTCTCCGAATCTAGGAGCGTGCCGCTCAACGGGCTCTTCGGCCTGGAGCTGGGCAGCGCGCAGGACGTGCTCAACCTCCACACGGCGATCGACAGCTCGGAAATCGGGCTCACCGCGACGCTGGATGAAGGAATACAGGCACGGTTTCTGCTGGACGCCCGCAACGAGACGCTCCTTCATCTGCCTATCAAGGAGCGTGAGCCGGCTCGGGTTCCGCCGCCCCTGGGTGGCCCACATCGCGCCTTCACGTACCTCTGCGCAGAACGACTTGGCCCGCGGGATGTCCTCAGCGCCAGCGCCCGACCCGACGATGATCTAGGAGTGGGTATACGCGGTGAGTACTGCGCCCACGTGCTGGCCATCCACGGCCTGAAGGAGAAGGTCGACCGCGGCCGGCGACACCCTGAGCGCCCCGATGACGTCGATGCTTTCCTCAAATACCAGGTCGAGGCGTGGCTCTCGGACATCGCACGTCCGACCGAGATCGACACGGTTTGGTTCCCCAACACCACGGTAACGGCGCTTCGCTTCCGGACTCCCGGTGGCGAGTGGGTAAGGGCCCCCAATATGGGCTTCGGTGTGAGCTATAGTCTCCCCATCGTGCTGGCTGGGCTCTTCATGCCAGTGGACGGGTTGCTTCTGGTAGAGAACCCCGAGGCTCACTTGCACCCCGCGGGTCAGTCGCGCATGGGGACGTTCCTTTCCACCATTGCAGCTGCGGGGGTCCAAGTGCTGGTGGAAACGCACAGCGACCACGTGCTCAACGGAATCCGACGCGCCATCGGCGAGCATCGGATCCTCCCCGCCGATCGGGCGCTCGTCCATTTCTTCGACGCCACGGCGGACGGCCAGCCAGAGATCTCCACCCTCCGCTTCACACCGAACGGAGGCCTGAGCGACTGGCCACGCCGCTTCTTCGACCAGTACCAAATCGATGTGGCCGCCCTCTCACGGGTCCGCCGCGGCGCGCCGAGGTGATCCATGCGCTTCGTCCTCGAGGAGACGAGCTGGGCGTGGGACGGGAACGATCGGGCTGCGTACATCGAGCGGATCGAGCAGCTGTTGGATCGGCTGGACGTGGCTTACGAACGAGGCGAGCCCTATGCTGCGAGCCGCGAGCTCTTGGTGCAGCGGGTCTTCGGCGAGCATGCTTTGACGGACCTACTCTGGAACCCGGACCTGCCGTTGAAGGTCTCGCCCGAGGTCCGTCAGCGAATCGCGGCACTGTTCAACACAATCCGGTACTGGGACGATGAGTTGGAATGGCCCGGCATGAAGGCCACGATAGGGGATCGCGACGCCCTGTCACTCTCCGCCGTCCTGGCCCATGCCCGGGTAGCCGAGGGCATGGCCACAGCCTGCCTACCTCTGCCGGGGACCTATCACGGATTGTGCGAGGTGATCGTCGACGGGCGTAAAGAGTTCGTTCATTTCGTGGTCGACGAGTCGTCCCACCGTGCTTTTTTTCGGGACGCGCTGGAGGTCGAACGAGCGGACGAGCGAGGCCTGCAGGCGCTGGCGCCGCACGCCTTCCCCGATCTCTACTTCCTGGAAGACGTCTGGGATGGGCTCCGCCACTTCGAGGGTGGTTATGCGCGGGTCCACGACGATCTTCATCGCCTCCTCGCGAAGCTCGACGATCACGGGGCCTGGGTGTTCACTGACGCCACAGGGCGATTGTCCCCCGAGGAGCCGGAGCCGACGAATGAGCCCTCCAAGCCGGTCACGAACGAGCTCATCGAGCAGCGGTTCAGAGGACTCGGGCTCACGATGGCCCCGGAGAAGCCCAATGTCCGGGCCGACGGCAAATGCCGACGCGCGAGGGAGCGAGTCCTCGGCAATCGGACGCTCTACTGCGAGTGGCACTACAAGTTCGAACCACACATCAACCGCGCCCACGTCCACCCGCCCGTCGACGAGTCGGGAAGCAAGCTGATCATCGCAATCTTCCGGGATCACCTCCCGCTGCCTTGAGGCGTGGAGCGCCGCCTCGGGCGTATCTGGAAAGCGTTTTGACCCTGCCCCTTGTCCGCGTCGACCCGTCCACGCGCACGGTCGAAGTGCCGCCCGAGCTGGCCGCTACCAGTCACCGAGTTTCTCAAGCGCCCGTCATCGAAGCAGCGGCGGAAGAACTCGCGCTGGTTCCGCGCGTAGGTCG
>CAYYWA010000349.1:0-4789 GCA_964475255.1 uncultured Sorangium sp.
GCCGCGACCGGTCGCGGTGAGCCGGTAGGAGGTTCCGTGAGGGAGGAGGCACGCTCCGCCCTGCGAGAGCTCGAGGGAGCCGCGCTCCGTCTCGACGTGCAGCGTGGTGCTGGCGTCCTCCGAGAAGAACAGCAGCGTCTCGGGGCCGCTGGCCACGCGCTCGACCGGCTCGTTCGGAGCGAGGGCGCGCGTGCGGAGCTCGAACTCCTCGACCCAGGTCGGATAGCGCCCGAATCCGTCTTCGAGCACCGGAGTGAGCACTGGGGGAGCCCCGGTGTCACAGCGCAGGATGCGCCCGAGCTCCTCGGTGTCCACGTGCTTCGGCGTGAGCCCGCCGCGCAGCACGTTGTCCGAGCTCGCCATGAGCTCGATCCCGGCGCCGCGCAGATAAGCATGCGGCACGCCCGCTTCGAGGAAGAGGGCTTGCCCCGGCTCCAGCACCACGAAGTTCGAGAGCATCACGAACAAGAGGCCGCGATCCGGGTGGTCGTCGCGCGAGAACTCGCGATGCGCCTCGAGCAGGAACGCCTCGCGCGTGCCCGGGTCGGGAGCGCTCGCGCGCACGCGATGGACGAGCGCGGCGAGCGCCGGAGAAAGCTCGGCCTCCGGCAACTCGAGGTAGGTGCGGACGAGGCGCCGCAGCGAGTCGCGCGAGCCGTCGTATGGGGGGAGCAGTGCGGCGAGCTCCGGAGCGCTCGCGAGCACCGCGGCAATCTCCGGCGCGGGTCGAAACCCGGAGAGCGCGGTGAACGGCGTCAGCGCGACGAGGAGCTCGGGCTTGTGGTTTTCGTCGCAGTAGGTGCGCTCGCGGGCGTCGAGCGGGATCCCTTCGCGGTTCTGGCGACGAAACCCTGCGATGGCCTGCGCGCGCGACGGGTGCACCTGGATCGAGAGCGGTCGCGCCGCGGCGAGCAGCTTGAGCAAATAGGGGAGGCCGCCGTAGCGCTGCCAGGTGTCCGCGCCGAGCAGACGCTCACCGTGGTCGCGGAGCAGCGCGTCCAACGCGAGCTTTTCCCCGCCGACCTCGGCGGTGGCGGGCAGCGTCGCGTGCGCCCCGAACCATGCCTCGGCGTACGGGGTTTCTCCCGGTGTCGTGCCGTAGAGCTCCGGAAGAAAGCGGCAGTCTCCCCAAGCGTAGTGCCGAAAGCCGGGCTCGAGTCGGATGGGCTCCGCGAGCGGCGCCGGGGCGGGCGGGCGCGTCGAGTGGACCATGGGACACGCGAGAGGGTAGTCGCGGGCGCGCGGCGCGCGAGCCGCATTTTCGGCGCGGAGAAGCGGGCTCGGGGGCCCTGCCCGCGCGAAGGCTCGGTTCCGCAGCGAGATCCGCGGCCTCCGCGCGTTCCCGCGTGCTCCTGGCTCTAGGCATCGCCCGCGCTTTCTGTATGCTCGGCGAGCGCTTTCACGCCCTCGGGCTGCTCGACGGATCCGAGGCGCGGACACCGCGCACCACGGTGCCAGCACGCCGTGCCGCCGAGCGACCGACCCGCGCCGGGCCTCGATTCCCCGGCTGAGCCGCACCCTGCCCGATGCCGCACCCGATCCTCGCCGTCGTCCTTTGCCTCGCTGGCCTCCTCGTCGGGTGCTCGCCGGGCGGCGCGGCGCTTCCGCGCGTGACGGTGTCGGGGAGCGCCTCGGGCGCCGAGGCCGACGTGCTCGCGACGCAGCTCGCGCGGTTTCGGAAGCAAAACCCGGGGATCGACGTCGTGATGATCCCCGCTCCGGAGACGGCGGACGAGCGCCACCAGCTCTACGTTCAGTGGTCGAACGCGCGCGTCGGCGAGCCCGACATTTTGCAGCTCGACGTCGTTTGGCTCCAGGAGTTCGCGGCGGCCGGGTGGCTCTTGCCGGCGGAGATCGAGCTCGATGATTTCCTCCCCGCGGCGCGCGCGGCGACGATCTACGAGGGGCGGTCGTACGCCGTCCCGTGGTTCGTGGACGTCGGCATGCTCTATTACCGGACGGACCTCGTCGAGCGCCCCCCGGCGACCTTCGACGAGCTCTACGCGCAGGCGGCCGCCGCCCAAGAGCGCACCGGGATCGACTACGGCTTCGTGTTCCAGGCGGCGCGCTACGAGGGCCTCGTCACCGTGTTCCTCGAGTACCTGGGAGGATTCGGCGGCGTGATCCTCGGCCCGGACGGCAGCGTCGAGGTCGACTCCGAGCGCGGCGTGCGCGCGCTCACGAGCCTGTACGCGGCCATCCACGACGCGAAGGTCGCGCCGCCGGCCGTGTTGAGCTGGCAGGAGGAGCAGACGCGGTTCGCGTTCCAGAACGGGCGCGCGGTCTTCATGCGCAACTGGCCGTACGCGTACTCGCTGCTCGCCCGCGATCCCGCCTCGAAGGTGGCCGGGCGCTTCGACATCGCGCCGATGCCAGCCGCTCCGGGCGGGAGCCCGACCGCGACGCTCGGTGGCCAACAGCTCGCGATCAGCGCGCACGCGCAGCATCCAGAGCTCGCGCGGGCGCTCGTCCGCTTCCTCACCGCTCCCGAACAGATGCTCGAGCGGGCGCGAATGGCGGGCCATCTGCCGGCGCGGCGCTCCGTGTACGCGCACCCGGACCTCGAAGCGGCCATCGGCTTCGAGCCGAATCGCATCCGCGAGATCGTGGAGCATGCGACGCCCCGCCCGCTGACGCCCGCCTACACGGAGCTCTCGCAGACGCTCCAGCTCGGCGTGCATCGCGCGCTCACGCGGCAAGCAACACCGCGCGCGGCGCTCTCCGCCGCCGCGGACGAGATGCGCCGCATTTCGAGCGCGCTCGCCCTCGGCCCGGAGCGCGAAGGACCGACCGCGGCGCGCGCCACCGCCGCGCGCGTCTGGGCCGGGCTCGGTGCGCGCGGCGCTTCCGTCGCGGCCGCCGTGTGGTTTCGGCGCGGCCGCCCCAGGCCCACGCGTTCGCGCTCGCGTCGAGCGCGCGCCGAAGCGCGGCTCGCCTGGCTCCTGCTCCTGCCGATGCTCGCGGTGGTCCTCGGGCTCGCGCTCTTTCCGTTGCTTCGCGCCTTCCACGACTCGCTGCACTTGTACGATCTGCGCCGGCCGTGGCTCGGGCGTCCGTTCGTCGGCGCGCTCAACTACGAGACGGTGGTCGCGTCGGCACGTTTCTGGGGAGCGCTCGGGCGCACCCTCGGCTTCGTCGTGGCGAGCGTTTCGCTCGAGCTCGCGCTCGGGCTTCTGCTCGCGCTCGGTTTGCATCGCACGTTCCGCGCGCGCGGCGCGGTGCGTACGCTCGCCCTCGTGCCGTGGGCGATCCCGACCGTGGTCGCGGCGCTGACCTTTCGCTTCGCGTTCGAGACGCAGGGGCCCGGCGCGCTGCTCGCTTCGACGCTCGGTCTCGTCGAGCGCGGTCAGAACTGGTTCTCCGACGAGCGGCTCGCGTGGATCCCCATCGTGCTCGCGGACGTCTGGAAGACCACGCCCTTCGTGGCGCTGCTCTTGCTCGCGGGGCTCCAGACCATCCCGAAGGAGCTCTACGAGGCCGCCGCTGTCGACGGGGCCGGCCCGTTGCAGCGCCTTCGGTACGTGACGCTGCCCGGTTTGCGTTCGGTGATCCTCGTCGCGTTGATCTTCCGCTCGCTCGACGCGTTCCGCGTCTTCGACCTCGTGTACGTGCTCACGCAGGGAGGGCCGGGGGTCGCCACCGAGCCCATCGCGCTCTACACGTTCGGCGTCCTGCTCCAGTATCTCGACTTCGGTCGCGGTGCGGCGCTCTCGGTGCTCGTGTTCCTGGTGACGTTCGGGATGGCGCTCGTCTACGTGCGCCTGATCGGAAGGTCCGAGGTGAACGCGTGAACGGACGGCTCGGATGGATCGTGGCGCTCGCGTTCGCGGCGCTCCTCGCGCTGCCCCTCGGGTGGGTGGTGTTGGCTTCGCTCTCGCCCGAGCACGTGCTCTTCGGAGGCGGCGGGCTCGGGATCGGCGGGTTGTCGCTCGAACACTACGTGAGCCTGTTCGCGCGGCAGAATTTCTGGCTCCCGATTCGGAACTCGCTGGTCGTCGCTTCCGCGACGACGCTGGCCTGCCTCGCCATCGGCGGCGGCGCGGCCTATGCGCTCGCGCGGCTCGAGTTCGCCGGTCGGGGCCTGGTGTTGGGCGCGGTGCTCGCGGTCAGCATGTTCCCGCAGATCTCGATCGTGCAGCCGCTCTACGCCCTGCTCCGGAGCGCGCGGCTCATCGACACCTATCCCGGGCTCGTGCTCCCGTATCTCACGTTCGCGCTGCCCCTCACGGTGTGGCTGCTCGTGAGCTACTTTCGGCAGCTCCCGTCCGAAATCGAGCAAGCAGCGATGATCGACGGCGCGAGCCGGATGCGCGTGCTCGTGTCGATCGTGCTTCCGCTCTCCCTGCCCGGGATCGTCTCGAGCGGGATCGTCGCCTTCATCTACTGCTGGAACGAGTTCTTGTTCGCGCTCTCGTTCACCGTAGGGCCCGAGCGTCAGACCGTGCCGGTAGCGGTGGCCTTCTTGCGCGGCCGCCACCAAGTGCCATGGGGCGAAGTGTTCGCGGCGACGGTGGTGGCCACCGCGCCGGTCGTCGCGCTCGTGCTCGCGTTCCAGCGGCGCATCGTCGAAGGGCTCGCCTCCGGCGCCGTGAAGAGCTGCCGCGCGCGCGGCGGGCACGCGGGCCGGCGCGCGCGCCGCGGGTGCCGGCGATGCCCAGGTCCACCCACGGCGGGTCACCCACGAACTCGCGCAGGACCCCCGCGGCCGTGATCGTGCCGGCCGGCCGGCCGCCGACGTTCTTCAGGTCCGCGACGTTGCTCTTGAGCTGCTCGCGGTACGGATCCCATA
>CAYYWA010000349.1:4799-6033 GCA_964475255.1 uncultured Sorangium sp.
CGCGTCGGCAACGAGGGCCGGCGCGCGCGCCTCGGGGTCGCTGCCGCGACCCGCCCGCTACATGCCGTCCGAGCCGGGCGAAGGCGGCGGCTCGGTGCCGGTGCCTCCGGGTTCCGTGCCCTCGGGGCGCTCCTGTTGCTCCGACCCGAAGGGATCGGTGCCCTGTTGCTCGGGCTGCTGTTGCTCCTGCTGTTGCTGCTCCTCCGGGGACGGTTGCTCTTCACCGCCCACCGGCTCGCGCTCCTGTCCCGGCTGCTCCTGCATTTCCGGGAACTGTTCCTGTTGACCCTGCTGGGGCTGCTCCTGGCCGCCAGGGCCGCCCCCGCCGCGCTCACAGCCCGCGAGCGCCAGGGCGACGATGCTTGCACACGAGAACATCGCAATGTTCTTCCAACGCGTCATTGGTTGCCTCCCGTTTCCTGTTGAGCCGTGCAGGCCCGTCGTCTCACGGGTCGCCCTCGGCTACGGAAGTCGACTGCACTTGGCGCGCCAACGCGCCGTGGTGCTCTGGGCCTCACGCCGCGCATTCACACCGAGGGGTTGGGGCGACCCGGTGTCGCCGCGTCCTCTTGGCTCCGCTCGGCGAGCATCGCGCGCGCTCTGGTCCCTTCGACGCGCCGTGCGCGGCGCTGCTACCCGCGCGGTGCCCGGATGCCCCGCCGTGACGACGATGGGCGCTCTTCGCTGCGGGCGCCACGAGGCGTCGTGCACCCGGTGAGCCAGCGACGGGTCTCCGGGCTTCGTGGTCTGAATCCTGCACACCGGTGGGGTCCATCGAGGAAGAGGAGGAGGAAACGCCATGCAACAGACCGTCAGCGAAATGCTGCGAGCCTTCCCCAAGACCCCCATCGGCGGAGACGACCTCGCGGCTTGCATCGACGCGTGCTTCGACTGTGCCCAGACGTGCATCGCCTGCGCGGACGCGTGCCTCGCCGAGGATCGGGTCTCCACGCTCACGCGCTGCATCCGCTTGAACCTGGACTGCGCCAGCATCTGCGAGACCACGGGACAGCTGCTCACGCGACAGTACCAACCCGATCTCGAGCTGCTCCGGCGCACGATCGATCTCTGCCGGCTCGCGTGCGAGACGTGCGCCGTCGAGTGCGAACGACACGCGGCGATGCACGAGCACTGCCGCATTTGCGGCGAGGCCTGTCGCGGCTGCGAGCAAGCGTGCCAAAAGCTCTTGGCAGCCTTCGACAAGGCGCGCGCCGCTCCCCCCTGAGCCTCGATT
>CAYYWA010000350.1:0-6016 GCA_964475255.1 uncultured Sorangium sp.
CTCTGACGGTGCGGCGCGGCGAACGCCGACCGCGTGCCGACCCTCGTTTG
Source organism: uncultured Sorangium sp. (assembly GCA_964475255.1). Taxonomy (GTDB): domain Bacteria; phylum Myxococcota_A; class Polyangia; order Polyangiales; family Polyangiaceae; genus PMG-095. The sequence goes on from CAYYWA010000350.1 coordinate 51, forward strand.
CTTCGAGGCTTCCTCGAGCACGGCAGCGTTCTCAGTGAAGCCGACGCCGACGTGCCTCGCGGCGGCGGTGCTTCGGAATTTTGCGTGTGAGGAGAGCCTTCGGAGCGCCGAGGAGCCCCCGACCCAGAAGCCGGGGGCGGGACCTCGACGTGGGGCCGTCACACGCCGGCGACCGACGTGCGGCGGACGCGGCGCTCGCGCCAGATCTCGTAAACGGCGGGCATCACGCTGAGGATGATGATCGCGAAGATCACGTAGTGGAACTGCCGCTTCACGAAGTCGAGGTTGCCGAACCAGTACCCGGCGGGCACGAAGAGGCAGACCCAGAGCAGCGCGCCCACGAGGTTGTAGACGAAGAAGCGCCGGTACTGCATCTTGCCCACGCCGGCGACGAAGGGCGCAAAGGTGCGCACGACGGGGACGAAGCGCGCGATGATGATCGTCTTGCCCCCGTACTTCTCGTAGAAGGCCTGCGTCCGGTAGAGGTGCTTCTTGTTGAGGAGGCGCGACGTCTCGCTCGTGAACACCTTCGGGCCGAGGCGGTACCCGATCGAGTAGTTGACCGCGTCGCCGAGCACGGCCGCGACGACCAGGACCGGAATCATCCAGCCGATCGTGACGGGTGTGTTTTCGAGCGCACAGAGCGTACCTACGGTGAAGAGCAGCGAATCACCCGGCAAGAATGGGGTCACCACGAGCCCCGTCTCGCAAAAGATGATGAGAAAAAGCGCCCCGTAGAGCCAGCCTCCGAGTGCCTGTGCCCACTCACCCAGGTGTTGATCCAGGTGGGTGATCACATCCCAAAAACGCAAGATAAGCTCGAGCAAGGCGGCTCCTTCTTGTTCCGGCCCCGACGAACGGGGAGCGAGCCCCACCGAATGGGCGGGTCAGGAGGATTATCAGAAGTTTCGGCCCCGTCGAGGAAAGTGGTAGGCTCGCTCGGAGGTGGCTGAGGTTCTCGGACGTGTCACCGGCGGAAGCCCCGATGTTCCGCGTGGCGCGGACGTGGACCACACCATTCGCGTGCCCATGCGCTGGCTCGAGCAGGGGGAGACGCTCTCCGTCGAGTTGCCTCGGAACCTCCGCTGCGCGGCGTGCGGCGGCGGGGGCTGCGACGCGTGCGGACGAGCCGGGGCCATCACGCTGCGGCCGAAGGGCGAGTCCGCCCCGTCGCTCGAGGTGACGCTGCCGCGACTCACGCCGGAGTCCATTCGCGCGCGGCCGGCGATCGTGCTGCGGATCCCGGGTCAGGGCGGGCCCCCGGAGCCCGGAAGCGACGGCGTGCGCGGGCTCTTGCTGCTCAAGGTGACCCCGAGCGACGAGCCCGATCCGAGCGTGCGCGTCGTGCCGAGCGTGCGCCCGCCGGAGGGGCATGACGCGCGTCCGCAGCTCTCGACGCGCGAGCGCTTGCAGGTCGCGCTGGCCCTTGCACTCGCAGCGGCCTTCTTCCTGCTCTATCTTTCGCTCCGCTAAAAGCAGAAATTTTCGGTAGCAGGGTTTGGCTCGGCCCAGACCGGGCCCGCTCGTTCCTCAAGGACTCCAATTCATGAATCCCGTGCTGATGGCCACCCTTCTGATCGGGTTGGTCGGAGTGTTCGCGGTGAGCGCCGTACGCCGCTTCCGATTGCTGAAGGTCGGCGCTCCCACCTGGGAGAGCCGAACCGATCGCCTCGGCGAGCGCGTGAGAGCGGTCATCCGCTTCGCGCTCTTGCAGAAGAAGATGCCCTACTACTGGGTCGCGGCCCTGGGGCACTACCTGATCTTCTTCGGGTTCCTGGTCCTGCTGCTCCGCACCCTGGTGCTCTGGGGGCGCGGCTTCGATCCGACCTTCAACCTGTGGATCCTCGGCCCCGAGCCCGTGCTTGGGCTCCCGCTCGGGACGGCCTACAACTTTCTCAAGGACGTCTTCGCGCTCCTGGTGCTGATCGGCGTCGCGATCTTCGTCTACTTCCGCGTGATCCGTCGAGAAAAGCGGATGACGCTGGGGGCCGAGGGGCTCGCCATCCTCGGCATCATCGCCGTGATGATGGTGGCCGATCTCGCGTACGACGGCGCGACGTCGCTCATCGCCGAGCGCTACCCGACAGAGTGCGGCAACGCGGCGCTGCCCGGGTGCGAGGGCTTCGGGGAGCTCATCGCTCCGCTCGCGAGCCCGCCGCATCGAGGCTGGCTCGAGCCGGGTGCCTCGATCGCCGCCGCGCTGCTCGCTCCCTTGTCGAGCGGCGTGCTCGCCGTCGTCGCTCGAGCGGGGTACTGGACGCACGCTTCGCTCGTGCTCGTGTTCCTGAACATCCTGCCGTACACGAAGCACTTCCACATCATCACGGCCGTGCCGAACGTCTTCCTGGGCGACCTCACTCGGCGCGGCCGACTCCGCCCGCTCGCGCCGACCACCGAGGCGCTCATGGAAAAGGTGGAGAAGGCGACGGAGGGCGAGGACCTGCTCGCGGCGCGCATCGGCTACGCCCGCATCGAGCACTTCACCTGGAAGGACCTGCTCGACTTCTACACGTGCACCGAGTGCGGGCGCTGCTCGGACAACTGCCCGGCGTTCATGACGGGCAAGATGCTGAGCCCGAAGCACTTCACGCTCGACCTGCGCAACAACCTCTACGGGCGGCAGAAGGAGCTCATCGCGGGCGAACGCAAGCCGGACGATCTCGTCCCCGGGGTCATCCACCCGGACGTGCTCTGGGCGTGCACCACGTGCCGCGCCTGCGAGGAGCAGTGCCCGGTGAACATCACCTACGTGGACAAAATCGTGCAGATGCGGCGAAACCTCGTCGTGGTGCGCGGCGAGTTCCCGACGGAGCTCGCGAAGCCCTTCGAGGGCATGGAGGTCAACGGCAACCCCTGGAGCCTCTCGCGTCTCGATCGCGGCACGTGGGCGGACGGGCTCGACGTGCCTTTGTTCCGCGAAAAGCCCACGACCCCGGTCTTGTTCTGGGTCGGGTGTGCGGCGAGCTACGACGATCGTGCCAAGCGGATCGCGCGCACCACGGCGCGCCTCCTCCAGGAAGCAGGGGTGGACTTCGCGATCCTCGGCGACGAGGAGACGTGCACGGGAGACCCGGCGCGGCGCTCGGGCAACGAGTACCTGTTCAGCATGCTCGCCGAGACGAACGTGGCGACGCTGAACGGCTACAAGGAGCAGGGCGGCGTCCGCACGATCGTCACCACCTGCCCGCACTGCTTCAACACGCTCGCCAACGAGTATCCCGACTTCGGCGGGCGCTTCGAGGTGGTGCACCACACGGACTACCTGCTCGGGCTGCTCGCGGAGCGGAAGCTCGAGCCGAAACACCCCGTGCGCGGGCGCGTCGTGTTCCACGACTCCTGCTATCTCGGTCGCTACAACGACATCTACGATTCGCCGCGCGAGATCCTGCGTCGGATCGAGGGCGTGGAGCTCGTCGAGGTCGAGCGCTTCACTCGCGAAAAGGGCCTGTGTTGCGGCGCCGGCGGCGCGCAAATGTGGATGGAGGAGCAGAACAGCGATCGCGTCAACGTGCGCCGCACGCTGCAGCTCATCCAGACCGGCGCGACCACGCTCGCGACGGCCTGCCCCTTCTGCATGACGATGGTGCGCGACGGCATCAAGAGTCAGTCGAAGGAAGACGAGATCAAGAACTACGACGTCGTCGAGGTCCTCGCGATGGCGATGGGGATCTCGGGCTCGGCGCCCTCGGACGGAGCCCGGTCGGAGGACAGCGAGGCGGCGTCCCCAGCCTCGAGCTCGGCATGAAGGAGGGGGTGCGCGCGGCACGCTCCGAGCGCGCGTGACGACCCTTCGTCTTCGGGCCGGCCACTCGGCGCTCCGCCGCGGTGCGTTCGAGCTGCGCCGCGGCATCCGGTCGGCACGACATTTTCCGGCCGATGCTCAGAGCAGCCGCTCGTTCCGGATGCTTGCCAGGGCGGGGGGCATTATACTCGGGGAGATGCGCCCCCCCCCGCTGATTTCGGCCGATCGTCTCGACGGCGACGAGGCCACCGGGCCGCGCCGCTCGGAGGCGCGCGGCGCACGTCGCTACGAGTGTGACGTTTGTGGCGGCGAGTTCGAAGGGGAGCCCGCGGGCTCCGGCCTCTTCGTGTGGACGCGTGGCGACGAGGTCCGCTACGAAGAGCCGCCGCTCTGCGAGGCGTGCGCGTCGAAGGTCACGCTCGGCGCGCTGATGACGTGGGACGCTGAAGAGGAAGACGAGGGCTAGGCGTCTCCAAGCGAAGCCCATGCCTTGTCACGCGTGGGACCTCCGGTAGGCTTCCGGCGTGGCTGAGCCGAGCCCGATTCTGCGCTGGGTTGCCCTGTGGCACGAGCGCGTGGGCAGGTGGGCTCGGGTTCTCCGGCGCGCCGTCATCCTGGCCGCAATCGTGTTCGCGGCGTACGTCGCGCGCACCGGCACCGTTCCGGCGCGAGCGATCGCCGGAGGGCTGATTGTCCTCGCCATCGTGGCGATGGTGGTGTTCCGCGTTCGGAGCCGCCGAGCGCTCGCTTCTCCGCGCGGGGTGATCCAGCGGGTGCTGGTCCCCGCCGATCCGGAGCTCGGCGCGCGCGCGCTCCGCGCCCAAGCGCTCGCGGAGCGCGCCCTCGACGACTCCACCGTGGGCTCACGCGAGCTCGCCGAGCTCCACCTCACGCGGGTGCTGACCCGCGCCTCGAGCGATCGGATCACCCTGGCCGCGACGCGGCGCGGACGGTTGCTCGCGTGGACGGCGCTCGTGCTCGGAGGTGCCGCCGCCGTGGCGCTGTTCTTCGAGCCGATGCGCGTCGTGGAAGGCCTCGACGTGCTCGCCGCGCGCCGGGGAATTGCCCCCGTTCCGCTGACCTGGCTCGAAACGGTCCGCGTCACGGTGCAGCCGCCTGCCTACCTCCGGACCTCGGAGTTCTCCGTGTTGCCGTGGGGTGAGGCGGATTTGCCGGCGGGCAGCGTCGTCGTGGTGCGCGGTGTTCCCGAGCGCGGCGGTCGAAGGCTCGTGCTCGAGGACGGAAAGACGGAGGTGGAGTTCGTCGATGACGGCGCGGGGGGCGCGGTCGCGCGCTGGACCCTGCGCGATTCGGCGACCCTGCGCGTGAGCGCTCGCTTCGGCGACGTTCTGATCCGCGAACCGCAAGCGCTCGAGCTCCGCGCGCAACCCGACGCGGTACCCAAGATCGAGCTCGAGGGCGCTCCGCGGACGATTTCGCTCCGCGACCTCGAACGCCTGGAGCTCCGCTATCTCGCCTCCGACGATCACGGCCTCCGGCAAATCGATCTCGTGCTCCGTTCGGGAGCTCGCGAAGACCGGCGCGTGCTCACGCGCCTGGATGGCCAATCGCGGGTCGAGCGCGGCGCGCACGCGCTCGACGTCCGCGACGTGTTCTTGCGGCGCATGTTCCTCCCCGTCATCGCGACGATCGAGGCGCGAGACACGAACGACGCGCCGGGCGCCGGCTGGGGACGCAGCGCGGCGATCACGATCGTCCCGCCCGAGGTCGGCGAGCCCGAGGCGCTCCGGCTCGCCGCGCTCGAGTCGGTGCGCGACTTGCTCGTGGACCTCCTGGATCGGCGGCTTCGGACGGAGCTCGAGGATCGAAGCGCGACGCCGCTCGACAAAGAGGCGCGCGCGGCGCGCACGAAGGAAGAGACGGAGCTCCGCCGTGCCGCCCTCGCGCGCCTCCGCTCGGTCTTGGAGGAGACGTACGCTGGCGTGCGCATCTCGTCCGGGTTCTCCGCGTTCGCGATGGGCCAGGCGCGGGCGCTCGAGAACACCTCGGGCGGTCCCCCGGCGATGCGGCGGCGCATCGAGGACGCGCTGCTCGCGCTGGACGCCGGCATCCGCTCGCTCGGCGATCGCGACGCGGCCACCGTCGCCAAGCGGCTCGGCGACGTCGCGGAGGAAGTCGCGGAGGGCGCGAAGGTGGCGCTCAGGACGGAGAAACGCACCGAGGGGTTGCAGCGCATCGAAGCCGCGCTCGGCGTGCTCGAGAC
>CAYYWA010000351.1:0-6003 GCA_964475255.1 uncultured Sorangium sp.
ACGCTGACGCGGCTGCTGGTGGCGAGCGCCCGCGGGCCCGGGTCCCCGACGCGTGCTCGTTGCACCGAACGCGCCCTGACGCGCGCCGCTCGGACGGCGCATCCCCGGGATCGCGCGCTCGGGAGCGCGCGGCGTGCCTTGAGGGACGAACTGCCGAGCGCGCCGGAGCTGCTGGGCTTTCCAGTCGCTCATTGGCACACCGGGCCGTCCCTGCCAGACCTCGACGCCCTTCTTGGAGCTCGGGACGACAACGTCGCGCGGCGTTCGACGAACGGCTTCGCTCGACGCACGGCGAACGCCTTCGCTCGGCGTTCGAGCGCCCTCGCTCGGCATTCGGCCACCGTCGGAGAGCGGGCGCTCGCCGGATGCGGGGCGCGTCGTGGCGGCCAGACGCTCCGCGGCCGAAGGCCGCGTCGGCGCGGCCGGCGGCGCGCGCTGAGCGCGCGGCGCCGGGGTCTCCGCCTTTTGGGCAGGACCGACCCGAGAAGGATGCTCGGCAGGAGTGGGCTGCGGCGGGAGCGCCGATTTCGGAGTGCGTTCGGTCGCCTCGGCCGGCGCCGCGGGTGCGGAGCCTTGGGGGCTTCGTGTCGAGGGCGCACCCGTGCGCCGCCGCCGAACCACCGTGGGCCGGAGCCGTTCCAACTCTGTCGTCTTCTGCTGAGATCCTTCGTGCTGATTCATTCCGTGTGCGCTCGTCGCGCGATGAGCCCGTGGGGCCGCGAGCACGACCGTTCGCCTCGACGCGTTACCGCCGCGATTTCCCTCGCGATCTTCCCCACGGGCGCCTCACGCCCCTTGCGAGCGAAGCAACATAAGCATCCTCGCCGGGCACGCAATCCCCCCTCGGGACGGATGCGAGCCGGGCACGACGAGCGCTCCTTTCGCGAGCACGGGGCCCGCGAGGTGCTCGCGAAACGGGTCGGGAGAGCGGGAGCCGCTTCGTTCCCGAGGCGCGACGGCGCGTCCGCAGTCGGTTGGAAAATTTTTCGGCCGCTCCAACGAGCACGGGCCTCTCATTTTTTACCGACGGAAATGTGAGGTCGCTGCCACTGCCAGGCGTACCCCGCTCCACCAGAGCTCGCGGAGGCCTTCTATGAAACGTCGTGCTCGAAGCCCGCTCTCCTCCTTTGCCCTGCCCGCGGTGGCTGCCATCGGTTCGGCTTCTCTGGGCGCTCTCGGCGGCTGCACCGCCGCGCAAGAGCCGAGCCTCGATCTCGGCGGGAGCGGCGCTCCGGCCCTGCCCTCGGGCGGAAATAGCTCGCTTCCGGGCGCCGGCGGTCCGGGTCAGGGGGGTGCTGGTGTCGGTGTGCCGGGAGGCGCCGGCGGTACGAGCCCCGGCGCGGGCGGCGCAGCCGGAGCGCCCATTTCGGGCGCGGGGATGAACGGCACGGGCACGGGCGGCGCGGACACGGCCTGCTTCGGCACGGGCCTGACCGCGTCCAAGCGGATCGTGCGGCTCTCGCTGAACCAAATCGTCAACTCGCTCGGAACGCTGATCGATCCGGCGCTGCGCACGAGCCTCGCCGCCGAGCACCAGGTCGTGGACGCGCAGCACCGCGCCTTCCCGCCGCTCCAGGATCCGCGTGAGGGCAACTCGATCATCGACGCGACCTGGAAGACGATCGACGGCATGGCGCAGACCGCCAGCGAGTACGTGCGCGACAACTTCGCGGCGGTGACCGGCTGCGGAGCAACGCCCACGGACGAGTGCGCGCGCGAGTACCTCTTCGGCTTCGCGCGCAAGGCGTACCGGCGTCCGCTGACGGAAGCCGAGGAAGCGCGCCTCGAGACGCTCTATACGACCGGGCTCAAGGGCGCCGGCGCCACTACCGAGGAGGCGGTCGAGCACGGGGTCTACGCGATCCTGCAGGCGCCTCAGTTCGTGTACCGCACCGAGCTCGGGCCGGATTGGACGGTGGACGGGCCGCTCACGCAGTGGGAGCTGGCGAGCGCCCTTTCCTACTTCCTGACGGACGACATGCCCGACGCGGAGCTGCTCGACGCGGCGGCTCAGAATCGGCTCACGACCGCGGACGAGATCGGCGCGCAGGTCGATCGCATCCTGCAGACGCCCGAGGCACGGCGGAACCTGCACGGCGCGATGATGTCGTACTTCGCCTATCAGGACTTGGAGCCGCTCGTCATCGACGACGCCGCCTTCACCGACGGCGTGCGCAACTCGATGTATCACGAGGGCGAGCTCTTCCTCGACAAGGTGCTCTGGAGCGGCACGCTGTCGGACCTTTTGCTCTCTCGCCAGACGTTCGTGAACGCGAGCCTGGCCTCCATCTATGGCGTTCCGTCGTTTCCGGCGCCGGGCACCCAGCTCGACGCCGACGGCTTCGGCCTCGTGGAGCTCCCGCCGAATCGCACGGGGCTCCTGACGCAGGCCGGGTTCTTGACGACGCGTTCGCGGCCGGACGGGACGTCCGTCGTCGGGCGCGGGCTCCTCGTGAAGAAGGTGTTTTTGTGCACCGAGACCCCGCAGCCTCCGGATGCGCTCGGCGAAATCATCGAAGAGGCCGAGAAGCTGCTCGGCGACGCGACGGAGCGCGAGAAGGCGGAGTACCGGACGACGACGGCGCCGTGTCTGGCCTGTCACATGGGGTTCGATGCCTACGGCCTCGCGCTCGACACCTACGACATCATCGGGCGGTACCGCACGACGGACGCCAAGGGGAGACCCATCGACCCGTCCGTCACGCTGCCGACCGAGGTGGGCGGCGCCATGGCGAAGGACGCGATCGAAATGGCGCAGAAGCTCGTCGAGAGCGGCGCGTTCTCGAAGTGCATGGGGATGAACCTCGCGAACTACGCCCTCGCGGACGTCAGCGCCGGCGCGGTGACGATCGAGAGCTGCGCGGCGAGCCAGATCGCCGAGGCGTTCGCCACCACCGATCAAACCTTCTCGTCGCTCGTCCGAGCGGTCGCGACCTCCGCACCGTTCATCAACCGTTCGAAAGGAGCCGCTCAATGAGGTCCTATCGCTTCGCTCGCCGTTCCTTCTTGGCCGGAATCGGCGGCGCGTTCGGGCTCAAGGTGCTGCTGCAGGATCTCGAAGCGATGGCGCAAGGCGCGACCTCGCCGCCCCGCTTTCTGTTGACCCACTGGCCCGTGGGGACACTGCGCAAGCGCTATCTCCCCTCCGGGTCCGGGTCCACGTACACCATCTCGCCGATCCTGAAGCCGTTCGAGGATGCCGGCCTGCGCAACGACATGACCATCTTCTATGGCTTCATGGACCGCCTGCAGTGCCCGGGCGGGGGCGGGCACGAGGCCGGGACGCCGTTTACGACCACGTGCGCGAGCGCGCCGGGAACCCGCCAGAACGGGGGCGAGGCCGACGACGGCGTTGCCGGGGGTCCGTCGTTCGACCAGATCTTCTTGAAGCACGTGCCGGAGCTGCAGCGGCCCGGCGCGGGCTACGCGAACGCGATCGCGGATGCGCGCGTGGACAGCAAGGAGACGTCCACGCAGTGCCTCTCCTACAGCTACACGACGCGGTCGATCGCCTCCGCCGTGCCCGGGGGCAACATCACCGAGCATACGCCGCTGCTCCCGACGCTGTCGCCGGCGAAGCTCTACGCGGAGTTGTTCTCGAGCTTCATGCCCGGAGGCAACTCTCCGAGCAATCAGGAGACCGCGATCAAGGCGCTCCGGCTGCGAAAGAGCGTCCTCGACTACAGTTTGGGCGAGCTCGCCGAGCTCAAGCGCCTCGCTCCCGGCGTGGAGGCGGGGAAGATCGACGTGCACGCCGACGCCATCCGCAAGGTCGAGCAGCAGCTCTCGGAGCAAATCGCGAGCGGAGGCGAGGTGAGCCAGTGCATGCTGCCGACGAAGCCCTCGGACTCGCTCACGGGCAAGACGGGCTCGAAGTTCGACTACGGCAGCGAGCAGACGTCCGTCGCCGACGACGAGGTCCACGAGCAGGTCGGCAAGGCGCACGCCGCGATCCTCCTGGCCGCGTTCCAGTGCGACATCATCCGCGTCGCCACGCTGCAGTGGTCACCCGGAACGAACCACGTGTCCTTCAAGGGGATGTTCCCGAGCGATCCGAACAAGATCTTCATGCACCATCCCCTGAGCCACCGGCAGCCGTTCCTGAACTCCGCGAGCTCGAGCGGCGACCCGCCGTCGGGGGGAGAGGCCCGAGACATCTACGAGTTTCTCTGCAACGTGCAGACCTGGTACAACCAGAAGATGGCGGACATCCTGTCCGAGTTCAAAGCCGCGCAGGACGCGTTCGGTGGCAGCATTCTGGACTACACGTGCATCCCCTACGTCACGGAGGTAGCCGACAGCGCCCACTCGCGCGGGCCGAAACCGGCGCTCCTCTTCGGCGGCAGCAAGCTCGGCATGAAGCACGGGACCTTCGTCAACTCGGAGCGGCCGCAGTCGGATCTGTACGTCACGGTGGCCCAGGCGTACTTGAAGACGTCGGATCCGATGAGCGTGCTCCGCGACGAGAACTTCGCGCGTTCGAACCCGATGACGGCCCCGATCCCCGGGCTCTGGGAACCGCCCGCGTGAGCGCGCGCGCTCGCTCGAGCGGCCGGGCTCACCCGGTGCCGACGACCCGGCTCCTCGCGAATGGAGTGAATGTCGAGCGTCCTTGACGAGATCGCGGAGCAGCAGGCCTCCAACCGGAGCAGCGCGGCCCTCTACGACGTCTTCTCCGGCCATCGAGCGCGCCTGACGCGCCTCGTGCAGGACGCGGCACCGGGCGGGCGGCTGTGCGTGCTGGGCGCCGGCAACTGCAACGACCTCGATCTCGAGGCGCTCGCCCAGCGCTATCGCGAGATCCACCTCGTCGATCTCGATCCCGAGTCTCTGGACCGCGCCTTCGAGCGGCAGACGCCCGAAGCACGCGCGCGGTTGTTCCGCCACGCGCCCGTCGATGTCTCGGGACTGCTCGGGTGCATCGAGCGCTGGGCTCGGTTCCAGGTGACGCCGGAAGAGTTGATCGCCCACGCCGACGTGACGGGCGACGCGATCGTGCGCGCCGTCGGGGAGGGGTTCGATGTCGTGGTGTCGGCCTGCATGCTGACCCAGATGCAGCTTCTGGTCGTGAACGTCCTTTCGGATCGGCACCCGCTCTTCGCGGCGACGCGACACACGGTGAGCCTCACGCACCTGCGAACGCTCCTCCGCTTGCAGGCCCCGGGGGGCCGCGCGTTCCTGGTGACGGATTTCACCTCCGACCGCATCACGCCGCTCGGAAGCGTCAGCGAGACGGACGACCTCCGGCCGCTGATGGAGCGGCTCCTCCAGCAGGGAGCGCTCTTTCAGGTGGCGCACCCCGGCGTGCTCGGGGCCATCGCCGCGGACGACCCGAAGCTCCGCAAGGAAGCCGTCCTGTCCGAGCCCCTCGACGTGTGGCCCTGGCAAAACGGGAGCGCGGGCCTGTTCTTGGTCTACGCCGTCGCCCTCTCGAGGCGCTGAGCCTATATTTCTGGCTTCCTGGTCGGGGAAGGCCGAAATCTAGGCTGAGGCGTTTGCGGGGGCAGACCCGCGTGCGCTCCCTGAGGCCCGGGACTGAAAGAACGGAGCGTGGTGAGCGGCGGCAGCGCGCCGCCGCTCGCGTTCCCACGCGAGCCGGCTCGGCGCCAGCTCGGGGGGCTCCGCTTGGACTTCGGCCTTCCCCGACGAGGAAGCCAGAAATCGAGGCCTAGAACGTTAGGTTCAAGACCGCGCCGCCCCGATCGCGGCCGGCGTACGGCATGAGCTCGAGCTTCGTCGCCGTCTCCGTCGGTTCCGGCTCCGTCGTGAGCAGCACGATGCCCGTCACGCCGAGCGTGACCGCGACGCCGAAGGCCATGTCGGCGATCAGCGCGTTGCGCTCGGTGTCGTCGGCGAGCTCGCGCGTGGGCGTGTCGTCGAAGTCGCTCTTCGCGCTGAGCGCCTGGATTCCGAAAATGGTGCCGACGACCGCGCTCGCGCCCGCGATCCCGAGCGTCACGAACGCCGGCACGAGGCTGCGCTCCGGGGGCGGCGGAGGCGGTG
>CAYYWA010000352.1:0-5999 GCA_964475255.1 uncultured Sorangium sp.
GGGGAGGGGCGGCGCGTGCCGCCCCTACGAAACGAGGCTAGAACGCCGATCGGGCAAACCGATCGGCGTTCCAGCGGAGCGCTTTTCCGTCACGGCGACTCGTGTGGGGCTGTGCGGTTCGAGCGGCGCGCTCTGCGATGCCCCTCCCGTGGCGCCCGCAGGCGGCGCAGCCGCCGAGGACGACGCTTGGGAGGGGCGGCGGCGCGCGCAGGCGGCGAAGCCGCCGAGCACGGCGCAGGGTGGGCAACCACCCGGCAGGGATCCTTGACAAACCTTTTTGTCAAGGTAGGGTCCTCCCATGCTCGAAGTCGAGGTTTTGGATCGGCCCAAGGCCGCGGCACTGACCCTCGATCCCATCAAAGGGAGGCTTTTGGCGGCGCTCACCAAGCCGGGGTCGGCGGCGTCGCTCGCCTCGGAGGTCGGGCTTTCGCGTCAAAAGGTGAATTACCACCTGCGCGTGCTCGAAGAGCACGGCTTGGTCGAACCGGTGGAAGAGCGGCAGTGGGGCGGTCTCACAGAGCGCATGCTGGTCGCGACCGCGAAGTCGTACGTGGTGTCGCCGGCCGCGCTCGGTCCGCTCGCGGCCGATCCCGAGCGCACGCGCGATCGGTTGTCGGCCAGTTATCTCGTCGCGGTGGCGGCGCGCACCGTGCGCGAGGTCGGCGCGCTGTGGCGCCGCGCGCGAGAGAGCCAAAAGCGGCTTGCCACGCTGTCGCTCGATGTCGTCATCAGCTTCAAGTCTCCCGCGGAGCGAGCGGCCTTCACGCGGGAGCTCACGAATGCGATCACGCAGCTTGCCGCGCGCTACCACGACGCGAGCACGCCGGGCACGCGTCCCCACCGCCTCGTCGTCCACTCGTATCCCGCCCCCAACGAATGCCCGTCGTGAAACTGCGAGCTCTCGGACGTTGCGGGATGCACGGTGCGTGCGGCGTGCGCGGCGCTGGCATCGACGTCGCTGTCCGCCAACGACGAATCGCAAGCTTGGACTTCAGTACACGAAAGCGGCGATCCGTACCGCGGTGAACCGCCTTCGACTTCGACGCCCATCGCCGAGAGCAACGACACCCCATGCGTGAGAAGCCCCTGCGACGGGCGCGCCGAAACGCGGCACCCTGAGCATCTCGAACGCGCAGACGTTTCGATGTGCTGCGCACTGAACCGCAAACTCTCGATTCATCCTTCCGACGTGCCGGACGCCGGTTTTCGGCATCGTCGGCAACCCTCCCCCTGAACTTTCGAACACACCGCAGCGGCGCCCGCGCTCGCGCTGCGCACAGTCAAGTCGAAGGAGACGAACCCATGCCGATGAAGAGAGACGAAACGGGCAAACGCTGGGTCGAGATGGACCTCACGGTTCCGGGGACGCCGGAGCAGGTGTGGCACGCGATCGCGACCGGTCCGGGAACCGCGGCGTGGTTCACCAACGCGGAGATCGAGCCGCGCGTCGGGGGCAAGGTGGCCTTCGACTTCGGCTCCGAGGAGACCGCAGTTCCTGGCGAAGTCACGATTTGGGACCCACCGCACCGCTTCGGGTACATCGAGCGCGATTGGGCACCGGGCGCGCCGGCGTTGGCCACCGAAATCACGGTCACCGCGCGTTCGGGCGACCGTTGCGTCGTGCGCATGGTGCACTCGTTGTTCTCGTCGACCGACGACTGGGACGACCAGCTCGACGGATTCGAGAAAGGCTGGGTGGGCTTTTTCGTGGTGCTGCGCCTCTATCTGCAGCACTTCGCCGGCGCCCACGCCGCTTCTTGCGGAGACCGGATCTCGACGACGGACGATGCGCTCTCGAGCTGGCTCCGCCTGGGCGAAGCGTTGGGCTTGGCGAACGCGAACGTCGGCGAGCGGCGCGCGGGCACCCTGGGCTCCGAGTCCTGGTCCGGCGTGGTCGAGCACATCCATCAAGACGCCGAGCAGCGGTTCGTCATCGTGCGCCTCGACGCCGCCGCACCGGGCATCCTCCTCGCCGGCATCTACTGCCGCGAGGCGAGCACGACCGTAAGTGTGACGCGCTTTTTCTACGGCGCCGACGCGGATGCCCGCGCCCGCGACGCCACGCCCCGCGTCCGCACCTGGCTCGGCAGCACGTTCGGCACCAATCCGACGACCTGAACCACGCGTCCGCGCTCGTGAACACCGCTCCCGGGAGCGCGTCCGCGTAGCGCCGCGCTCCACCGCCCTGCCGCGAGCACGAGACGGCCGGGCCGCTCGATCATCGGCGCACCGCGCCCTGTCTCGTCGGGGCTGCACACGCCGCCCTTACGGACAAGCGCGAGCGCATTAGACCGCTCCTACCGACAGGCGCCACGGCGTTGGGACTCGGAGTCTCGGAATCGTCCCTCCCCGACGCTCGAGAAGCAGCCCGTGGCGCGCGAGCGGATCCGCGCCTACTACGAAGCTCGAGCAACCACTAAACTAGTGCACCGCAAGTCAGATGCGAGCAACCATCCCGGAAGGCGATTGCAGCACGATTGATGCTGAGCCAGGCCTCGCGAAATTGACCGCATTTCATATGCGGTGCACTAGCTACTGTTGTGCCCTTCGATCGGGCTCGAGTACCTTCGCTCTTCTCTCCGGTATTGCGTCGTGCCCACGAGCACGGGGGCGTTGACACGCGACGAGACGAGGAGAGAGCGCGCGATGGTATTCATCCTGAGCTTGGACGGTGGCGGCATTCGTGGTGTTTTGACGGCCGAGCTGCTCCGCCGCCTCGACGAAGCGCTGCCCTTCTTGGACCACGTCGATGTGATCGCGGGCACGTCGAGCGGGGGCATCCCGGCGCTCGGGCTCGCTGACGGGCTGCGCCCGGAACAAGCTCTGAACCTCTACTAAAATACGGCAAAGAAATCTTCGCGCCGCGCGACATCCTCTCTGAAGTCGCCGGGCCAGTGGACGAGCTGATCCGCGCCAAGTACGACAACGCCAGGCTGCACCGCGTGCTCGAAGACGTGTTCCAGGATCGCATCTGTCGGAGCTCCACAAGACGGTGCTCGTCCCCACCTTCGACCTCGAGAGCGACGACTCCGGGGACGGGTCGCGGAAACCGAAGTTCCTGCACAATTTCCCGAGGCCCGGGGACGACGGGGCCGTGCGCGCGATCGAGGCGGCCCTCCGCACGAGCGCTTCGAATGCGTCGGATGGATGTTGGCCCAATCAAGTTGTGGCACACCAGCTCACGCCAGGGCTCGAGGCCGCTTCGCTCCTCCGCGAAAGAACGGTACAGCGATGCACAAGCGCGGTTCCAACCGGGACACGAAGCGTCCTTCGCTGTTCGAGCGCAGCCCAACGGAGGTGCAGTGTGCGCTCGGAACACCCCGGCGCGTCGCCGATGAGGCCGCGAGGCCCGTGCTCGCTCTCGTGCGACGGATGAGGACCGGCCAACATTCGTTTCCTCGACCAGATCGGAGTCGCAACGCCGTAGGCGTTCGGCCACCCGCGTTCGTGACGTGCGTGGCTGCGCCGAGGGAGGTCCCGTGCACGAAGACCACGGCAACGCCCGCTGCGTCCTCACCGAAGCCGAAGGCTGCAGCCCAGAGGTTCGTGGGCGGGGGCTCGCGGCGTGCGCGCGGCCAGCAGATCGTCTAGGGCGTTGCGGAGGTAGGGGGTGGCGTCGGGTTTGAGGCGGATTTTGTCGGAGTCGATGGCGCCGGAGTAGCGGATGGTGCCTTGGGGGTCGACGACGACGGCGTGGGTGGCGAACTCGGCACCGAGCGCGGTGGCGAGGCGCGCTTGGGGATCGGTGAGGAGCAGGAAGGGGTAGCGACGGCGGGCGGCCTCGCGGGCGTCGGCGTTGGGATTGGCGCCGATTTCGGAGTTGACCATCAGCAGGGCAATGCCGCGATCGCGATACTGGCGGTGGAGCTCGGCGAGGCGCTGCTCGTGGGCGCTGACACACGGGCACGCCTCGGAGTAGAAGACGAAGACGGTGAAGCGCTGGCGCTGCACCAGGCTCGCGACGTCGTGGATCGCGCCGTCGCTTCCGCGGAGCGCGAGGGGTCCGGGGGGGAGCTGCGCGACTGGCGGACGCGCAGCGCAACCGAGCAGGCACGCGAGGCACGCGCAGCACACGACGAGCAGCCGAATCGATCGTGCAATCATAGAAAGCTCCGAATCACGCCGACGGTGCCGCCGAGGGCGGCGGTTTCGTTCTTGCCCAAAGAATCCAAGGGCGGGTCGAGGAACAGGCCCGCATGGAGGCGCCACTCATCACTCGGCGAAAGGCCGAGTGTGGCGGAGACACGAAGGCGTCTGCTGCTCGTGTTGGGGACGACGCGATCGTCGATGCTCGCGTCGCCCTCGACCGTGTAGGCGGCGACCACGGCGGCGGCGATCACTTCGCTCGGGGCGACGGCGACACCGAGGATGGCCGTGAGCTGGGTGCCGAGCGTGCTCTTCACTCCGGAGATACGACGGCTGGCGCGCTTCGCGACGAGGCCGCTGACGCTCACGAGCAGGTCCCCGAAGCCCTGCTCCAACGCGACGCCGGCACTGAGCTGAACGGCGCCGACGCCGGTCGCGTCGCTGCCCAACGGGAGCTTGACGGATTCCGGAGGGCGGCCGGTGGGCAGCGTGACTCCGGCGAGCACGCCGATGCCCGGCAAAAGGTGGGATTCTCGATTGCGAAGGGCGTCGTAGCGGACGGCGACGTTCACATCCCCGATGCCGCCGCCGAGCTCGGCGCCGGTCGTGGCCGAGCGGCGCCACGACTCGATCAGCGGAACGGTGAGCGTGGCCTGTCCGCGCCGGAACCACCGCGCCGAGGCGAAGAGGTCCTGTCGAAACTCGAGCTCGGCGGCCCCCTGCGGCATCGCCTTGAAACGCCCAGCCTCCGAGTACGAGCCCACGGCGCCCGACGCGAGCACTTGCATGCCGACCAGCGCCGTCTCGTGCAGCTCGAGCCGTCCGGGAGTCATCGCCGAGGCGCCCGCGCAGCAGGCCTGAGCGCACGCTCCGTTCGCGAGCGCGAGGAACGCGAGCGCCACCGCGAGTCCGAGCATCCCTCGGGGCATCCCTCGGGGCACGGTGATCAATCGACCTCGAAGCGGGGCGCGACGGAGTCGCGCATCGGGCCCGCAATGGTAGTGCGCAGCTCCCAGATGCCGGGCATCGAGAGCACCACGTCGTCGAAGCGGTAGACTCCGTCACCCAGCGGCGCCACCGACGGAAGCCGCGCGCTGCCGTGGCCGTGACTCGGCATGAAAGGTTCCATGTGGAGCTCGAGGTCATCGACCGGGTCGCCCGAATCAGCGAGCTCGATTCGATAGAAGATTCGGTTGCGACCGCGGACGGGTCGCGAGCCTGGTTCACTCGACAGCATGACGAGCAGCGCTCCGCTTTCGCTCGCGACGACGAGCGCTTCGTGGGCCTCGTGCTCGCCCTCGCCGGGTGCCCCAGAGCACGCCGCGAGCATCCCGCCCGCGAGCACGAACGCGAGGCGCGCGAACCAGCGCCAACCGTTCGTCGCCTTTCGAGCCCCCTTTTTAGGAGCCTCGTGGCCGGTTCGCCCACCGTCCCATCCGGCAGGCGCATGAGCTTTCGGAGCATGGTGCAGCATTTCGTCCTCTTCGATCAGCGAGCTATTGCGAGCAGGGGGCGAGAACGTCCTCTTCGAGCAAACCAGGCGACGGGTGCCCCGGAACCCTCTCGGAGGGAACCCGGGTGGTGCGAGCCCAACGGGGAGAACGTCCTCTTCGTGTGACGGGCGAGAACGTCCGCGGCGCCCTTATGGACGCCCGCTCGGGGCAGCACAACGCGACTTGTTGACGCGCGGCGAATCGTCGCACCGCCGAGCGCTCCTCGACGCGCGGGCGACGCGCCATCGCCGCGCGCTCTCTTCGGTTCTCTCCCCTCGGGGACGAAGCGTCGACCCGACGAACCGCGACGGCGTGACGAATCCTCCGGAGGGGGGGACGAAGCGTGTCGGGGGGACGAAGCGTGTCGGGGGGACGAAACGTCGGTGCGACGAACCGTGTCGGCGTGACGAATCCTCGGGG
>CAYYWA010000353.1:0-5986 GCA_964475255.1 uncultured Sorangium sp.
CTAGAGCGGACCCGAGCGCGATAACCGGCGCCGCAAAACGTCTCGCAATCCAGTTCACGTCCGCCTCCTCCGAGACCGCGCGCACGCAACTACCGCTCACTCCTCGACCGGACAAGTCCGAAAAACCTCAGCACGAGCACCTAGCGCCGCTTGCGCGTGAGCGCGATCATCGGCCGTCCGCCCTCGACGACTCAGCCCCGTACTCCGAGTACAGCGAGTGGCTGATTTTCCGCGAGAGCATGTATCGAGCAGCCGACTGAAGTCCTCCAGGGGCTCGAGTACCAGAAGCACTCATTCGTCGCAACGGGGCCATCATGCCCTCGGTCGCGAACGGCGCCGTGCGTTCCACCGGGTGTGGAGGCAGGAGCGGGCTACCCCGTGGCCGTGAGCCGGGCACCACACCGGGGGCACGTGCCAGGGCTCACCCTCCCGAACTTGCGACAGGAGGGGCACGTGTACACGACGGAGTCGCTGGGTTCTCGGGCACGCAGGCGAAGGGTGAGGACCTCGGGAGACGCGACGGCTTGCTGGACGGGCACGAGCGGAGCGACGTCCGGTAGATGCTCGCCGCGGCGTTCGAGACGCTCGTCGAGCTTGGCGAGCGCGAACGCGAGCTGATCACCTTCTGGAGCCCGGACCAGCTGGTGCAAGCGGAAGAAGTACTTGAACAGCTCGGTTTCCGGCGTGATGGAGTCGCGGATGACGTCGGCGAGCTCTTCCACCTGTTCGTCCGTGGCGCGCTGTTTGCCCCACAAGAACTCGGTGAGGGAGCGCAAGGCCACGTGTCCTCTCGCGCCGTCTTCGTCGAGCGTGGGAATGCTCGCGTTGTTCGACACCGCGAGGAATGGAACCCCGAGCTGGAGGCACAAGTTCGTCGTGTTCGCGCCTTCGAGCAGCATCGGGAGCGTCGCGCGCGACGCGAGCTGCTGGAAGAGCGCCGTGGGAAGCCCGGGCGACCGCACGACGAGGATTCTGTCGAGTGGCTCGGTGATCTCCTCCGCCGCGCGAGCGCCATTCGCCGCGAGGGGCGTAGACCATCGCCTCGACTCCAGATCGAGGTCGTAGTTTCCACGGATGTTGAAGATGACGACAGGTCCCTCGATTGCACCCCTCTTCCTGAGCGCGTGGACGGCGCGCACGAGCGTGTTGAGCGTCCGTTCTCCGGGATAGTTGGCGTGCAGACCGTAAACCGGCATGAGATGGCAGCGCCCGCACACCGCCTGGGACAATGCCGCCGCCACGGTTCGAAGGACCGTCGCGTCCACGGTTCCC
This sequence comes from uncultured Sorangium sp., assembly GCA_964475255.1. Taxonomy (GTDB): domain Bacteria; phylum Myxococcota_A; class Polyangia; order Polyangiales; family Polyangiaceae; genus PMG-095. Next base: position 1,273 of record CAYYWA010000353.1, read on the forward strand.
CCGTTCGCCGTGACGAACGTCTGGAACGCTCGCGCGATCTGCGGTTCGCTACGCTGGTAAGGCGGCAGTTGCGCGACCGGATCGGGAACGTCGATGATATAGCTCGCCAGCGACTTCTTGAGAATTTGCTCTCTGTAGTCCGTCGCAGCGTCTTCCACCATGCGCACCTGGTTCCAGGCAAACGGCTGGAGAACGATGGCAAACCGCGTGTTGAGGCCCGCTGCCGGCGAATTCCACGGTAGGCCGTCGTCTTCGGCCCCGTACCCGTCCGAAGCACCGTATACCCCGAGCATCGCCCGGCCCCGATTCTGGAAGAACTGTTGGGTTGCCTGCAGAGCATTCATCAGCCCGAGCCTGTGAACGTCCCTCAAGCACACGTACTCGACTCGAACGCGGTTACCAGCAGGCCCCACCACGTCCACGCCTCCCCGCTCGAATTGCTCGTAGCACAGGGGCATGTTTCTCAGCGAGTCCTCGTCATTCCCGTAAATAACCTCGATCGTTCCAGAAAAGCCGAGCCGAATCACTCCATCGACCGCCGCTCGCCCTGCCGCAAAGTGGCCCGTCCCCGGGCAACTATCTTGCTTCATCCTCACGAGCCGCAGCTTCTCGAGAAACCGCCTCGCCCGCCTCACGACGTCCGACTCGCCGTCGTAAGGAATCGTACGCCGAAGGCGCAACACTTGCTGCGGCCGATCGACATCCACCAGTGTCGCACCGCACTTGAAGCACGTTCCCGGACTCAGACTCGCAAACATCTTGCAAGAAGGGCACTTGTACATGAGCAGCAACGCTCAACGAGAGCCGACGTTGTACGCCGCGTCAAGCAGAGCGCGGCACACGTGCGCGCGCACGAACGCCTCCACCCCAATCACCCGGGCGTCGCTGATGGGTCACGGCACACCGAACCCGCGAAGTAGGCGGCCATTTGCATCGCGGGTCACGACGAAGGCTCCAGCGCCAACACCGGTTTCGAGAGGGAACGCCACGTGGGGGTCTCGGAGGTGCTTTCCGGGCCGGCGATTCGCTGTGCGTTCGTGAACGAGAAGCGCACGCCGCCACCGCCGACGAAGACTCCGAGCAGCAGGGCGAGGACTTGGAAACCGGAATGGATGCGAGTGGGAAACCCGGGGGCGTCGTCGAAGTGCGCTCCGAGGACTCGACGGGTTAGCCCCCCCGTGGCGTCGCCCGCTCAATGCAACGTATACCACTGCCCGTCATGGTGAACCCGCGGCACCTCCGTCTCACTCGGCGTCGGAGCGGGCGGCAGCGCGTTGTCCTGCGGTGAACGCGCAAGGACGATATGGACGCGTTCGCCCTGCGCCCGAGCGAAGCGTTGCCGCATCTGGTCCTCTCGCGCCTCCTCGCGAGCCCAGCGGGCGAGGGTGGCGCGCATGCGGGCGCGGCGTTTACGCCAGCCGAGGACGAAGAGGCCGAGGATGCCGGTCCAGATGACGCTGCCGCTGAAGAGGACGGGCCAGAAGGTGTAGCGCTTGGCGACGTCTTCGCGCCATTCGCGCTCGAGCTCTTGGAGGTCGATGCCGTAGGAGCCGAGGAGAGCAGCGGGGAATTCGTTGCCGGTGCGGAGGCGCTCGATGAGGGCGTGGAAACGATGCTGCTCGCGATCGCGGACTAGGAAGCGGACGACGTCGACGGCTTGGGCGTAGGCGACGGAGACGCGGCTCTCTTGCCTGGGGAATTGGCGCTCGATGCGAGAGAGGGGGAGGAGGGTGCCGGCGACGGTGGCGGTCCAGAGAGCCTGGAGGCGGTCGAAGGAGGTCTCGCCCGACGCGAGGACGGCGAAGCCTTCGTTGAACCAGCGCGGGACGTGGGCGCCGCGGACGGCCTCGTGGAGGGCGACGTGGGCGAGCTCGTGACGGAAGACCTGGACGAGGTCGTGGTTGTCGTTGGGGTGAACGGGGGCGAGCGTGAGGAGGACGAGGCCGAGGTCGGAGTAGGCGACGCCGGACGCGTACTCGGGGAACGGCGCTTCGGAGGGCGCGAAGGTGGCCATTTCTCCGGGGGTGCGCGCGACGTCGCCGCGCCCGCCGGAGAGCGCGGGGAACCCGAGGCGCTCGCTGCGCTCGTTGCGAATGACGGTGGACTCCTCGATGAGCGGCTGGATGCGCTCGCGCACGGAGGGGTGGTAGTAGAAGCGGATCCAACCGCCGTCGAAGACGTTGAAGCCGGGGGGCGGCGGCGGCATGGAGACGCGCCGGCCTGCGAGGCGCGGGGCATCGCCGGGTGTCGCGGGCTCGCTGTCGGCGGGGGCGGCGGCGTCGACCCGCGCAGTGGTGCCGCCGGCGGAGAGGACCTTCGCGGGCGCCTCGTGCTCGGGCGCGGCCGAGCTCGGCGTCGCGAACGCGAAGGTGAACAGGAAGAGCGCGAGCCCGAAGCGTCGGAATGCGAGGAGCGCACGGCGGGCCACACGCCAGGGCTGCATGGCCTCAAACTATGGACCGATTCGGGCGCTTTCGCCTCCCGCCCGTTCGGGCTACTCACGCCTAGCGGACGAGCCAGGCAAGGGGTGCGAGCAACACGGGTGATGCGTCCCGAGCCGCAACGCCGCCGAGACCCACGGCGACGAGCACGCCCACCGTGACGAGGCCGGCCCACACCGGGAGACCGAGGCGCTCGGACGCCCGGCGAATCGCTTCGGGCCACGGTGGCACGAGAAGGAGCGCCGCGATCCCGAGCGCGAGCGCCCCCTCCACAACTGGGCGCGTTCCCCCCCGCACGAGAAGGAGGATCAGCGCCGCCGCAGGGCCCAGCGCGGCGAGCGCGAGGACGCCCCGCTGCACGGCGCGGGCGCGCGCGGGGGTGGTCGGTGCCATGAGGATGCGAAATACCGCGCCGCTCGTCAGGATCACGCCGAACGCCGCCGCGAGGGCGAAGGTGACCGCACCCAGGGGTCGATGGTGGGTTGCGCTTTTCAGCAAGGCCGCAAACCCGGCGAGCAGCGGCGCGGAGAGACCGAGGCCGGCCAAAACGGCGAGCACGGGCGCGCCGAGCGGGCGCCGGATCGCGAGGCCAGCGAGCAGTGGGCCGAGCACGAGCGCCTGCGCCCCGGCGAGAACGACCCACGCCGCGGCGACGCTCTCGACGCGCAGAGCCGCGGGGACTGCCGCGATCGCCGAGGCGACCGCGGCGACGAGGAGCCGGGAGCGCGCCGTCACACGGGGCGCAGCTCGAGCCGCACGCGGCTCGCGAGCGGACGCGGCACGTATCCGTTCGCCAGATACCAGCGGATGGCGCGCGACAGGGTCTCGCGCGCGGGGCGGTGCGTGTAGCCGAGCTCGCGCTCTGCCTTCGCGCTGGTCACCCACATGCGGCCCCACGCGTAGTCGCGAACCATGCGCGTCGTGAGCAGCGGCTCGTCGTCGGAGAAGCGCTCCATCGCCCACCCGACGAGGCGCAACACGGTGGGGCTCGGCGTGCCTCCGGGCTCCGCGAGGCCGGTGAGCTCGTGCAGCAGCGACAGAATCTGTCGGTACGTGAGGTTTTCGCCGCCGAGGATGTAGCGCTCGCCAGTGCGCCCGCGCTCCATCGCGAGGCGGTGTCCCTCGACGACGTCGTCCACGTCGACGACGCAGATTCCGCCGTCGGTGACGGGCAGCCGACGCCCGGGCCCGAGCTTGAGGTACTCGACGAGCGCGCGTCCGTTCGCGGTGGGCCGTCGATCGCCGGGGCCGAAGACGGACGCGGGCATCACCGTCACGATCGGCAAGCCGCGCCCGACGTACTCGTCGACGACGGCGAGCTGCTCGCTCTTCGCACGGATGTAGACCTCCGGGTCGGTGAGCCGGAAGGGATGTTCCTCGTTCATCGGCTCGTCGCCCTTCGTGACGCCGAGCGCGGCCACGCTGCTCGTCACCACGATGCGCTCCACGTCTCGCTGGCTCACGGCCTCGAAGACGGCGCGCGTTCCATCCACCGTGGGCTGAACGATCTCGCCGGGACGACGGCTCGTGAACTTGAACACGGCCGCGACGTGGTAGAGGCGATCACAGCCCGCGAGCGCACGATAGACGGTGTCCCGCACCATCACGTCGCCGTACGCGAGCTGCATGCGGTCGGGTGAGATCCCCATCAGGCCGGTGAGATCCGAGCCGGGGCGAACGAATGCCTTCACCTTCTCGCCGCGCTCGACGAGGCGGCGAACGAGCGTCGAGCCGATGAAGCCCGAAGCTCCCGTGACGAGCGTCCACTTCGATCGCATGGCCTCGCTCCTACCACGCTCGTGCCGATTTTCGCGAATGCGGTCGCACTGCATTCCGGTGACTGCTGGTGGAACGGCGCTCGGCCGGTCTCCCAGCAGCGGTGAATTTATTCGGCATAACTGCGAATTGATGAGTGTTTCCCAAGCTTTCCCTCCGGCGTGCCTCGTCGTTCTGAGCTAGCCTGGGCTTCTACCCCGACGTGGGGGAGTCGCATTCGGAGGTTCCTGCGTGGCGAGCAACGAGAACGAGAACGACGAGCGTTGGTACGTGCAGTTCGACTCTCGAGAGGTCCGCTTGATGACACTCGAGGAGCTGGACGCGGCGTTCGAGCAGGGCCTGATCCACGGGAAGACGTTCGTCATCGAGGTGGGTGGCACGCAGTGGAAGACGCTCGCCGAGGTGGCCGGCCTCGGGGATGACGCGGAAGAGTCGCCCGAGGAGCCGGAATCCCCCTTCACGAGTGGAACGGCGCAGTCGCCGTTCCAGAGCGTGGA
>CAYYWA010000354.1:0-5982 GCA_964475255.1 uncultured Sorangium sp.
TTCGGGGCCCAACCGAACCGATGGACGGGGTTCACTCGCGGCCCGGCCGGGACAGAGCTTCGACGCTGCCGTCCCGCATCGGTCCCCAACCTGGGCTAACGTGGCCGCGCGTGGACGCGACGCGGAGCGACGTCATCATCATCGGAGCCGGAATCCTCGGCCTCGCGACCGCGTATCGTGTGCTCACGCGGAGCCCCGGGCTGCGCGTTTTGGTGCTCGAGAAGGAGAGCGAGCTCGGGCGACACCAGTCCGGCCACAACAGCGGAGTGCTGCACTCGGGCATCTACTACCGGCCCGGGAGCTCGAAAGCGCGGAACTGCGTCCGGGGCTACGGGCTGATGCTTCGCTTCCTGGAGGAAGCGGAGATTCCCCACGAGATTTGCGGCAAACTCATCGTCGCGACGGAACCCGCGGACGTGGCGCGCCTCGCCGTGCTGGAGGAGCGCGCCCAGGCAAACGGCCTGGTCGGCGTTCGCCGGCTCAGGCACCTCGATGCGATCCGCGAGATCGAGCCGCACGTCGCGGGCTGCGAGGCGCTCTTCGTTCCTCAGGCGGGGATCGTCGACTACCGAAACGTTCTGAAGGCGCTGCACGATCGCGTCGTGTCGCGGGGCGGCACCGTGCTGTTCGGCAGGTGCGTCGAGGCGATTCGCGTCACGACCGCGGGGGTCGAGGTGGTCAGCGAAGGGAGCGCGCACGTCGGGCGCTTCCTGGTCGGCTGCGCGGGCCTGCACAGCGACCGACTGGCGCGGCTGTCGGAGCCGGAGCTGCCCGTGCGCATCCTTCCGTTTCGGGGCGAGTACTACAAGCTCAAGGCGCACGCGCGGGGTCTCGTCCGCAACCTGATCTACCCGGTGCCCAATCCGGAGTTTCCGTTTCTGGGCGTTCACTTTACCCGCACGGCTTGGGGAGAGATCGACGCGGGACCGAACGCCGTGCTCGCGCTGAAGCGCGAGGGCTACGCGCGCACCGACATCGACCTCTTCGACGCCTGGGAAACCCTCACCTGGCCGGGGTTCGCTCGGATGGCGTCTCGACACTGGCGCGAAGGCTTCGCGGAGCTCGCGCGTTCCTGGCACAAGCAGCGCTTCGTCGCGGCGCTCCAGAAGCTCGTGCCCGAGGTGAAGGGGGAGGACCTGGAGCCCGCCGGGGCAGGGGTGCGGGCCCAGGCGTGTGATCGAGATGGCCGGTTGCTCGACGACTTTCACTTTCGCAGGCCGCCGCGGCAGCTCCACGTCTGCAACGCACCGTCTCCGGCAGCCACCTCGTCGCTCTCCATCGGAGAGGCCGTGGCGGACGAGGTGCTCGCGGCCCTCGCCTGAGCCTAGATTTCGGGCGTCCCCGTCGGGGAAGGCCGAGCCCTCGCGTCTTTCCGCCGCCTTCGACCCGCCCCTCCGGCGTCAGCCCGAAATCTAGGCCGAGCTCAGGAGGAAACGTCGGAGGCGGCTTTCGCCGGCTCCGCGCGCCCGGGCTCGCTCGTGGCGGCGCGCGCGCGGCGCCCCTGGCCGCTGCCCGGGACGCCCGCGATGACCGTGTAAACGAGCAGGACGGCGCGATCCAACGTCGCCGCGGCCATACCGACGGCGGGCGAGCCGCCGATGATGCCCCAGAGCCCGCCGAGCAAGAGCTCGCGCAGACCGATGTTGCCCGGCGCCAGGTTCACGAGCGACGTGAGCACGGCCGTCGAGCCCAGGAGCACCAGCTCGAAGGCGGAGAGCTCGACGCCGAGCGCGCGGAAGCAGACCCCCATCCGGAGGCAGTTCAGGAGCATTTTCCCGAACGCCGTCGTCGCGAGCACCGCGAGCCCCGCCCCGTGATGGCGGATCAGCGCGGCGGCTTCGACGATGTCCCGGATGCGGTGCTCGACGCGGCTCCGTCCCCCCGGTGCCCACGCGCGCGGGAAGCACACCACGAGGCCTCCGCCGAGAACGGTCGCGGCGAACAGCAAGACGAGCGGGAGCACGCGGGCCCCTTCCGACAGAGCCAAGGTCGAGACGAGGCCGGCGAGTGCCGCGACCGCGGCGTGGACGATGGTCGCGACGAGCAACGCCGACAGATAGAAGGAATACGGAAGGGAGTGCTTGCGTCGGAGCGTGATGGCGCGCGCGACGGAGCCGGCGCTGAAGGGGAGGTAGTTCAGGAGCTGCGCCGCCCCCGTCACCAGGAAACCCTCGCGAAATGGCTCCCGGACTCCGAGTCGCTTCAACATGTAGTCGAACTCGAAGGCGCGCTGCAGGTGCGAAGCGAACACCAGGAGGAGCAGGAGCGCGAGCGTGCCGGCATCGAGGTCGAGGGCCTGGACGACCGCCTCTCTCCGGAGCCACAGCAGGCGGCCGAGGTAGACGACGCAGCCAACGCCGAGAACCGCCGCGAGCGGTCTCCGGAGGCGCGAGAGCCACGCGCGGGGACGCTCCGTGTCGCCGCCTTCCAGATGGCTCCTGCCGCTCATGGCGCCCGAGCGAACGGGGCGGGATCGCGCCGACCGTCGGCGCGAGGGGTCCGAGTTGCAGCGATGCCCATGAGGGAGCCGCAGCATACTCTTGCTCCGGCGCTGAAGCGCGCGCCTCGGAGCCGCCGGACGCGGCGCGCGGCGGGCTTTACAGAACCGAGAGGAGGCGGTAAGGCGCTAAAACTCGGCTCAGGTCCGCGGGAGCCGCCCGAGCGATGCGCGATCAGGGATGCCTGCTCGTCGCCTGGCAGGCACTCTCGGATGCGGTATGTCAGGCCCTCGGGCTTCCCTTAGCGTTCGCTCATGAAGATCCTGGTCGTGCACACATGGCTCAAAGGCAATTTGGGCGACGTGCTTCAGGCGTCGGTGCTGATGCGAGCGCTCCGCGAGCTCGACCCGACGACGCTCGATCTCGCTGGCTTTCCCGCTCAGCCGGGCCCGGGTACCGATGAGCTCCTCGCGCTCGCCGACCGTCACGTTCCGGAACCGTTCGTGTGGTACTGGCGCTACGCGCCATCGGTCGCGCGCCGCCTCGCGCTCGAGCCCGGGTGGCGGCGATGGCGCAGAGCGCTGTTCTCCAAGTACGACGTGATCGTCAGCGCCCCCGGGCCCTTCCTCGCCGCCTACGATTTGCGGTTGCCGAGCGCGCTCTGCGACATTGGCGTCGCCGCGGACCTGGGAATGCCGTTCGTGCTCTCGAGCCACTCGATCGGTCCGGTGCCTCCCGAGGCGCTCGACGTCATTCGCGGGGCTACTTTGTGCGTTGCGCGCGAGAGCCGGACGCACGACTACCTCGCTCGGCACGGGGTCGATTCGGTGCTCTCCGCGGACCTCGCGTTCCTCTATCCGTACCGTGACCGTCTGGACGCGGGGCGTGCGTCGCCGTTCTCGGGGCAGTACCGGTTGCTGTTCTTGCGCTCCAACAACCTCCGGCCGCGCGACATCAGCTTCGAGCGCGGGGAGCTCCGGTGTGGCTCGCTGCGCGCCACCCTCGCCCCTGGCGAGCGGTTGGTTTTGGCCACGAGCGACGCGCGGCGCGACGAGAGGTTTCTCCGAGAGCTCGGCCGTCGGCTCGGGGTGCCAGACGTTGCTTGCCGCTCGGTCGCCGAGTTGGTCGCGCTCGTCGCCGGCTCGACCGGCGTGATTTCGGATCGATATCATCCCGCCATTTGCGCCGCTGCGCTCGAGAAGCCGGCCGAGGTGCTCATCAATCACGAGCCTCACAAGATGCATGGTTTGCAGGACTTGCTTCGAAGACACGAGCTCGAAAACCTCAGGAGCCTGGCCCGTGCCGGGCTGGAGAGCGTTCGGGCGACGCTGCAGAGGACGCCCGACCTCCTGAAGACGGCGGAGCAGGCATGAACGGAATGGCGGTGCACGAGAACGGGGCGACGTCGGCGATCCGGGTGTTGTCGTTGATCCCGACGTTCTGGCCGCGACAGGGCGGCGCACAGATGGTCCTCGCGGCGACGGCCGCCGGGCTCAGGGCGCGCGTGGACGACGTGGTGCTCACCCGCGGCTACGCGGGCAGCCCGCGCTTCGAGCGTTACCCCGATCTTCGGGTCTTTCGGTATCCGAACCCGGCGCCCTTGCGCTGGAAGGACTACGCGACGGGAAACCAGCACGTTCCGTTCCCCGCGAAGGCCTGCGTCGCCGTGTTCGACGTCCTCGGCTCCTTGCGTCCCTTGCACCGGCTGGCGCGCGAGGCGGACCTGATCCACGTGCACTTTCCGTTGCCGCTCGGTCTGAGCGTGCTCGCGCTGCGAAAGCTCGCCGATCGCCCCGTCGTCGTGACCGTGCACGGCAACGCGGACATCTACGAGCTGCCGCGGGCGCTCTCTCCGCTCACGCGGGCCGTGCTGAAGCGGGCCGACGCGGTCGTCAGCGTCAGCCACGATCTGGCAGCGCACCTCGAGACCGACTTCGGCGTCCACGCCGTCACGATCGTGAACGGCATCGACACCGATCTGTTTCGACCCGCCGAGAGGCAGCCCTCGGAGGCGCTCACCCTCGTCTCGATTTCGCGCATCGTGCCGCGAAAGAACATTCCGATTTTGATCGCGGCGGTGGAAGCGTTGGCTCGCGAGCAGGATCAGCCGCCGCTACGGCTGCTGATCGCCGGAACGGGGCCTTCCGAGGGCGAGGTCGAGCGACTCGCCGCGTCCAGCCGCGCCTGCCAGTACCTCGGGTTCGTGGACGAGGACCGCAAGCGGGAGTTGCTCGCGGAGGCGGACTTCTTCGTCCAGCTCTCGGTTCGCGAAGGGCTCTCGGTGGCCACGCTCGAGGCCATGGCCTCCGGCGTGCCGTGCATCGTGTCGGATTTGCCCGGCGTCCGTGAGCCGGTCACGGACGGCGAGACGGGGTTTTTGGTGCCGAATCCCGAGAGCGTCGATGACGTCATTGCCGTCCTGCGCCGCGCGATCGCGCAGCGCTCCCGGTTCGACGAGATGCGGCGAGCGACGCGGCGCGCGGCCGAAGAGCGGTACTCGCTGCAGGCCATGGCGGAAGGCTATTTTCGCGTCTACCAAGACGTGCTCGCGAGGAGGGCACCTTGAAGTTTCTGGTCAGCGGCGGAGCGGGGTTCATCGGCTCGGAGCTCTGCCGCGCTCTGTTGGAGGCCGGTCACGAGCTCTTCGTGTACGACAACTTCGCGCGCGGGCGCCGGGAGTACGTGCCGGATGGCCCCCGCGCGACCGTGTTCGAGGGAGACATCCGGGACGCCGCTCGCGTTCGGGATTTCGTCGCTCGGGTACAGCCACACTACGTCGTGCACCTCGCGGCCCTGCACTACATCCCCGACTGCATCGCGCGTCCCGACGAGACGCGCGCGATCAACGTGGACGGGACGCAGCACGTGCTCGACGCGTGCCGCGCCTCACGCGAGCTTCGAGGCGTCGCGATCGCGTCGAGCGCGGCCGTCTACGCGCCGATCGCCGAGGCCTGCCAGGAAGAGACCTCCCCGCTCGGACCCTGTGAGGTCTATGGCGAATCGAAGCTCGAGTGTGAGCGGCTCGCCCGCGCGTTTTACGAGCAGAGCGGGGTGTCGATCGCGTCGCTCCGCATTTTCAACGCGATTGGGCCGCGCGAGACGAACCCGCACGTCGTCCCGCACATCTTCGAGTCGCTGAAGCGCTCGGACGTGATCCCGCTCGGGAACATGAGCCCTCGAAGGGACTACATTCACACGCGCGACATCGCGAGCGCCATCGTGGCCATCGCAGAAAAGGCGCGCGGCTGTTCCGTCTACAACGTCGGCTCGGGCAAGGCCCACTCCGTCGCGGACCTCGTCGAGGTTTTGCGTGCGAAGCTCGGTCGTCCCATCGAGGCGCGAGTGGACGCGGATCGGGTGCGCCCCGTCGACCGCGAGCTGCTGCTCGCGAGCGTCTCCAAGATCCAAGCCGAAATCGGCTGGGCCCCGCGCGTGTCGTTCGACGAGGCCCTCGAAGAGCTCATCGACGACTACGGCCTTCGCAAGACGTCCTAGAACGCCGATCGGTTTGACCGATCGGCGTTCTAGCCTCGTTTCGTAGGGG
>CAYYWA010000355.1:0-5952 GCA_964475255.1 uncultured Sorangium sp.
GTTCGTGAAGCGCAGGGTGCTTTCGACGCGGAAGTTGCTTTCGCTCGTGTGCCGTTCGGCGTGGAAGAAGTCGAGCGGGTAGGTGTTGCCCGGCGTGATGCCGAGACGCGCGGCTTCGGCGTCGAGGTCGAGCTCCTGCTCCTGCGCGCCGTGCACACCGCCGAGATCGATGGCGAGCCGATCGTTCACGAAGACGAACAGGTCGTCGTCACCCCGGAACGTGAACGTCTCGCCGCCCCGGTATTCGAACTCCATGTGAAGCTCGAACGTGAAGTGGAAGTTGTGGTTCCGGTTCTCGTTGCCGAAACCCTTGTTGTCGAGCGGAAAAAACGCCCTGCTGTCGAAGACGGCCGTCCCGTTGGCACCGTACTGGAAGTTGACCGTGTAGTCCTCGGCGACGTTCACGTCGGGAACGTCGCGGTACCACTGGTCGAAGGTCTCCGCGGATTCCACCGTTCTGAGATCCGTCCGCCCCGCGAAGACCGGCTTTCGATCGGACCCCAAGATCTCCGCGACGATGCCCTTCTCGGTCGCGATGGCTCGCTCGAAATCGGGATGCGAGTCCTTGAAATCGCGCAAGCGTCCGATCACGCGCGGCGTGCACTCGCCGCCACCGCTTCCGCCGCCCGCGTTGACGCTGCCGCCCACGGCGATCGGCGCCGGCCCACCGCCGCTCACGCCCGTGTTCCCACCCAAACCGAAGCTCCCTCCCGACGATGCTCCGGGAAGGATCACGTCGTTGTTGGTGGTGGGGCCGCAGCCGGGACTCGCGAGCAGAGCTCCGGCCAGAATCAAATAGCGTCGAGCACTCGTAGACATCGAATGGCGTCCAGCCGTCTTCATTCCACGCGCTCGATGGCCGGCGTCCTCCGCTCGGTGAAGAAACACGTGAGTGCTGACGCGTGTAGCACGCATGTCGGATCTGGGCAATCCGCACGGGCCGACAGCCGCACACACTCGAAAATTCGCCGATACCGCTTCTGAGCCCAAAAGGTTCTCGGTCGGGTCAGCGCCGACGACGGCGCCCGCCGCGCTCACCCCGCTCGCGGCGCTCTCGCACCTCCGTGCGCTGCCCTCCGGGGCCGGTCTTGCGGCGGCGTCCGCCGGCGCGGCTTTTCCCCGCCACCGGCTCGACCTTGCGCACCCGGGGCCGCGCGAGGGCTCGCGAGCCCTTGCGCGCGCGACCGAGAGCGCCTTCGGGCACGACCCGCGCGGCGTAGACCGTCCTTCGCAGCACGGCGACGTCTTCGATGGTGACGACCATCCGGTCCCCGAGAGCAATGGTGTCGCCCGAACGGGCACCCACGACGGAGAGCTCGTCTTCCGTCATCTCGTAGCGGTCCGCCCCCATCGCCTCGAAGCGGACGAGCACCTCCACGAACGGGTCGTCGAGCGCCACGAACACGCCGCTTCCGACCAACCCCGTCACGGTGCCCTCGGCCACGTCGCCGATACGATCCCGCATCAAGAGCGCGCGATACAGATCGACCACCTCGCGCTCTATTTCCATCGCGGCCCGCTCCCGCTCGCTCGAGTGCCGTGCCGACTCACCGAGCGCCTCCAGCGAGGCAGGGGAAGCCTTCGGCTTGTTGCCGCGCAGAATGTGTTTGACGAGCCGATGCACCAACAGATCCGGATAGCGGCGAATCGGCGACGTGAAGTGCACGTACGACGGCGCCGCGAGCCCGAAATGCCCGATGTTCGTGGTTTCGTAGGTGGCTTGCTTGAGCGACCGGAGCAGCAGCATCTCGAGCACGGCGCGGCGCGGGTGCTTCTGGATGCGCGCGAGCCAGCGCGAGATCGATCCCGGCTCCTGGAACGCCTCGAGATCGACGGCGATCCCGAGCTTCTCCGCCGCCTTTCCGAAGCGTTCGAGCTTCTCCTCGTCCGGCGGGGCGTGCACCCGATACACGGCCGGGCTCTTCTTCTCGATGAGGAAGCGCGCCACGAGCTCGTTCGCGAGCAGCATCAGCTCCTCGATCATCGAGTACGCGCGCCGGACCCCGGGGTCCTGCGTTCTCCGCTTCACGTCGAGGGGCGCGCCCGTGCGCGGGTCGAGCTCGAGCTTGGGCTCCGGCAAGTCGAGATCGAGCGCGCCGCGCGCGAGGCGTGCGCGCCGCAGCTTGCGGGCGAGCTCGTCGATGACGCGCAGATCCCGCTTCATCGCCTCGGCCTGGGCGCTCCGCGGCGGCAGCTCGCTGAACCCGAGCGCCCGCGCCACGCCGCCGTAGGTGAGCATGGCCTGCGAACGCATCACGCCTTCGACGATCTCGAAGCGCGTCACCGTCGCGGACGCGTCGAGCTCCGCGATGACGCACAAGCAGAGCCGCTCCTTCTCCGGCAAGAGCGAGCAGAGATCGGCGGCGAGCGCCGTCGGGAGCATAGGGATGGCCCGATCGGGCAAGTAGATGGTGCAACCGCGCGCGCGCGCCTCGGCGTCGAGCGCGGAGCCCTCTTCCACGTACTCGCTCACGTCGGCGATGGCGACGTACGCCCGATAGCCGTGCGCGGTGCGTTCCACCCAGACCGCGTCGTCGTGGTCGCGCGCGTCGTCGGGATCGATCGTGGGCAGAGGAACGTCGCGCAGGTCGCGCCGCCCGTCGGGAATCGAGCGGAGCAGCCGCGCCGCGAGCGTTTCGGCCTCGCGCACCGCGCCCTCGGGGTGCTGCTCTTCGACGCCTTCCCGAACGAGGATCTTGGCGACCTCGACGTTCGGATCGCCGGGCGTGCCCAGCACGTCCACGAGCTCGGCTTCGGCGTGCTCGTCGGGAAAATCCGGAAACCGCGTGATGCTGGCGACGGCGGCTTCGCCGTCTTTCCCGATGCGCGCCCCGCCAGTCAGCACGATCGGGCCGCGAATCCGCGAGTCGTCCGGCTCGAGCCACGCGCTCCGCCCACGCCGACGCAAAAGCCCCGCGATGCGCGGGCTGCGGCGCTCGACGATGCGCACGATGCGCCCCTCCGCACCCCGCGGAGAGCGGCTCGTGATTTCCACCTCGACGCGGTCGCCGTGGAGCGCCGCGCCGATCGCCTCCGGAGCGAGGTACACGTCCTCGCCGCGAGCGGGCCCGGCGACGAACCCGAACCCGCGGGGGTTCATGTTCAACTTGCCTTCGAGGCGCTCCCCGCCTCCGCGCTTGCGGGGGAGCGCGTAGCGATGGCGGCCGAGCTTCTGCACGATGCCCCGCTCCACGAGCGTTTCCAGCATCGCAGTGAGCGCGGGGCCCGGTAGCGTCTCGAGGCGCTGAGAGAGCTCGCGGAGCGCGAGCGGCCGCCCGGCTTGCTCGAGGCAGCGTACGACTTTGTCCTGCCGCGGTAAGGAGCTCGCCATGACGCGCGGCTATAACCCGGGCGCCACGGAGAGGCTCGAACCTTTGTCCCCGCCGTGCCGGACTGCTGGCCTATGCCTGCCAGTCGACGTATAGGGCTCTCTTGCCGTGACGCGCGCCCACGCTCTGCTCGCGCTCCGAATCCTCACCTTGCTGGGGCTCTCCGCCAGTGCGGCCCTCGCCGTCGAGTACCGCAGCCTCGACCCGTCGTTTTGTGGGGCGGAGTCCGGGTGCGGAGCCCTCCAGCGGACGGATCTGGCCCACCTCTTCGGGCTCGGCCTGTCCCTGCCGGACGTCGGTCTGATCGGGCTTGCGACGGTGTTCGTCCTCTCCCTCACGCGGAGAGCTTCGTGGGCGGCCTGGCTCGCGATCGGGGGCGGCGTGATCGCGCTCGCCCTGCTCGCGGTGCAAACCTTCGTGGTCGGCCAGTTCTGCTGGCTCTGTGTCGTCACCGATACCGCGGCCGTCGGCGCCGCGGTGGGCGGCGCGCTCTGGCTTCGAACGCCTCCGTCCCCGAGCGACCGCGAGCCGCTCGCCACCTGGTCGTGGGCGGCCCTCGGTGTGTTGGCCCTCGTGGCGCCCGCGCTCTGGCCGGCGATGAAGCCCACGCCAGAAGCGCCGTCCGAGCTCCGGAGCTACTACCGCTCCGGGAAAATCAACGTCATCGAGTTCGCGGATTTCCAGTGTCCGCACTGTCGACGCCTCCACGGTCGGCTCAAGGCGTTGCTCGAGCCGTATGGGGCGCGCGTGCACTTCGTGCGGCTCAACATGCCGCTGCGCAGTCATCCACAAGCACGCGGCGCGGCGCTCGCCGCGATCTGCGCCGAGAAGAGCGGGCAGGCAGACGCGCTCGCGGATTTCATGTTCTCGACCGTCGATCTGTCGACGGCGAACATCACGCGCAAAGCCGTGGAGCTCGGCATCGACGGCGGCGAGTTCGAGCGTTGCCTCGAAGCCCCCGAGACCCAGGCGCGCCTCGAACGAGAAGGTCGCATTCTTCGCGACATCGGCTTCCGAGGGCTCCCCACCACCTACGTGGGGGATCAGCCGATCATCGGCGCTCAAAGCGACGAGGTGTTCCGCGACGCGCTCGCAGCGGCTGCATCGGGCGAGAGCGAGCGCGGCGTGCCCGCGTGGGCATACGTCACCTTCTTTGCTCTCGTCGTGTCGGCGCTCGTGCGCTCGGGGCTCCGGCCGAGCTCACCCGAACGGGAGCGGCGTCGCGCGGCAGAAGCAGCCTGACGTGCTAGGCTTTCCCATGTCCCATCATGAAGCCTTGCGCGCGGCGAAGGTGCCGGGGCCGCGCGTCCCGTTCGAGGTCTTCAGGGCGCTCCCGAAGACCGATCTGCACGTTCACCTCGATGGGTCGCTCCGCCTGGAGACGATCCTGGACATCGCGCGCCGGGAGAAGGTCGAGCTGCCCGCAGACGACGTCGATGGCCTCCGCGCGGCGATCGGCTGCGGCCGTGAGTTCGGCTCGCTGACGGAGTACCTGCGCGGGTTCGACATCACCCTGCGCGTCATGCAGACCGAGGAGGCGCTCGAGCGCATCGCGTTCGAGCTCGCCGAGGACGCGCACGCCGAGAACGTCCGCTACATGGAAGTGCGCTACGCGCCCATGCTCCACACGCGGCTCGGCCTGAAGCTGACGCGCGTCGTCGAGGCCGTGCTCCAGGGGCTCCGGCGCGCTCGCGAGACCTACGGCATCAAAGCCAACGTCATCATCTGCGGGATCCGGAACATCTCCCCCGAGTCCTCGTACGAGATGGCGGAGCTCGCGGTGGCGTACAAGGGTCGCGGCGTCGTGGGCTTCGACCTGGCGGGCGCAGAGGCCGAGTTCCCGGCGAAGCATCACCGCGCCGCGTTCCAGCTCGTGCGCGACAACAACATCAACTGCACGATCCACGCGGGCGAGGCGTACGGCCCCGAGTCGATCGCCCAGGCCATTCACGTATGCGGCGCGCACCGAATCGGGCACGGCTGCAGGCTGCGCGAAAATGGCGACCTGCTCCACTACGTGAACGACCACAGGATCCCGCTCGAGTGCTGCCCGTCGAGCAACGTGCAAACGGGCGCCGTGCGAGATCTCGCGAGCCATCCGCTCAAGCTCTACTTCGATCTCGGGCTCCGCGTGACCGTGAACACCGACAACCGGCTGATCACCGACACGTCCGTGTCGAAAGAGCTCTACCTCGTCCACAGCGAGATGGGCGTTCCCTTCGCCGACATCCGCACGATGATCCTGGCGGGGTTCAAGTCGAGCTTTCAGCCGTTCCACGAGCGGCAGGCGCTGCTCCGCAAAGTGGCCCACGAGCTCGCGCGCTACGACGACGACGGCACGCTGATCGAGCGCGCGCCGCCGCCCGTCACCCGCTTACGGACGACGCCCGACCTCGAAGTGAGCACCGAGGCCGAGTCGAGCCCGCGCGCGGCGCACGCTACGGCAAACGCGCGATGAACGCCTCGATGCGGACCCCGCGCTGGCCGTAGCCCACGATCACGCGGCCATCCGCGGAGATCCCCGTCGCGGCGGCGAGCTGAAATCCCGCGAGGTCGGCGCCTGCCGCGGTGAGGACGGCAGCGAGCGACTCCGGGGAGTCGTCGTCGAGCCACACGACCGCTT
>CAYYWA010000356.1:0-5925 GCA_964475255.1 uncultured Sorangium sp.
GTTTCCGTCCTCGCGCTCGCGACTCCCGGTACGACGGCGTGCGGTCGGCCCTCTACCGGCGTACGGAGCTCGAACGCCGAACCAAGCTCGGACTGGCCTTCGGAGCGTTTCCGTCCTCGCGCTCGCGACTCCCGGTACGACGGCGTGCGGTCGGCCCTCTATCGGCGCACGGAGCTCGAACGCCGAACCAAGCTCGGACCGACCTTCGAAGCGCTTCTGCCCTCGCGCTCGCGGCTTTCGGTACGACGAAGACGAAGCGGCGTGCGGTCGGCGCTTTCGCGCCTGCTGGTTCATGAAGGGGTCGTCGCGCGGGGCGCCGCCGTGCTGGCGGACCCGTGTCCGGCTCGTCGCACTCGTTGATGTCCGCGCAGCCCTCTTCGCCCGTGCCCCTCGTAACCGTCGAAGCGCGACCCCGGCAGATCGAAGAACACCTTCGGGCCGAAGGGACGATCTGGAGCTCCGACATCCCCGCCTTCGCCCTTCGCCTCCGTCACGACCTCGTCGCACGGACGCTCGAGCTCGATGCGAAACCTGGAGACGACCGTAGCCATCGCGAACGGACACCGGCGAGCTTCAGCTGAGCGACGCGCCCAGCACCGCGAGCGCAGCGCGGAGCAGCGCCGCGGAGCAGCGCGTCTCGGCTGCTTCGAGCACGCGCGCGACGGCGGTTCTCGAATCTCGCTCGGAGAACCCGAGGCCGCGCAGGGCCCCCACTACTTGCTTACCCACCGCCACCGCGCGCGCCGAGGGCGCCTCGGTATACCGGGTCCCGTCAGCACGCAGAAATCGAAGCGTTGTCGATGGGCGCCCCTCGATCGACAGCTGACCCGCGTGCAGGGCGGTATGGTGACCGGCGCACAAGGTGACGAGGTTGTCCGGCTCGTGCGTCCCGCCCTCCGCCCGCGCGCACAGATGATGCACATCGAGGTAGGTTCCGTGAGTGCAGCCCGGCACGACACAGCGCCCGCGGTCGCGGTGAAGAACGTGACGGCGTACCGCAGGGGGAATGGTTTGCGTTGCCCTTGGCGGGCGCATCGTCGCTGCGATCGCGGAGGGCGATGCCGGACGAGAACGGCGCTCCACTTGGGTGGGCGGCCGGTCACGAGTGGGTTGCCGTCTGGTCGAGGGCTGCCCGGGTTGGGTGGGCTTCGGCGGGCACGTCGTCACTACCGAGGGCTCCGACTCCGTATGCGCATCGAGATGCTCCACGTGGGTCGCCTGCAGTTCGTGAGTGGGTTGCCGTCTGACGGCTGCGCGCCTTGGCTTCTGAGAGGGCGTCGCCACTACCGAGGGCTCCGACGCCGTATGCGCATCGCGACGCTCCACTTGGGTGGGCTGCGGGTCGTGGTCGGAGCCAGTCGAGTCGGCAATTGCGATTCGTGAGATGAGCGGCGGCCGATGGGGCGGCTGCCGTTCGTTGGTCCGCGGCTGCCATTCGACGGACGGCTCGTCGGTGTGCGGCGACCGGGAGTCGGCGCTCGCTTTGCCGAGCTCCTCGGCGTCAGCGCGGACGAGCACCAACTCGTGGGAATCGCCAGCGTCCTTATTCCGCGATGGCTTCCGTTCGGGCACGGAACCGGAATCAGCATCGGCGAGCAACCCGTCGTGATCGGTGGAGTCGTCGAACTCCTCCGCGACAGGAGCGTTCGTGGCGACACTTCCAGTGAGCTGCGAGTCGCACGCGAGCATTGCGACGACCTCGGGAGGAAGCTCCACGTCCGCCCCTGCGCCGTGCTGGACTCCCCGCTGACATCGTTCGCACACGGTGACGGACACCTGGTACGACGAGCGCCCTGCCTCGGAAGGTCCCTGCAAGACTTCACGCGCCACCTGAAGAAGAAGCGCGTCGTCGTTCATCGGCTCGGTCGAGCGGCGCCGAATCACGGCCGCGGCTTCTCGAAAGGTTGCGTACGTTTGCGCGCTCACGTCGAAGCGCAAGATGTGACGTCGAGCCTCGGCTTTGCCGGAATCGGAGGGCTGAGCCCCTCGCTCCTTACCCGAGACGAGCTGCTCGATCTGGCGAACGGTCTTGCCCGCGCGGCTTCGAGCCACGCACGCTCGGTGGCAGGTGTCGCCACGCGCGCGAGCTCGCGCACGGCAGACCAGCAAAGGGAACCGCCACCGAGCGCACCGCGGAGCTCGGGGAGGCTTTCGAGGGCGATTGCCGTGCGGAGCTTGTCGTCAGTGGTTCGGGGACTGTAGCCGAACAGCGCTTCGACGTACTGCGGGAACGATGCGTACCCGAGGTGTCGGTGCACCCCAGCGCGAAGCGCCCGGAGCAGCGCCAGGCCCTCGCGAGCATCGAGCTCGGCGCGTTCGTGTGCGAGCCGCTCGAGCGCTTCGTGTGCCAGGACCCACTCTATCTGGCTATCGCCCCCAATACCCGCTTGCATGAGCGAAGCATACACCCGGGTTTCGCGACCCCGCTGCGTGCCGCGCAAACCCGCTTTCGGCGCTCGGCTCGGCGCGCGAGCCGTTTTGGCTCCAAAGACGCGCCAGCGCGCCGCCCAGCGTCGGACAGAGCACATTTTCGAGCACACCCGCACCTCGCGGGTCACCCGCTCACGAAAACCCGTCAAGAAGAATATTCGAGCTCGTTGGCCCGTGTCTGACTCGAAGTGCGCAACGTTCGCACGACGGCGTCGGAGGGCGAAGCTCGCCCTGGATCCTTCTTCGAAGAAGTCGGGAAGGAACTCGAAGGGGATCTTCTGCGCGCCCGAAGTCCTCTGTCGCGCGACTGAACCTATTCGCACGGCTCCATGCTGCCCATCACGGAGGCGGCGCCCTCGAGGCGGCCGCGTCCCGAGGCGGCGCGAATGCTTTCTGGGAAAGGCGGCACGGCAACACGCGGAGCGAGGAGCGGCTGCTTGCGCGAAGACCATGTCCTGCTCATCGGACTTTCGTGGGGCGGGCCGAACAAGATCTCCAACCCCGGCTCGATATGCGCCACGAGTCCGTCCCGAGTAGGGCTCATCCAGAGAGTCTCGACGCTCACCATCCTAACCCTAGATTTCGGGCTTCCTAGTGCACCGCATATGAAATGCGGTCAATTTCGCGAGGCCTGGCTCAGCATCAATCGTGCTGCAATCGCCTTCCGGGATGGTTGCTCGCATCTGACTTGCGGTGCACTAGCAGGCTGTTGAACAACGTACTCCTGATGGCCGCGCGGACAGTCGCCTCCATCGCCAGATCAATCCGAAGAGAGTTCGACCCGCCCCCCTTTGGGTTTGCCTCGGCCATTTTTCCGCGAGCGCTTCCGCCGGTTGCGCTCCTTCCGAGCCTCCTCTTTGGCCTGAAAGCTCTTCAAAGAGGCGCAAGCTTCGATCGGCGTTCCGTCCACCGTGAAGTGCTCGGAGCTCATGAGTCCGACCGCTCGCGCTCGTGCGACGACCTCACGGAAGAACTCCTGCGCCACGTTGGCTGGTCGAGTCCTCGTTCCGCGACATCAAGCCAACCGTTCGCAACGTGAAGCCAACCGCTGACATCGGGGGGCCCGCGCCGAAGGCCCTGAAGCCCCTCCGCCACCTGCCCCTCGCGCAGGGCGCGAACCCGTTCCGCGACGTGGAGCGAACCGCCGACATCGCGCGCCGAACACCCTCCGCCACTTGCCCCTCGCGCAGCGCAGGGCGCGAGCCCGCTCCTCGACGTGAAGCGAACCGCCGACATCGCGCGCCGAACACCCTCCGCCACTTGCCCCTCGCGCAGCGCAGGGCGCGAGCCCGTTCCTCGACGTGAAGCGAACCGCCGACATCGGAGCGCGCGCCGAAGGCCCTCCGCCACCTGCCCTCGCACAGGACGCTCTGCGGGTTCGGCGTCTCGTCGTCGGGCACGAACGCCGAACCCGAGCGACTGCTGCGGTTCGAGGCGCCGGGCTGCCGATCGATTCTTGGCAGTGGCTGGCCCGACGGGTTGCGCGGGTCTGTTCCCAACCCTGCCGAGAGCGAGGGCTCACCGGGGTTGGGAACGTCGCGAGCGCGTTGTCTTCGTGCGAAGGGGGGGACTTGAACCCCCACGGGAGTTACCCCGCTAGCACCTCAAGCTAGTGCGTCTGCCAATTCCGCCACCTTCGCGAGGGAATGCAATGCTTTGCCGGAGGAAGTGGTTGGGTTCCGAGGGCGCGAATGCATAGCCCACGGCCCCGGGGGGATGCAAGCCCGGAACGCCACGGCAGGGCCGAAACGGGGAGCCCGGCCCGGAACGGCACGCCACGGGCCGAACAGACGAAGCAGGCGCCTGGGGCGATCGGCCGCGGAAGCGGCGGCGCTTCCCGCGTGCCCTCCGGTGCCCGCCCCGCGGAATCCCCTTGCAAACAGCGCGGCACGCCGACCCGCGACGTGAGCACCACGGGCGCGGAGACGCCCGAACAACGCGAGAGACCTTCCCCGACCAGGGGGGCCAGAACTCAACCCGTGGCGCTCTGCAGGCCGTTTCGGGCGGCCATGAGGCGGGCCATGGTGGAGAGGACCTCGCCCATTTCGAAGGGCTTGCGCACCCAGGCGTCGATGAGGTGCTCGACGCCGGCAGGGACGCCGCTGGCGACGCCGCTGATGAGGACGATGTTGATGCTCGGACAGCGCGCGCGCAGGCGACCGAGGGCCTCGGGCGCGTTCTGGCCGAGGGGCGAGAGGTCGACGAGGGCGACGTCGAACTCGCCGCGGATGAGGGCGAGATCGAACTCCGTCGCGGTGCCGACGAGCATGGTCGTGAGCCCGTGCGGCTCGAGCGCGAGCTCGATGAGGGAGCGAACCGCGGCGTCGTCCTCGACGACGAGCACGCGCGTGCCCGAGAGGCTCGCGGTCGAGAAGCGCTGATGGGGGTGCGCCGCGGAGCGCGCCTCGACGGTCGGCCACGAGAGCTCGAAGCAGGCGCCCGGACCGGAGCCGACGACATCGAGGCGACCGCCATGAGCGGCCGCGAGCGCGTGCGAGTGACGGAGACCGATGCCCGCACCGCCACGGCGTGTGGACACGGGACCGTTGAAGAGGGAGCTCACGCGCTCCGGAGCGATGCCCGGACCTTCGTCGCGAATGGTGAAGACGACGTGCGAGTCTTCGTCCCGAATCTCCATCGTGACGCTGCGACCCCGCGGCGTGAACGCGACCGCGTTGAGGAGCACGTTCGTCAGGATCTGCAACACGGCGCCGACGTTGCCGACGCGCGCGTGGGCGTCGGCCTCCGACGGCAACGCGAGCGAGACACCGCGACGCTGCGCTTCGGGCGTGACGCCGGTGATGGCGCTGCGCGCGACCGAGTACGCGCTGCTCTGCCCGGAGGAAGACTCGGGCACGTCGGCGCCGATCGCCTGGCGTGCGACGCTGTAGCCAAGGCGCGCATGGGTGCGGGCAACATCCAACGCTTCGCGATCGGGGCCCGCGGGCAGCTTGTCACGAACGACGTCGAGCCATCCCAAGACGACGGTGAGCGCGTTCGAAACTTCGTGCAGCGCGCCGGCGAGCTCCTGCGTGCGCTCGTCGGTCGGAGCGCTCGAGGTCATTCGTGCTCGCGTCACGGACCAAAACTATTACACAAATTCCAGCGGGGCCAGCTCTTTGTGGCTGTGCGTGAAACTTCCAAGTCAACTATTCAAACTCGTTGGAATATCACAGTGCGACTCTGGTAGGCCTTCCCGCATTCCCACCCAATGTGACGAAACGGAACCCGACGCCCGCCACGGCGATCCTCCATGGCGCGAAGCGCCCTCGGCCTAGATGTCGGACGGACGCCAAGACCGAAGCGATTTCCTGACGAAGTTCGCGGTCAGCGCGCTTCACATCTTTCGGCGCGTTCCTGACCGTTCGTCGCTTAGAACGCCGATCCGATCGGCGTTCTAGCCTCGTTTCGTAGGGGCGGCACGCGCCGCCCCTCCCCCCCCCCAAGAAAATTTATGTAATAAGGGGGGGCCCCCACCCCCCCCGGCCCCAGACG
>CAYYWA010000357.1:0-1935 GCA_964475255.1 uncultured Sorangium sp.
GCCACGTAGTGATGCGGACCGCCGGGGATCCGATGCGTCGTCACGCGAACGCGCGCGGTCGAGAAATCGCGATCGAGCACGACGCCGGTGGTGAGCGCGTCCTTGGCGGCGAGCTTGGTTTTCTCGCACGCGCCGGCGTCCTTCTCGCACTGCGCTTTGTCCCGCTCGATGTCCGCGACGACCGGACCGGTCGCGATCTCGAGCGCGCCCTTGAAGTCGCCGGTCGTCCAGCGATGCACGAGCTCGATCGCCGCACCCTTCGGATCTCGGGTGAGCTCCTGAGTCGTGACCGTGCGCGGCCGGCGCGTCTCGCGCGGAGGGTGGTAGTTGCAAGCGGCGTGGGCGAGCACCCAAAGCACGACCGTGAGCCCGCACAGCACGCCCATCATGGCGAGCGTCTGCCTCGTCGGGGTGTCGATCTCTTGCTCGGTCCGCGGTTGCCGGCGAGCGGCGGCTTTCTTCTTTCGCTTCTTCGGGCGCGCCTCGCGCGGGCGCGGCGGTTCTTCCGCGGTCGGGACGGCCTCGGGTTCGGTCGCCATGGGGCGCAAGCATTCCTTCGCTCGGCAGAACGCGCAACCCTGCTCTTCTGCCGGCTCCGACGCGACGCGCGCCGCCCGCTACGAAGTCTCGCAACTCGGGCAGCACGTCGCCCGACAAGGGCCCATGCGCATCGCTCGGATGCTCGCCTTCTTGGCCCTCGCCGGGGCGCTTTTCGGCTGCAGCGGGCGCGCGCCGCTCCCCCCGAAGGCCGTGGAGCTGAACGACTCGGGGGCGCTCGCCCTCGCCGCCGGGGAGCTCGACACGGCCGATGCTCGGCTGAGCGTCGCGCTGGAGTACGCGCCGGACTTCGTCGACGCGCTCGTGAACCTCGGGCTGGTCGAGCTCTCGCGCGGCAATTTCGAGCGCGCTCGGCGCCTCTTGGTGCGCGCGCGCCGGCTCAATCCGGATGTCGCCCAGCCGCACCACGCGCTCGGCGTCCTCGCCGAGCGGGAACGGCGTCCGGATCGCGCCTCCGAGCACTACCGCGAGGCGCTCGCCGTCGACCCCGGCTTCGTCCCTGCCCGCGCGAACCTCGGCCGGCTGCAGTTCGACGCCGGTCAGCTCGACGACGCCTGGATCACCTTCAAGAAGCTCGCCGAGTCGGCGCCGAGCTCGCCGGAAGGGCCGATCGGCCTGGTCGAGACGCTGATTCGCCTGGGGCGCGTCGGCGAAGCCGAGCCGATCCTGAAGGCTGCCCGGGCGCGCTTCTCCGACGAGCCGCGCCTCGCGGTGCTCACGGCGCGGCTCCATCTGCGGGCCGGCCGAACCGAGGCGGCGCGCGCGCTGCTCGAGCCGCTCGCGACGCGCCACGACGAGCTCGGTGTCACCGCCCTCGCCTGGCTCGGCGTCGTCGAGCTCGTGCTCGGCCGACCGCGCGAAGCCGCGGGCGCGGCCCGGCGCTCCCTCGAGCTCGACCCGGACGAGCCCCTCGCCGCCCATGTCCTCGCCGAGGCCCTCGAGGCGCTGGGGGATCCCACGGCGGCCGCCTGGGCGGCACGCGCCCGGCGCGCTCGCTAACGGCGCTCTCGAGCTCGTTGCGAGGGGCCGACGCGGCCTCGGAGGGGGCCTCGACGGAGAAGCGTGGCGAGCCACGCGCGAGCATGGGCCTCTCCGGCGTTCCGAGTAGACTCGGCGCGACGTGTCGCGATTCGCTCCCCTCGTTCGTCTCAGCCACCGCCGCCTCGGCGAGCTGCTCGGAATGCGGATCGCGCGCCTCTACGGGATCGGGATCGCCGCGAGCTACGGCATCGCCATCGCGCTCGTTCCCGGAGACACCCGCGCGGAGACCGCGCCGGCGCTGCTCGGCCGTGCGCTCGCGTCGGCGTCCTGGGTCGTCGCAGGGCTCTCGGGTTTGTCGCTCGCGCGCGACCTCGCGCTTCGCGATCGGGGTGAGGG
>CAYYWA010000357.1:1945-5895 GCA_964475255.1 uncultured Sorangium sp.
CCCTGGGCGGGGGGGGGCGGGGTCCCGCGAGGGGGCCCGCGGCGCGGGCCCACGACGCGAGGCGGCTCGAGCTCGCGCGCGGCATCGCGGGCGCGCTGCGCATCGCGATTTGGCTCGCGGCGCCGATCGCGGCGATCGCGCTCTTCACCGCGGCGCTGTCGGGCACGGCCCGTGGCGTGCTGCTCGGCGCGAGCTTCACCGGGTTCGCGCTCGTCTACTCGGCGCTGCTCGGCGCGACCATCGCGGCGCTGTCCCGCGCGGGTGCCGGGCTCAGCCCGCGCCGCGGACGACTGGTGTTCGCAGCGATCGTTCTCCTTCCCCACGCCGCGCGCGTCGTTTCGCCCGAGACGCCGAGCGTGCCGGCCGCGTTCGCGTGGTTGATCGAGCGCGGCACGGCGCTGTCCGGGGCGCTCGGATGACCGCGCTGACGTTCACCGGCACCGTCGCGGGAGGCCTCGGCCCGATCGAGGCGACGTTCGAGCCAGGGCTCCACGTCGTGCTCGGCGCATCGCTCCCGGATCTCGCGTGCCTCGTCGAGCTCGCCGCGGGCGCGCGCGCGCCGCGACGCGGTCGCGTGCGCTTCGACGGCGTGGACGTGCACCGCTCGCCCAGCTCGCGCAAGCGCATCGCCGCGGTGCTCGCGGACGAGGAGCTCCTTCCAGGTCGTAGTGTGCGTGAAGCCCTCGCTCACGCGCTCGCCCTGCGCGGCATCCCCGGCTCGGCGGACGCGCTGCTCGAGGAGGCGGGGGCGAGCGCGCTCGCGCCCCGCGATCCGACGCGCCTCGACGGTCGCGAGCGACGGCTCGTGGCGTTCGCGCTCGCGCTCGCGCTTCGAGACGCGCCGTTGCTCGCGCTCGCCGATCCGCTAGGGCTCGCGCCGAGCGTCGCTCACGACGTGGTGCTCGAGCACTGCCGCGCTCGTGCCGAGCACGCGGTGGTGCTCGTGACGACGCCGTCGCTCGCCGATGCCGTGCGCCTCGGCGGGGACTGCCGCTTCCTCGAGCGCGGGCGGCTCGCGCCCGCGGCGAACGGCACGGCCGCGATCGCGCCGCAGGGCCTCGTCGTGAGGAGCGAGGCGGCGCGCCGGCTCGCCTCGTTGCTCGCGGAAGACTCGTCCGTGCATTCCGTCGTGTTCGACGAGCAGCGCACACCGCGCGAGGTCGTCGTGCGCGGAGACGACGTCGAGGCGCTCGCACGCGCGCTCGCGCGCGTGGCCGCGACGGGTGAGCTCGCCATCGAGAGCGTGACGCTCGAGACGCCCACGCTCGAGTCCGTCTTGCTCACGCGCGCTGGCTTCACGCATCCGAGCTTCCACGCGCGCCCGACCAGCACGAGGGCACCGGCGTGACGTCCGCGTTCGTGCTCGGCGCAACGCTCACGCGCACGCGGCTCCCGTCGCGGGGCGCCTTCATGGCGTTCGTGGTCGCGCTCGGTGTGGTGGTGATCGTCGCGCTGCTCGAGCGCCGCGCGGGCCCGCTCGCGGCGGCGGATCGAGCGCTCACGGGAGTGGTGTTCGGCCTGACGGTCCCGTTGCTTGCTTATGCCGCGTTCGAGGCCGCGCTCGGCGGGCGACGCCTCGACGGCGCCGTCCGCGCGATCGCCCTCCAGGGTGGAAACCGGCGGAGCGCGGTGCTCGGGGTGTGCGCGACCTTGGGGCTCGTGCTCGCCGTGAGCACGATGGCGATCGCGGCGGCGGCGTTGCTCGCCGCCTACTCGCCGTCCGATCCGCGGCTGCTCGAGGATCTCGGCAGAACGACGTGGATCGCCGCGCTCGGAGGGCTCGCGTACGCGGCGTGGTTCACGCTGGCATCGACGTTCGGCGCCGCCGGAGGTGGGCGAAAGTGGTTGCTCGGTCTCGACTGGGTTTTGGGCGCTTCGAGCGGTCCGCTCGCCGTCCCCTGGCCTCGCGGACACCTAAGGAACTTGCTGGGGGGAGCGCCCGTCCTCGACATGCACCCCGGCCATGCCGTCCTCGTGCTCGTCGTCGGCATGGCTCTTGCGCTCGCGGTCGCCGTCTACAAATTGCCGGAGTAGGAGCGAATCCTCCCACAGTTCCCTGCCTGGCACGCGTCTTGACAGCACGCTAGGCTCGGCGGGCGTGCAAGGGATTGCTTATCGCTTCGACAGCCTCGACGACCTCGCCATCGTGCTCGAGTCGAGCTCCGACGATCAAGACATCGAGCTCCCCTGCAGGGACGGCGTGCGCGATGGCGAGTGGCTGCTCGTGACGTTCGCGATCGGCGAGGACGCGACGAGCGTCGCCGGGCGCGTGTGCGACCGCGGCAGCGGGCTTCGGCTCGCCTTCGAGGAGCGCGATTGGCAGCGACTGCTCCGCTTCGCGCGGGGCGAAGGGACGCCGTCGCTCTTGCCGCCGGGTCAGGTGCACGTGCCGGAGATGGTCTGTGCACCGCCGGGCGCGACGGCGCTCGTCGTCGATGCCGACCCGACCGTGCTCTGCGTCGTGCGCGCGCTGCTCGAAGGGTGCGGCGTGATCACGCGCACCGCCGAGGACGCGGACGAGGCGCTCGCGCGGATCGATCGGGAGCCGTTCGATCTCGTCGTCGTGGAGCCGGTCCTGAGCGGCACGAGCGGGCTCGAGCTCTGCCGGAAGATCCGCGCCGACGAGCGCTTTGCGGCGACGCCCGTGCTCATGCTCTCCTCCCAAACGTCGACGCGGGACCTGCACGACGCGCTCGACGCCGGCGTCGACGATTTCCTCACGAAGCCGTTCCGTGCCCCCGAGCTCCGCGCGCGAGCGCTCGGTCTGATCCATCGGGCGCGAGGGCTCGCCATGCCGCCTTCGTGCCGGCGCTGTTGACGGCCGCCTCGGGGCATTTCGCAGCGTGACCGGAGCGCGCTCGCGAGAGCGCGTTCGGGTTTCGTCCAAAACTCGTGAGCACGCCCGTGAGCCTCGGCACGCGCTCGGCTAGCATGAGCAGTAACCCGTGAGAGTGACTCCGAGGTGCTCGCGAGCGCCGCGGCGCGCCTCACGACGACGGAGGTGCCCCATGAAGGCGACGGGGATTCGAGGCGCGTCGATGGTTCTGGGCCTTTCCGTGGCGATGGCGTGCGCCACCACGGACACCGGGCGCCGGCAGCTCAAGCTGTTGCCGAGCTCCGAGCTGCAAGCCATGGGCAACCAAGCCTTCGCGGAGCTGCGGACCAAGCAACCCATCGACGAGGACCCGGCGACGAATGCGTACGTGCAGTGCATCGCGACCGCGGTCGCCCGGGAGGTGTCGGAGGATCCGACGACGTGGCATCTCGCCGTGTTCGACGAGCCGAGCGCCAACGCGTTCGCGCTCCCCGGCGGCAACATCGGAGTGCACACGGGCATCCTCGACGTGGCGCGCACGCCCGATCAGCTCGCCACCGTGGTCGGCCACGAGATGGCCCACGTGACCCAAGAGCACGCGAACGAGCGTGTCTCTCAGGCGTTCCTCGCCCAAGGCGGGCTCGCCGCGGCGAGCGCCGCCATGGGGCGCGGCGGGACGGATCGACAGCTCGTGCTCGCGGCCCTCGGCCTCGGCACCCAAATCGGCATTCTGATGCCGTTCGGGCGCACTCAGGAGACGGAAGCCGACGTCATCGGGCTCGAGTACATGGCGCGCGCGGGCTTCGATCCGCGCCACGCGATCGATCTCTGGCAAAACATGGAGTCGATGGCCGCGGGCGGCGACGTGCCAGAGTTCCTCTCGACCCACCCCTCGCACGAGCGGCGCATCGAAACGCTCCAAGCGCACATGGACTCCGCGCTCGCGACCTACAAGAAAGCGCGAGCCGCCGGCCGAACCCCGAACTGCGAGCGCGCGCTCGAACGCCGAGCAGTTCGGGACATCCCGAAGCACGCCGACCGCAACCCCGAACAGAGTTCCCCCCCGCGGCCAAGCGACCCAAGCCGCCCCTGAAAAGCGCCCCTGCGACGCTCTCGCTGCACCGCAGCCCCGAAC
>CAYYWA010000358.1:0-5886 GCA_964475255.1 uncultured Sorangium sp.
CTCCCCGAGCCCACGACGGAACGGTACCCGTTCCTGCTCCTGAGCGGGCGGGGCAGCTCGAGCCAGTGGCACACACAGACCCGCACGAAACGTTCGGCCGTGCTGCGGCGGCTCTCACCGAGCGAGCCGTACGTCGAGATCGCCCCGGCGGACGCCCGCGGCCTCGGGATCCGCTCGGACGAACGAGTGACGGTCCGGTCGCAACGGGGCTCGCTGGTCGCGCGCGCGTTCGTGACGAACGCCGTTCGTCCCGGTCACGTGTTCATTCCCATGCACTACGCCACGACGAACCGCCTCACCTTCCCCGCGTTCGATCCGTACTCGCGGCAGCCGGCCTACAAGGCGTGCGCCGTGTGCATCGAGCGGCTCGATGGCGAGAGCGCCGGTTGAGCGACGCCGACGGCGCGCGCTGATCTCGGGCGTCCCCGCGAGCGTCAGCCCGAAAATCTAGGCTCGAGCGATTGCTGCCGAGCGCCTCGAAGTCGGCGCGTACGGCGGTTCGCCGCGCCTCGTTTCGAAGGCTGCCGGCGAACCTTCGGCCGAAGCGCGCGCCTTGCGAATCCAGCAGAGAAGACGCTCGAGACGTCGCTTCGAGCGCTCCGCGCTCCTGCTGCGGAACGGCCGTCCATCCACTTATCGAATTGCGTTTTTTTGGCCTCTGTCTCCCAGAAACGGCACGCTGGCTCGGCTGATGGGCCGAGCTGGCGAGCCACGAAACCTCTTTTCGAAACCGAGGGAATCGGGTTTCGTGCGCTCGAGGGCAGACTTGGAGTAACGTCGGGCGCTCTTGTAGCGGATTAGAAAGGACAGAGAGATGGCCAAGAAGGCTTTCGGTTTCACGATCGCCGTCGTCACGGGTGCCTTCGTGGTATCCCCGGCAGCGGCACAGGAGCTCGATGCGTCGGCATCCGTCTCCGCGTCGACGAGTGACGGTGTGAGTGCCGATATCGAGGGCGGGAACGAGCGATCCACGGTCCACAATCTCGAGTTCGGGCTGTTCGCGGGTGCCTTGTTCCCGGCGAAGGACCACAACTTCGAGAACCGGGCGACGGAGCTGACGCCCGGCCGTCACCGTAGGTTCAAGTACCCGGTGATCGAGCTTGGCTTGCGCCTCGGGTACTACCCGATCCAATTCGCCGGGCTCGAGGTCGAAGGCATGCTCGGCCTCGGCGAGACGTCCGACGGCGAGAGCGCCACGCTCGGCGCGTTCCGCGGGCACGTGATCGGACAGGTCCCGCTCGGCCCCGTCGTCCCGTTCGGCTTGGTGGGCTTCGGCATCATGGGCGCGGACACGAAGGCGATGGGCAGCGACGCGGATCCGGCCTGGCACTTCGGCGTCGGCGCGAAGTTCCCGCTCTCCAGGGCGCTCGACCTGCGCATCGACGGCCGCGACACCATCACGCAGCGGAACAACGCCTCGGATGGTGGTCAGACGAATCACCTGGCCGTCCTGCTCGGCCTCACGTACGTGCTCGGCTTGGCTCCCGAGGAGCCGCCGCCGCCCCTCGACACCGACTCGGACGGCTTCCTCGATCCCAGCGATCGCTGTCCGACGGTCCCGGGCGTCGCGCCCGATGGATGCCCGCCGCCCGACACGGACAAGGACGGATTCGTCGATCCGGACGACAAGTGCCCGACGGAGCCCGGCATCGCTCCGGACGGCTGCCCGGATCGCGATCCGGACAAGGATGGCTTCCTCGATCCGGACGACAAGTGCCCTACCGAGGCCGGCGTCGCCCCCGATGGCTGTCCCGACAAGGATCCGGACAAGGACGGCATCCTCGACCCCGTCGACAAGTGCCCGACCGAGCCGGAGACGAGGAACGGCTACGAGGACCAGGACGGCTGCCCCGACGAGGTCCCCGAGGAGGTTCAGAAGTTCACCGGCGTGATCCAGGGCATCGAGTTCGACTTCGGTAAGGCGAACATCCGCAAGACCTCGCACAAGACGCTGGATGCCGCCGTCAAGGTGATGCAGGACTACCCGAGCATCCGCATCGAAATCGCCGGACACACGGACAGCGTGGGGACGCGCGAGCGCAACCTCGAGCTGTCGCAGATGCGGGCGGACGCGGTCCGCGACTACATGGTCGAGAAGGGCATCGAGGCGAGCCGCATTCACACCCGCGGCGCCGGCCCCGATGAGCCCATCGCCGACAACAAGACCAACGCCGGCCGTCAGAAGAACCGCCGCATCGAGTTCCGCCTGTTGCAGGACTAGCGGCGGCTACATTCGAGGGAGCCAGGTTCTTCCTGGTTCCCTCGAACAAAGAACGAAACGCCGAGCAAAGCTGCTCGGCGTTTCGTCTTTTGTGGCGCGGGCGGCGCTGGCGCGCGCGCCCGCCTTTTTTGGTTCGGCCTGGACTGGGCTCAGCGCTCCGGCTCGACGATGATCTCGACCCGGCGGTTGTTCGCGCGCCCTTCGGCCGTGCTGTTGTCCGCCACGGGGCGGCTCGAGCCGAGCCCGCGAGCGGTGATCTTCTCGGGAGGAATCCCCCGGCTCACGAGGTGAGAGCGCACCGACTCGGCGCGCCGGAAGCTCAACGCCTCGTTCGCCTGCGGATTGCCGCGCGAGTCCGTGTGTCCCTCGACGATGACGGCCTTGAAACCCTGGTCCATCACCGCCTTCGCCACCTCGTCGAGCTTCTGAGCCGCAATCGGCAACAGCTCGTGCTTCCCGGTGGCGAAGAGGACCGCGCCGGAAAGCGTGATGACCACGCCGCGCGACTCCTCCTTGACCTTCGCGATCTCGGCGAGGCTCGCCATGGCCGCCGCCGCGCGCTTCTCGGCTTCGGCACGCGCCTTGCGCTCCGCTTCGAGCGCGGTGCGGTTCGCTTCCGCGGCCCGGCGCTCCGCCTCGAGCTGCTCCTGAGTCTTCGCGAGGGATTGGATCTGGGTCTTGCGGAAGGCCTTGTCGGCCTCCTGGCGCTCGCGCTCGGCCTGGACGAAGCCGGCCTGCGCTTCGGCGAGTAACGCCCGGCGCTCCGCGATGTAGGCGAGGTCGCGGGTCACGGCGTCGGCCCCGTTGTCCTCGAAGCTCGCCTCCGCCCGCGCCAGGGCTTGCTTCGCCGTGTCGAGCTCCGCCGGAGCGAGCTCCGCGGCCGTCCCCTTCGAAACGCGGTCATAGCTGGCGCGCGCCTGGACGAGCTCCGGAGGCGGCAGCGCCGTCCCACACGCGCTCAAAAAGAAAAGCAACAGGGCCGAGCTCGTGAACGCCGACGCCCGGCCTCGACCGATCGTCCGATAAGCCGTCATTTGATGATGTTCTCCTTGATCTGCTCGATCTGCTCCCTGGCTTCTTGCGTTTCTCGACGCGCGTTCGCCTGGCGGGCGAGCGCGAGCGCGAGATCGGCATCTGCCTGGGCACGCGCGATCACCCGCGCCGCCTCGTCGTTGTCGCCCTTGGCAATGAGCGAATTCGCTTTCGCGATCTGCTCCTTCGCCAGCTTCAGGTGGAGCGCAGCCTTGGGTTCCTGAGGCGCGCCGCCGACCTCCGCGCCTTTGACGGTGGCCTGCGCCATCGTCATCTGGTCGCGCGGGATCGCGCCCCCGCCACAGGCAGTGAGCGTCGAGAAGCCAAGGATCGCGGTTATGAAAAGAAGTCGTCCGAGTGCTCGTGAGGCCATTACGGCGGCTCATCAAAGCTCAAGCGCGGCCACGAGTAAAGTCGGGGAACGGCTGACGGTCCAAAGAGGGAGCGCCCCGCTCGCACCCTTCCCCACCTCGAGCACCGCCGGTCGTCGGGCGGCCCCGGCGCGCCGGGCAGTGGTGGCGATCCTCAGAAAGCGGCGAGCGCACGGCGCACGGCATCGTCGCGTGCGGGCGCGTGGTCGGGACAGTCGACGCGGAGATGGCGCCGACCGAGCGGCGCATCGAGGCGCGCACAGTGGTGCAGCTCGCTCGCCCGCTCACTCGGACGGAAGTGCCGACACAGCACACACGTGCGCTGCATGGGGACCTGACCGCGCTCGACGAGGGCCCCCAGGATCTTGAGCAGGAGCGCGAGGAAGGCTTCCTGCTCGGCGGGCGCCAAGGCCTCGATGCCGGAGAGCAGGAAGTCTTGCCAGCTCAGCGCGAGCTCGGCTTCCTGTTGCCCCGTCGTCGTGAGCTCGAGCGCGACGGCGCGCGCGTCGTCGCGCGCGCGCGTCTTGCTCACGAACCCTTTGTCGACGAGCGCCCGAACGGAGTCGCTGGCCGTGGGCGCGCTGATCGCGAGCTCCTCGGCAACTTGTCCCAATCGGAGCGGGACACCACGCGTGCGCAGGAGAACCAATACCTGCCCCTGCGTCGGCGTGAGCCCCCGCTCTCCCGCGAATGCCCACGCGCGGTTTCGCATCGCGAGCCCCAGCTTACTCAACGCCAAAGCTGCCCGACTCGCGATAGATTCCGAGTGAGCCTCGAAGAACCCGGCCACATGGACAGCTACGCCTCGCCGCGCGCTTACGTCAAGTGACGGCCGTCACTCAATCCGGTCACTTTTGATATCGCGCCTTCCACTCCGGGTATGGCATTCCGTAAATGATCTCTCGCGCAGCATCGTCGGCGAGATCGATCCCGTGCTCGGAAGCGGCGGCGCGATACCACTTTGCCAAGCAATTCCTGCAGAAACCCGCGAGGTTCATCACGTCGATGTTCTGCACCTCCGGCCGATCGCGGAAGTGCTGAACGAGGCGACGAAAAACGGCTGCTTCGACTTCGACCCGTGTCCTTTCATCCATGGATCGAAAACTAGCACCAACGAAATGACTATGTATCGCGAAAAACCCTTGTCTCTCCGAGGCATTGTCTCGCGCGATGCGGCGCGATCCAACGAAATGACTATGATCGCCGGCCTCGCGAGGGAGCAGGGGCGGGCGGGTGTCGAAGGAGAGCGGACCTCGCGAGCTCCTAGGAATTCATGAGGGTTCTCCGCCCCCTCGACGTCCGCACCCTCCACATCGGAGGTGGCCTCGACTCGGTCGAGCACGGTGGAGAACGGCGGAGGCAGTGCCGAAAACCGCAAGCACCCCGAAACCGTCGCGCGTTCCCGCGTACGGCCAACCCCAAACACCTTGCGCCAGGGTACGATTCGCCCAAACCTTTCGAGATGGAAATCCGTCGCGCAAACCAGCGCGGATACGCCGACCACGGCTGGCTGCGTTCCTTCCACACGTTCTCGTTCGCGGACTACTACGACCCCAATCACATGGGCTTTCGTGCACTCCGCGTGATCAACGAGGATCGCGTCGCCCCCGGGCGCGGCTTCCCGACGCACCCCCATCGCGACATGGAAATCCTCACGTACGTGCTGGAGGGCGCGCTCGAGCATCGCGACAGCATGGGCAATGGCTCCGTGATCCGACCGGGCGAAGCGCAGCGCCTCTCGGCGGGCACCGGCATCACGCACAGCGAGTTCAACGCCTCACACGAAGAGATCGTCCATTTTCTGCAAATCTGGATCGTGCCCAACGTGCGCGGCGCGACGCCAGGCTACGAGCAGCGCGCGTTCCCCGCTGCCGAGCGGCAGGGGAAGCTGAGACGCATCGCCTCTCCCGACGGACGCGACGGGTCCCTCACCCTGCGCCAAGACGCAAACGTCGATACCGCCTTGCTCGATCCCGGCCAGTCGGTGCGGCACGTCGTCGCGCCCGGGCGCTACGCCTGGCTCCACGTGGCTCGGGGTGAAGTCGATGTCGGAGGCGTGACGCTCGGCGCCGGAGATGGGGCCGCCTTCAGCGAGCCGACCGACATCGTGCTGGTCGGCCAATCGCCAGCCGAGGTCCTCGTCTTCGACCTGCCCTGACCCGACCGCACCGCGAAGCTCGAGGAGGCCCGAGCGGCTAAGCCTAGATTCAGCGCGGGCGGTCCATGTCCGGAATCTTGGCGAGGGAGAACGCTTCCCCCGGA
>CAYYWA010000359.1:0-5871 GCA_964475255.1 uncultured Sorangium sp.
TGCTGCGTTGCGCGACCAGCGGCGTCAGCGAGCGGCCGTCGTTGCACGCTCGATGGCACGGAGGCCCGCTCTGGCGGGCTGATCCAGGGCACGCCGCTGGTGTAGAACAGCGGAGCCCACGGTCCGGCAAGACCGTGGGCTCCTCGTGCCTCGGTGCGTGAACGCGCACCGGCACGGCCTCATAGGCGTTGCGATCGTACTTCCGGCCCAGTCTCGCGGCAACCCGTCCGTTCATCACGACGCCCTACGCGCCGGACGGCGCCGGTGCGCTCGCGCCCGCGATGCCCGATCGCTGCATCTGCTCGGAGCCGGGCGTCGCCTGCTGGATGGTCCTGGACCACTGGCGGCCCCGGAAGACCGGGCCGTGCTTCCCGCTGGCCGTGGTCCGGTGCGTCGTCCACGAGGTCGCGTTCACGCTGTACCCGCCGGGCCACGTCCCCTACGGCACGACCGCCATCTGCGCACCGGATGGCACGCCGACGCTGTTCGGGGCGGCCTCCGACGCGGCGGCCGGCACGCCCTGGCCTCGCGAGACGCCGAGGAACAACCAGGGTCGGGTGCTGGAGCCGGCCGAGCGGTGGTGGAGCACGCAGCTGCGGCGCCTGGACCGAGCGGCCAGCGTCGTCGGGGTCTCCGAGCGGCTCGGTGACATCGAGCGTGAGCGGGTCGTCGAGGCGCTCGGGCTCGACATGCTCGACGTGGTCGAGGCGCGCGCCACGATGGGCGACGGCTACGTTGGCTGCGGCCGCGCGGTCCAGCAGGTCCTCGCCCGCGTGCCGGAGCCCAGGTTGAAGCGGCTCCTCGTCGCCGGGCACCTCGCCGGCTGCTGGGGCCCGCCGCTGTGGTGGGACTCCGTGACCGCAGCGCTGCTCGACCTCGTCGGGCACCGCCGGCCACCCGAGGGCGCTCCACCCACCGGGTCGGCGACTCGATCCACGACTTTACGACCTCGGTCCGAAGCGGATCTCCGGGGCATGGTGGGCGCGTCGGGAGGTTCCGATGGCGCAGGTGATCGCGTCGGACGAGGCGCTGTTCCGGTACCTGGTCGTCTCGGCCGTCCGCGTACGGATGGGCCAGGGGATGTCGCAGGCGGACGCCGTCGAGGACGTCGCTGGGACACCGTTCCCTACGCTTCATGGCGTGTACCGCAAGGTTGCGACCAGGACGATCTACCGCTGGCTCGCCGGGTGGAACGCAGCGGGGATCGCGGGTCTGGAGCCGGCGATCCGCGAGGCCAAGGTGGCGTCGAGGGTGCTGTCGAACGCGCTGCTGAACTTCGTGGTCCAGCAGAAGACGGACGACGCCAGGGCCAGCCTCCCCGAGATCCTCAAGCGCGCCCGGGAGCACGGGATCGTGGACGCGAACGAGGCCGTCGACCGCGTGACGCTGTGGCGCGCGGTCCGCCGGATGGGTGTGCCCACGAACCGGCGGAAGCAGCCGCACGGCGGCGACACCCGATCGTTCGAGTACCCGCACCGAATGCAGATGATCCTCTGCGACGGCAAGTACTTCCGGGCGGGGGCGACGCGGACGAAGCGGGTCGCGCTGTTCTTCCTGGACGACGCGAGCCGCTTCGGTCTGCACGTCGTCGTCGGCACGGCGGAGAGCGCCGCGCTGTTTTTGCGTGGCCTGTACGGGATGGTGCGGCGGTACGGCCTCTTCGACACGGCCTACCTCGATCACGGCCCAGGCTTCATCGCGAACGACACCGCCGCTGTGGTCGAGCGGCTGGGCTCGCTGCTCGTGCTCGGGACGGTCGGGTACGCCGCTGGTCGCGGCAAGATCGAGAAATTCAACCAGCGGGCGCTCGCCTCGGTGCTGCGCTCGCTGGACGGGCAGCGTGACCTCGACACCCGCTGCGAGGCGTTGGAGCTGCGCCTCAGCCACTGGCTGCGCGAGCTCTACAACCACGAGCCGCACGAGGCGCTCGGGAAGGGCGTGACGCCCTGGCAGCGGTGGTCGTCGGACAAGCGCGCGCTGCGGTTCCCCGAGGACGACGCCGACCTGCGCAGCCGGTTCGTGCTGCGCGAGACGCGCAAGGCCACCAAGGACCACCTGGTTCCCTGGTACGGCGTCGACCTGGAGCTGCCGAAGGGGCTCGTCGACACCGAGATCGAGCTGCACCACCAGGTGCTCGACGACACGGTCAGCGTGCTCCACGAGGGCCAGCTCGTCCGGCTGTTCCCGGTCGACAGGCACGCCAACGCGGTCGCGGGGCGCGGTCGGACCGCCGAGGACGAGCCCCCGCCGACCGAGCTGCCGCCCAGCGCCGCCGAGCTCGCGTTCCGCCGTGACCTGAGGCCGCTCGTCGGCCCCGACGGCGGCTTCTCCCTTCCCGACGAGGAGGTACCATGAACGACATCCGCAGCCGCTTCGGCTTCAGGGCCACGCCGTTCACCCGAGAGATCGGCGTGGACAAGATCTTCAACCCGCCGCAGCTCGCCGACGCCGTCCGCGCGCTCGTCGACGCCGTCAACGGCCGCGGCTCGTCCGCGCTGATCGCGCCCGCGGGACAGGGCAAGACGACCGCCCTGCGGGCCGTGGCCACGGCGCTCCCGCCGGCCAGGTACCGCGTCCGGTACACCGCGATCACGGGCCTCTCGAAGCGCGACATGTGCAGGGAGATCGCCGTCACGATGGGCCTCCCGCCCGCCGGGTCGTACAACTGGCTCGTCCGCAAGATCCAGGACGCGGCTCGCGGCGAGGTCGACAACGACGCCGTTCGCCCGGTGCTGATCATCGACGACGCGCACGAGCTGCGGCCTGACGTGCTTTCGATGCTTCGGGTGATCACGAACTTCGAGATGGACTCGCGGCTGGTTCTGTCGCTCGTGCTGGGCGGGCAGCCGCCGCTGGCCGCGATGTTGCGCAGGTCGGAGCACGAGGACATCGCGCGCCGCCTCGTGCACTACGCCACGCTGGGCCCCCTGTCTCGCGACGAGCTCGTGCAGTACGTGACCCACCGCGGCGCGGTGGCCGGCTCCGCGCGGATCCCCTTCGACGAGGCGTCGCTCGACGCGATCTTCGAGGTGGGGAGGGGCAACCTGCGGGCCACGGACGTCATCGCGTACAAGTCGCTGGAGGTCGCCCACCGGCGCGACCGCGACACCGTCGACGCGACCTGCGTCGTCGAGGCGCGGAGGCACCTGTGGCCGTAGCCGACGAGCCGAAGATCGAGCCGTTCCCGGTCATCCGCCTCTGCAACATCCCGAAGGACGAGCGCCCGGACTGGCTCGTGGAGGGCCTGTGGGGACGGCAGGCCGTGGGCGTCGTCGGGGGCCACCCGAAGGTCGGCAAGACCTGGATGGCATTGGAGATGGCCGTGGCGATCGCCTCGGGCAAGCCGTGCCTCGACCGGTTCCCTGTGATCGACCCCGGTCCGGTGCTGGTCTACTGCGTCGAGGACGGCAAGCAACGCGTCCGCGCCAGAGTCGAGGGACTGTGCCACGCGCGGCGGCTCGACTTCTCACGGCTCGCCGTCGGCTGGATCGACGCCAACGGGCTCGCCCTGGACCGCCCGGGCGACCAGCTGCGCCTCGACGAGACGATCAAGCGCACCCGCGCCCGCGCGGTGGTCTTCGACCCGCTGGTGCGATGCACATCGGCGACGAGAACTCGTCCCAGGAGATCCGCGCGCTGCTGTCGTACCTCCGCGGGCTACAACAGCAGCACGGCGTCGCGGTCATCCTCGTTCACCACACGCGCAAGGCGCCGAGCGACGAGCCGGGCCAGGCGCTCCGTGGTTCCGGGGACATCCACGCCTGGGGCGACAGCAACCTGTACATCAACAAGGGCCGCCAGGGCTGGACGCTCACGACCGAGCACCGTTCTCAGCCGGCGGCCGCGCCCGTGGGCGTGAAGCTCGACGGCGAGCCACCCAGGCTGTCCGTGGTGGACCACCCCCTCGAAGATCGCGTGCTCGCCGCCCTCGCAGAAGGCCCCACGACCCGCAGGCTTCGGCACTCACCAGGAACCGGCCACGGCTGCTCACCAGAATCCGGCCAGAGGCAGATCCGGTCTGTGCGCCTGATCGATCGTGTCCGGAGCGAGGCCTTCGTCGCGGGGGCTGGGGCCCCGCTTGATGACGCATCGGGGGCTGAGGTGCGAGAGGGGTCGCCCGAGGGAGCCCGAGGAGGAGCGGAGGTCGGGGCTTCGAAGCGAAGTGGCCCGGTCGAGGGACGCTACTCCCTCGCCGGGCCGGGGTCGCCCGCGGTCGCCTTCGGCGTCGCAGGAGGTGGTGAAGCGATCAGGCCGACGGCTCGGGCTCGCGCAGCGACGGGCCGTTGATCCGGATCGTGTGGCAGTGGTGGCGCAGCCGGTCCAGCAGCGCGCCGACCATCTCCTTCCTCCCCAGGAACCCGTACCAGTCGTCGTAGTCGAGGTTCGTGGTGATGATCGTGGACTTGCGGTTGTATCGTTCGTCCATCAGCTTGAAGAAGATGTTGGACTGCTCGGGACGCAGGTTCAAATACCCCATTTCATCGATCATGAGCAGGTCGACGCTCTTGAGGCGGTTCATCAGCTCGCGCGTCGACTTGTCGGCCAGGCTGGCGTACATCTCGTCGAAGAGATCCTGCGCCTTCACGAACAGGCAGCGGTAGCCGCCCTCCAGCGCCTTCAGCACGATCCCGCAGCCGAGACCCGACTTGCCGACCCCGGTCGGGCCGATGAAGACGAGGTTCTTGTGCCCGAGCAGGAAATCCAGCTCGCCCAGCTGGCGGATCTGGCTCGCCTGGACGCCAGGCTGCCGGGCGAACGGGAACGTCTCGAGCGCCCACCGCTCGGGGAGCCGCGCCTGCCCAAGACGGTACTGGAACTGGCGCTCCTTGCGGTACCCATTCTGCTCGCGCATCAGCCGGGCAAGGAAGTCGCGGTGGCTGGAGCCCTGCGCCGTCGCGCGGTCGAGCTCGCGGGACAGGATCTCGCGGACCCGGTGCAGGCCGAGGTTCTTGAGCAGCTGGTCGAGCTCATCGTCTTCCATCCTCATCCTCCGGATCCGCTGGCAAGCGGAAGAACTCGGCGCGGACCTGCCGCAGGACCACGCGCTCGATGCGGCGCACGTCGATCAGCCCGTGCTCGAGCGCGATCGCGACGGCGCTCCGCACGGCGTCCTCGGGGTACTCGACGTACAGCCGGTAGAGCCGCCGGATCGGTTGCACGGCGCGGCCGCTGTGGTGCTTCCGGAGGGCATCGACCAGCGGCCCGAACCCAGCGGCGCGTAGCGCCCCCTCCTCGGGGATGGGCGCTGCTCGACGCTCTCGCTTGTACCGCCCCTTCCGCTCGTGATCGGGGTGCCAGACCTGCTCTGCGGCGCCGTCGGGCTTCCGCTCGTGGTCGACGACAATGCGGTTCCGGTCGATGATCCGGACGCGGCGGAGCGTCTCGTGCACGGTGACCGACCGGCCGAGGAGCTCGTCGGGCACCGAGTACCGGTTCGTGTGCAGGTTCACGAACCCCTCGGTGTCGACGTCCCGGCGGTGCACGTCGTACACCTCGGGGATGTACCCGGGGAGCGGCTTCAACCGAGGCCGCTCCGACTGGTACAGCTCGATCGGCCGGGCCTTCAGCCGGCGTCGGTAGAGCGCGTTCTGCTCGTTGCACCACACCAGCGCTTGGCGATTGAGATCGGCCTCGTCGGCGAACGTGCGACCTGGGTAGAAGTTCCGCTCGACATCCAAGAATGGCCGCTCGACTCGGCCCTTCCGATCAGGGTCGTTCAGCTCGTGAGCGGCGAATTCGAACTCGAACCGATCGGCGAGCGCGACCGCGTCCGGAGCGAACACGGCGTTTTTCCCCGAGCCGTGCGCAATGAGCACGGAGGAGTTGTCGGTGACGCAGCGGCCCGCCGCGCCCTCGAAGAACTGGATCGCG
>CAYYWA010000360.1:0-5857 GCA_964475255.1 uncultured Sorangium sp.
CCTTCACCGGGGGAGGGCGGGGACGGCAGACGCGACCGATCGCGAGGTGCGCCGCGAGCGCCGCGGCGACGACCAGGCAGGCGAGCGCGAACAGCGGAAGAAGGAAGCGAAACAGGCTTCGACGGCGCGCCGTCATCGCGCGCTCCGCGAGCGAGATGGCGTGGTGAGCACCGTATGCAAAATGCGATAGACGATGCGCGCCGGATCGCGGACGGCGTCGAAATGCGTCGTGCGCTCGCCCTCGGGCGGATACACGACGCGCGCCGGCACGTGGACCAACGGGATGCCACGACGAACCGCTCGCAGGATCACCTCGGCTTCGAAGTCGAACCCCGTCCCGCGCGCCCCGAGCTCGAGCGTTTCGGGGAGCGGATAGCGCCGCAAGCCGCACTGCGTATCCCGGAGGAGCTGCCGGGTGAACAGCGACATCCACACGTTGGAGAACGCGTTCGAGAAGCGGTTCTTGCGCGGCGCTCCCGCCCCGCGGAGGTCTCGCACGGCGAGCACCAGCGCTTCGTCCGGGGCGCTCGAGAGCGCGAGCGCGTAGGCTTGCTCCGCCGGGTGCTGTCCATCCGCGTCGAGCGTCACCGCGGTGCGCGCGCCGCGCTCGTGGGCGCGCCGGAGCCCGGTGAGCAACGCCGCCCCCTTGCCGCGGTTTTCGTCGTGCCGGACCACCTCGGCGCCCGCGGCGCGCGCCACCTCCGCCGTGCGATCCGAAGAGCCGTCGTCGACGACGATGACGCTCGGCTCGAGCCACGCGTCACGCCCCTGGGTGCGGACGGCGAGCTCGCTGGCGAGCGCCCCGATCGTTCGCTCGGCGTCGAGGGCCGGGATCACGAACGCCGAACGCATGGCGGCCGATGCTATCACCGAGGCGGCGTCCGACAGGGCAGGGTGTGTCACGAGAGCCGCGGGCCGGGCGCTTCGAGGCCGATTTCCCCGTTGCCCGCGCGCGCGAGGCGCCTCCCCGTGCGGGGCGGGAGCGGGGAGCGCCTGGAGCGCGCCGCGGATCGGGAATGCATTTCCGAGCCGAGGGATTACGTTCCGACCGTGGACGAGAACTCCGAAGTCGTGGCCGAGCTCAAGGCGCGGGCGCGCCGCCAGCTCCGAGCCCGGATGCGTTCCCTACGCGCGGCCATTCCGGAACGCGCGCGCGCCGACCGGAGCGCGCGCATCGTGAACCGCATCACGGAGCTCGAGGAGTACCAGCGGGCTTCGAGCATCGCCCTCTTCTGGCCGCTCGAGCACGAGGTGGACCTTCGGGCGCTCGACGAGCGCGCCCGCGCCGAGAAGAAGCGCGTCTACTACCCCGTGATGGATCCGGCCGGCAACGTGTTCCGCACCGGCTTCGCGCTCACCGAATCTGCCGAAGAGCTCGAAGAGCGCGGTCGCGGGTTCGCCGAGCCCCGTCCGGAAGCTCCGCGCGCGGAACGCGGCGACATCGAGCTCATCCTCGTGCCCGCGCTGGCCGTGAGCGCGAGCGGCTACCGGCTGGGCTACGGGAGTGGATTCTACGACTCCGTGCTGCCGGATTTCGTGCCTCCGGCCGTGAGCGTCGCGGTGGCCTACGAGTTTCAGCTCCTCGCCGAGCTCCCCGCCCTCGAGCACGACGTGGCGTGTGCGCTGGTCGTGACCGACCTCCGAACGGTGCGCGTCCCGCACGCATGATCGCGCGCGATTGACGCGCGCGGGCTCCGGCGCTTGGGTGGGGTCCACCCGCATGACGATCGAGGAATCGAGGCCGATCCCGGCGGCCCCCGCGCGGACGCTGTTCGGCGTCCACCCGCTCAAGATCGTTTTCGCCCTCGAGTACGTGCTCCAGGGCCTGGCGAACCCGTTCCAAGGGCTCACCTATCAGCCCTTCTTTCGGCATTTCCGCTTCGACTACGGCCTCTCCGAGGCGGCGACCCAGGGGCTGTTCGCGAAGTCGTACCTCGCGTGGAGCTTCAAGCCCGTGCTCGGGTTCTTCATCGACGCGTACGGGCGCACGCGGACGCTCCTCGTCGCGCTGCTCGGGGCGGCCGCGCTCGGGTATCTGCTCGCGCCGATCGTCGATCGAGGGCCGCTCCTCTTCTTCGGCTTCATGTTCGCGTTGTCGATCGTGCTCGCGGCCACCGACGTGTCCGTCGATCGAGCGACGGTCATCGCGGGAGAGGAAGAGGCGAACGAGACAGGGCGCTCGAAATCGACGACCGTGGGCCTCAATCAGGCCATCTGCTGGGCGTCGATTTACGGCACCAGCATCGTCGCGGCCGTCCTCGGCGGCTACTTCGCGGACAACGTCTCGCTTCACCTCTTGCTTTTGGGGCTCGCGCTCGTGCCGGCCACGGTCCTGGTCGTGGCCCTGATGCTGCCGCGCGATCGCGCCGTGCCGATCCCGCTCTCGCGGTCGATCCGCGGGTTCTGGGCTGGCTTGAACTCCGGCCCGATCCTGTCGGTGATGGCGTTCTTCTTCATTTTCCACTTCCAGCCTGCGATGGGCGCGCTCTGGAACAACTATCTCATCGAGACGCTGCGCTTCAGTCAGACGCAGATTGGCGTCTCGGACGGCGCAGGCTACGCCGGGCTCTTTCTCGGCGTGCTCTTGTTCGCGTGGAAGGGCGTGCGTTGGCAAGAGCGCCTCGGCCTGCGCACGATGTTCCGGATCTACATCGTGGCGAGCATCGCCATCGGCCTGACGCAGTACCTGCTCGTCGAACCGTGGT
Source organism: uncultured Sorangium sp. (assembly GCA_964475255.1). GTDB lineage: Bacteria > Myxococcota_A > Polyangia > Polyangiales > Polyangiaceae > PMG-095. The sequence continues at coordinate 2,706 of CAYYWA010000360.1, forward strand.
TCAGCCGCATCACGGGAACGCTCGCGCGCCTCTTCCCGTTCGTTTCGGTCGAGACGCTCCGCATGGCGCACCTCTGCACGTACAACGCCGTGCTCGCCGTGGGCCTTTCGCTGATCCGGATGGGAACGTTCAGCCTGGTGGGCGCCGTGGTACCCGTCGCGGCGGCGGGCAGCCTGTTCGCGGGGTTCATGTCGGTGAACAACCTCGCGTACTCGATGTCGTACGCGAGCGGCGCGTGGCTCTACGAGCACGGGCTCGAGTTCGGCTTCCTCCGCGCTGTGCAGGAGGAGCTGTTCGCGGAGCCCGCTGCCCGGGGCGGCGAGCTCTCGGTCAAGATGTTGATCTTGATCAACGCGCTCGCTTACCTCGTGAGCTTCGCGGCCGTCCACGTGCTGCCCGATCGCCGGCAGACCCTCGCGACGGGCGCGGACGAGGCCGCCTATCCCGGTCCGGAGCGTTGGAACGTGCTCGACGCGCGCTTGCGCCGGGCCGTCGACGTCGGGGCGCTCGTGCTCGCGGCCGCGCTGTTCCTCGGCGCGTTCTTCGGCCTCGCTCTCGACGTCGTCTCCTCCGTCCTCATCGGCTTCTTCCCGACCACTCTCGCCCGCAAGGCTCTGCTCGATCGCTTCCTCCGCCGGACGGCTGCCGGCGGTTGAGCGCCCTCCTCGCACCCGGCGAGCGCGACGACGCGACGAATGGATAGGAACGCGCCGCGAGTCTAGCGAGACCGACGCTTCGTCGCTTGGCGCTTCTGGCACTCGGCGCAGACACCGTAGAGCTCGTGCTTGTGCTGCTTCACCTGAAAGCCGTAGCGGTTCGCGACGCGGTCCTGCAGCTCCTCGATCAGAGGCTCTTCGAACTCGGTGATCTTGCCGCACTCGAGGCAGATCAGGTGATCGTGATGCGACTCGTCGTCGGCGAGCTCGTAGCGCGTGAAGCCGTCGCCGAACTTGTGCTCTTGGACCACCCCGCTCTCGGTCAGAAGCTTCATGGTCCGGTAGACCGTCGCGTAACCGACCCGCGAATCGACGGCCCGCACCTGCTTCAACAGGCCATCGATCGTGATGTGCTCCCCGGCGTCGAAGAACGTATCGATGATGAGCCGCCGCTGTTCCGTCGAACGGAGGCCCCGCTTCGCCATGTAGGAGTGCAAATCGCGCCGCAGCCGCTCCGTGTCCGGACTGCGAATGCCTCGTCCTGTGCTGGCCCCGAGCTTCACCAGACAGTTGTTTTCTGAGCGGACGCCTGCGTCAAGTCGGACTTTGCCACCCGTCCGCGCCGCGCGCGGTCATTGCTGCTGTCCGCGCAAACGCAAGACCGCGAACGCGCCACCGAAAGCGGCGGCGATGGGGCCGAGCACGGGCGAGGCGAGCCCCAACGTCGCGAGCAGGCTGGCGATGGCTCCGGGGACGAGACAGAGCCAGAGGCTCACCCGGGCTTCGCGCCGCGTGTCGTGCGCGAGGCGGATCGCATAGGCGGCGTCGCGCACGTCGTCGGAGGCGAGCTGGACGCTCCATTCGGACGAGGTGCTCCCGGCCGAGGAGAGCGCGATGGAGACATCGGCCGCCGAGAGTGCGCTGTCGTCGGCGGGGCTGTGTCCGACCACGGCCGTGACGGCCCCGCCGTCGGAAAGCCTCCGAATTTCGTCGCCGCGCTCGGGTGGGGGGACCTCGGGGCGCACGTGCTCGACGGCCAGCGCGCGTCCGAGCGCCTCGCAGGTTTCGCGCGCGTCTCCGGAGAGCAACACGGGCTCGACCCCAACGTCCAGCACGTGCTGCACCGCAGCGCGCGCGCCAGGCCGGAGCCCGTCCTGGAAGCCCAGGATGCCGATCAGGCGCCCGCCGAGCGCGACGAGCAGGACGGTGCGGCCCATCGCCTCGAGCTCGGTGATGCGCCGCTCGGCGGCGGCCACGCTCACGTGCTCACGGAGCATGAGGCCGCGGCTGCCCACGATGAGCGTTTGCCCGTTCGAGGCGACCGCGGTGGTGCCGAGGCCCGGCAACACGGTCGGGCTCCGCACGCCGTCCGGACGGATATTGCGGGCTCGCGCAGCGCGAAGGACGGACGTTGCCAGCGCGTGCTGCGCCCCGCTCTCGACGCCCGCCACGAGCGCCAGCACCTGCTCCGGAGTCTGCCCCGCGAACGTCTCGATCGTGGCGACCTCGGGCTCGCCCAAGAGGAGGGTGCCGCGGGCGCAGAAGGTCAGCATCGTGACCTTTCCTGCGCGATCGAACGCTTCGGCGCTCTGGAAGGCGACCCCGCGGCGGAGCCCGTCGTGAATCGCCCGCGCCACGGAGAGCCCCGGCAGCATCACGAGCGCGGGATGGGTCAGCGCCGCGTGCACCGCGACGACGAGCAGCGAGAGGTCGAGCGGCTCGAGCTCGGCGGCGAGCCCGGAGAGCAACGCGGCGGCGCTGCCGAACGGCGCGACGCGCTCCGCGATCAAGCGCCCCGAGCGCGCGAGCGCCGTGTGCAGATCGGCGCGTCGCAGGGGATCGAGCGAAAGCCGCGCCCACGCGCGATCGTGCCCGGCCCAGTTCACGACCAGGCGCAACCGCCCTTCGAGCAGGCGCGCTCCCGCGACGAGCACGTCGCCCTCGCGGCGTTCGACGCGCGCCGTCGCGCCGAGCCAGGGCAGCACGAGCCCGGCGCCGGCGGTGATCGTCGCATCGACGGGGAGCGTTTCGCCCGCCTCGAGCACGATCTCTTCACCGGGACGGAGATCGCTCGCGCGCGCCTCGAGCACGTCCTCGCCGTGAATCCGATGCGTCGGTTGATCGAGCTCGGCGTACATCGCGGCGCGCTCGAGATCGCTCGGCCTGCGCCCGCGGCGGACGAACACGAGCGCCGCCGCCGTCGTGGCGACGATCAACGCCGCGAGCGTGATCGCGACGCCCACGTGGTCGTGTCTGGTCGCGTAGGCGACGCTGGCGACGAGCAGGGCACCGAGCGGTGCGGCGAGCAGCGTGGGGAGACGCGGCTCCGTCTCGTCGCGCGCGCCCATCCACGACTCCGTGACGAGCGCCGCGGCGGAGACGGCGCAGAGGACGAGCCGGGCCGTCAGCGCGGCGCGCGAGCCCCCGGCGAGCGCGAGCGCGATCGCGAGCGAGCCGCCCACGGCGGAAAGCACGAGCAGCACCGTGCCGATGCGG
>CAYYWA010000361.1:0-1947 GCA_964475255.1 uncultured Sorangium sp.
CGAGATCGAGAGCCTGCGCGCCCGGTGGAGTCCCGTAGGGTTGGGCTCCGGGCGGTGGCGCTGCCGGCTGCCCATAGGGCTGCGCGGGAGGTTGCCCGTACGGCTGCGCGGGAGGATAGCCCCCTTGCTGCGGCGGGGGTTGATTCTCGCTCTGGCAAGCGAAAAAGAGAACGCAGGCGAGGGGACGAACGGAACGCGCGATCCGGCGTGTGTTCGAAAGCATCGGGCAGTCCTTTCCAAGAGCCGCGACGGATAACGGCAACGTCTCGAATATAGGAGCGCTTTCGTTTCGGAAACAACCTTACGGCTGATGCCGCGAATACCGAAATTGCTCACATGCTGCGCGCTTTCGCGGCAAGTCCGCGATTTTTCGCGGGAGATTCGGCGTAAACTGGTGATATGTATCGAGCTCGGGCCTCATGAAGGACGAGGCGGCGCAGCCGGACGTGCTCGACGGTGAAACGTGCGCGCGCCTCGAGTCGGATCTTCGGTCTGCGCTCCGGCGGAAACCCGCGCAGGAAGCGCGCCTTGCCGGCATTTTGCGGGCCCTCATGCCCTTCTCCGCAGGGCTTCGGAAGGCCGCGACTTCCCTCACCGAGACGATGGTGCGCCGCGGCTCGTACGAGCGACCGCTGTATGCCGCTGCCGTCCGCGGGCTCGCCGAGGCGGGGACTCCCGCCGCTTCCGCGCTGATCGCGCGCGCGCTCGCGGAAGACGGCGGCGGGCTCGCGACGCTCTCCTCCGCGTGTTTCTCGCGCGCGCGCGAGCTCACCGAGCCGCTCTTGCGCGCGGCCGTGAGCCGTCACGTGCACGTCGCGTTCGCGGCGGAGGTGGCGCGGCTCTGCCGCGGAGAATCGAACGGGAGCGCGGTCGTGTCGATGGCTCCGAAGATCAAGGAGAGCCATCGCATCGCGCTGTGCGTGGAGCTGTTCGTGCCCCTCTTGTCGGGGCCCGTCTTGCCGCGGGCGGCGGCGCCCGCGCGCGCGGGGGTGCGCGAGGCGGCGCGCCATCTCGGCCGCTGGCTCGAGCGCGCCGAGGTCGCGATGCGCGCGGGAGATCGCGAGCCGCTCGAGCACGCGCGCGCGCGCGCCGAGACGGGGCCGGAGAGTGCGCGCGTCGCGTGGTCGTTCGTGGCCTGGGCGCTCGAGCCCGACGGAGAGCAGCCGAGCGTGCGCCCCACGGTGGAGCTCGTCGCGCGCCTGAGCGATCGCCCGAGCGCCGACAAGGACACGGCGTTTCTGTTTCGGCTCGCTCAGGCGAAGGTCCCGAGCGCGCGCCCCATGCTCGAGTCGCTCGCGCGCAGTGGCCTGCTCGGTGAAGAGAACGCGGTCCGCGCGATGCGCCACCTCTGCCGCGACTACGGCCAGGAGCGCTATCGCAAGCACCTCTCGGACATCGCCGCGACGCCGCGGCGCGATCCGTTGCGGGGTCTCGCGGCGGCCGCGCTGTTCGACGCGGGGGAGCGCGAGATCGCGCTGCGCGCCGCGGAAGAGCTCGTGAAGACGCGCCATTTGTCGGCGCTCGCGTGGGGAGCCCTCGTGCGCGCCGCGCCCGAGATCGGCGACGAGCTCCTCACGGAAGCGCGCTACCGGCGCGTTCAGCTCGGCTGGGTAGAATGAGAGGATGCGCGCGCGTCGGTGTAGAGCTCGGATTCACGGCCGTCACCTCGCCCTGATGCTCACGGCGCTCGCGGGCAGCGGCCTCGCCGAACAGCCCGCCGAGGGGAAGAAGGAGGCCGAGAGCGCGCTCGTGCCGCTCGTCTTGTTCGTCGATCACGACGACGACGATGACGACGGCGTCCCGGACGGCACGGAGTCCCAGCTCGACGGCAAGGCGGGAACCGACGTGCGCTGGCTCGGCGCGACGGAGCTCACCGCGCCGCGCAACCGCCTGCGCATTCTGAGCCCGACGGCGCGCTGGATCGCGGACGGGCGCGCGGGCGGGCTC
>CAYYWA010000361.1:1957-5834 GCA_964475255.1 uncultured Sorangium sp.
CGGAGTGAGGAATGCCTCGCCGCTGATCTGGGCGACCAGCGTGCCGCCCTCCGCCTCGACCAGCGCGCGAATCCGCCCGGCCAGCGCCTCGCCCCGGTGCAGATCGTTGAAGCGGATCGAGAGGCGCGCGGTCGCGCGCGGCGGTGTTCTGCCCGCCCGCGCGACCCGCATCGGCATCCAAGGGCTCGCCCCGGGGCGCACCAAGGTGCTCGCCGACGGCGGCGGGCTCGACGTCTCCGTGATCGCGATCGAGGCGTTCGACGCGCACGGCACCCGCATCGATCTCGCGCAGTCGCACGCGTCGATCTCGCGGGTCTTGCCCCGGCTGCTTCGTGACGACGCGAACGACGCGCCGGACGGCGATGCCTTGCGCTGGATGGCCATCGGCGAGGAGGGCACGCTGCCCGATCGGCTCGGCATCGTCTCGCACCGCCCGGACGGAACCGAGCTCGACTCGCTTTCCGACGTCGAGCTGTGGGAGGCGCCGTGCCCACCCGGAACGAGCCCGGGCCTTTCGTGCCGAACCTCCCCCTACATCCGCGCGACCGTCGATCGCATCGACAGAAACCACCCGGAGTCCGCCGGGCGCTCGCTGCGGGCGGAGGTGGGCGGGCGGCTCGCGGTGCACGTGGGCGAGCAGAAGGCCGCCTCGATCCGCGTGGGCGGACCGCGGAACACCGCGCTCGGACCCATCGAGCGCTTCCGCGCGCGGCTGCGCGTGCACGTGCTGCGGGCGGCGCCGGGCGCACCGCCGGCGATCGGAGACACGCCCGCCGAGGCCCTCGAGCTCGTGCGCGATCAGGTGGACACGGCGAGCCTGCTCTGGGGGCAGTGTGGGATCCATTTCGGGCCCCTCCGCGAGGCGGTGATCGAGGTCGTCGATCCGCCCCCGCCGCACCTCGTCGCGATCGGCGGGAACCTCGGGCTGCCGGCGAGCGGCGGCGAGATCCGCCTGCGCGCCGCCGGCACTCCGATCCGCGTGCCCACGCGCGCTGGAGAAACGCCGGCGCGCGTGGCGGCGCGCCTCGTGCGCGCGCTCGAGAGCGCGGGGCTTTCGGTCGTGCAGAGCCACAACCTGCGCATCGAGCCCGGCTCGCTCGAGACGGTGGACGTGAGCGTGCGCGTGAAGGGGGCTCTCGCGACGGTCGAGCGCGACGGCTCCGAGCCGCTGTCCACCGATCCGACGCTCGACGTCTTCATCGGAGGCGTCGATCTCGCCGACGGGTTGTCGCATTTCACGGACTACAACGCCCCCGCGGGCACGCTCGAGGAGCGCACGCTGGTGAAGGCCTTCGCCGACCGCGATCCGTCCACGATCGAGGTCTTCGTGGTGCCGGCGTTTTCCGGTTATGGCCGTGTCGGCGAGTCGTTCCTCGATCCGCCGGGGGCAGCGATCCAAAACACGGTCATCGTTGATCGTGCGGCGATCCGCGCGGGCGCGCAGAGCCACGTGCTCGCGCACGAGCTCGGCCACGTGCTGCTCGACATGCCCGGCCACCCCGACGACTACGGGGTCGATCACCCCTCGTCGTTGATGGACGCGGACGCGACCGATCCGAGCATTTTCGGCCCACGACGGCTCTCGATCGCCGAGTGCGAGCAGGCGCTCCGTCAGCGCGGGCCGGGAGCGCCGGCGCCGCTGCTCGAGCCCTGGCCGCTCATTCGGGGACGATGAGCTCGAGCTCGGTGCCGCCCGCGTACGCGTAGCTCACGAAACGGTCGAAGCCGTCCACGAGCAACCCAATGGGGTGACTCGACTCGATGCGGTGCACCCCGTCGTTCTGAACTCCCGGGGTGAGCGTCTCCTTGCCGCCCGAGTCGACGGTGACGCGCGGGAACGCGAGCTGACAGGTGATCACGGCGAAGGCGTCGGCGAGCTCGGCCACCTCCGAGTGCCGCCCGGCTTCACCCGGGTCGAGCGGACGCCGCGTGCAGCCGTCCATGTCCTCGAGCGCCTGCCCGTCGAAGACGATGATCGCCTGTTCGGGCGCGATGATGCGGACGAAGTCGAACAGGTACTTGTCCGGCGTCAGAAAGACGTACACCGACCGAAACTGCTCGACCGGCGGGATGATGAGCAGGCTCGGATCGCCTCCCGGGAGCCCGTCGGGCACGTTCGCGGCTTCCTGGCTCGGGGAGATGCTGGCGAGCATGATGGGCGCGTCGCTCGAGATGGCAAAATCCCTCTCGCTCGAGAGATCCGCGAAGCTGCCTTTCTCGGGGAGGGCAAAGCGCGCCGCGGCGCCGGACAGGGTGGTGGTCACGTTGGCGCCCGCGCTCGTCACCGCGATCACGCGGAACGACTCGGCCTGCGGGGCCGTGCCGATCGCGCTCCCGGCGGCGGCGAGCGCTTCGCTGCGATTCGGCGAGACGGCGGCGATGAACGAGCGCCCCGCGGTGCGGATCGGATCGAGCTGCTCCTCGAGGTGATCGGCGCAGCAGTCGCGGCGTGACAGGTCGCTGAAGAACGGCGCGTCGCTCGCTTCGTTCCCCGTGAACACGACGACGGGGCCGTCGGCCTGGATCAGCGTTCCCGTGAAATCCGCGTTGAAGTCGTCCGTCTCCAGGTTGAGCACGTCGAATGGCTCGAGCTCGAGCTCGAGCGGCTCCCCCGGGAGCGTCTCCGGCACGGGGCCTCCGCCGAGAACGCGCGTCGTGGGCACGATGCGCACGCGCGTCTCCGAGCGCGTGCCCACGAGCGTGAGGAACGCCCGCAGATCCGAGGGGTTTTCGGGATCGAAGTTCGTGCGCGGATCGTCGGTGTCGGCGATGGTCTGGGGCCACCCGAGCGCGACGTACGCGTCCGAGAGCCCGCGGACCGTGGGCACGAGGGCCTCGACGGGCTTCAGCAGCGACGCATCGTTCGAGAACACGTTGACGTTCTCGAGCGGGTTGAACTGGTACGCCACGATCGGCACCGTCGACCGGAGGCGGTAGGCCGCGCGCGTGAGCGCCGTGCCGGTTCCCGTGTTGTATTCGCCCGGCGGCGAGCCATCGACCTCGCGCGGCCCGAGTCGGAACACGCGCGCCGAGAACGCGGGCACGATCGCGCTCGCGACCTCGCTGATGTCGGCGGGCTCGCCAGGCTCGGCGTCGTCTTGCTCGATCGTGACCCGCGCGGGCACGTCGGGCTGGGCGTTGCTGACGACCACCGCGAACTGCTGGGCGGCGGCGTTCAGGGCGGTGCTGATCACCGCGTTGTCGAGATCGACGGCCCAGTACTCGCACCCGACGTTGCTGCGCCGCTCGGCCGCGCGCGCGCACAGGTTCACGCAGCCGCCGTCGCGACAGGCTTCGCCGGCCTCCGGGTCGCAGGTGTCGACGAGGTCGTACCCGGAGCCCGTGGCGTCGCAGCGATAGGCGACGTTCTCGTCGCAGCGCCCGCGGCCCGGGACGCACGCGGCGCACGCGCCGAGGCTCGGGGCGCACACCTCACCGCTCTCGGCGCAGTCGCTCTCGAGCTCGTAGGCCGCGCGCGGCCCCGTGCCCTCGCACACCTCGAGCCGATCGCCGACGCAGCGGCGCGTGCCCTCGACGCACTCCGGCGCCAGGCCCTCGAAGTACCAGCGCTCGCCGCTCTCGAAGCAGCTCGCGGCGGGGAGTGCGAAGAAGACGAAGAGCGCGGCTCGGCGCATCAGCATCGCAGCGCTCTAGAACGCCGATCCGTTCGACGGCTCGGCGCTTTGGCCTTTCTCGCAGCGGCGGCTCGTGCCGCCTCTCTCCTCGGAAGTGAGCTCGGCGGGCCTCCCCACGCGATCACTCCGTTCGACGCTGTTCTTCGCATGTTTCGGCGCGTTCCCAACCGTTCGTCGCTCTAGAACACCGATCGGTTTGACCGATCGGCGTTCTAGCCTCGTTTCGTAGGGGCGGCACGCGC
>CAYYWA010000362.1:0-268 GCA_964475255.1 uncultured Sorangium sp.
GATGGCGTCGAGGGAGAGGCCGCCGCCCCGCAGGTGTTGGATGACCCGCACACGCAAGAGGTGGCTCTCGGTGTAGCGGGTGCCGCGACCGCGACCGATGGGCTTGGGAAGGAGGGATGCAGAGAACGCCGCAAAAGAGCTCGAAACGAACGAAATTCGTTCGTTTCTGGCGGCGCGCCGGCCCGAATCGCCTTGCCGGGATGTGATTTCGGATGCGACGGCGCACGCTGGAATGGCCCTCGTTGCAATCGCGCCGAACGAGCCGTGG
>CAYYWA010000362.1:278-5822 GCA_964475255.1 uncultured Sorangium sp.
CCCACGATCCGATCGAGCTCGGTGCCCGTTTCGCGGGCGGCGCGACCGTCCAAACCCTTCTCTCTGCGAGGGCGTGCCGAGCGAGGCTCGCACGCCCTTGCCTTCGAAGCGCTGCTCGGCGTGGCGGGCCGCCAAGACTGCGTGGCACGGGCCGTATCCGCTCACGGCCCTCGTTGCAACCGCGCCGAACGAGCCGTGGGGCGTGCTCACGCCGCCGGCAAACGCACGACGAAGCACGCGCCGCCGCCGGGGCGTGGGGCGTACTCGACGGAGCCGTGGTGGGCCTCGGCGACCTGTTTGACGAGGGAGAGGCCGAGACCGACACCGCCGTGCACGCCTTCGCGATGCCCCGCGGGGCGGTAGAAGGGTAGGAAGATGCGCTCGCGGTCGGCTTCGGCGACGCCCGGACCGCGATCGCGGACGGCGAGCTCGACGACCGCGCTCGTCTTCGAGAGCTCCACGTCGATCGGAGCTGCTGGCGCGTAGCGCGCGGCGTTGTCGAGCAGGTTGCGCACGAGGCGACGCAGAAGGCGTCCGTCGCCGATGACGGGCATCGCGTCCGGGCTCACGACGCTCGCGTCGAAGCGCGCGGCTTCCTCGCGAACGAGCGCGGCGAGGTCGACCGTCGACCGCTCGAGGCCGTGCTCGAGGCGCGCCTCGCTCCGTGCGGCTTCGAGGACCTCTTCGACAAGGCCGTTCCGGACGCCGAGGGCGCGGTTCGCTCCCCCGCGCAGGCGCCGGCGCGCGGGGGGGGCGACCCCGTCCAGGACGCGCTCGAGGGCGACACGCAAGCGCGCGAGCGGCGAGCGGAGCTCGTGCGAGGCGTTCGCGAGCACGCCGCGCTGCGCGGCGACGAGCCCCTCGATGCGCTCCGCGGCGCGATTGAAGCTCGCCGCGAGCGCGGCGATTTCGTCGCGCCCCTCGACGGGAACGCGCCGCGAGAGCTTGCCCGTCCCCCACTGCTCGACCCCCTCCTCGAGGGTCTCGAGGCGCCGAGTCATCGCCCGCGCGACCGGATAGCAGGCGAGCGCCAAGATACCGGCGAACGCCGCCATCATGAAGAGACCGTGCGCGACACGCGGTCGATGCGCTGTGCGATCGCGGGCCGCAAGCCAGTAAGGCCCCTCGATGGGCAACACGTAGAACGCGCCGCCGGGCCCCCGCGTCCATCCCTCGCGGAGCGACTCGACCGTTGGGAGTGGCTCGAGCGCCGCGTCCGCGAGGCGGCCGTGCGCTTCGTGGTAAACGGCGAGATCGACCTCGAGCTCGCGAGCCCGCTGTTCGAGCACGCGCTCGAAGTCGGCGTGGTCCGGCGGCGGCAGCGAGCGCCAGAGAGCGCGCGCCGCGATTTGCGGCAAACGCCCCGCGCCCGAGTGGCGGAGCGGCGCGAGGTGCCCCACCACCGCGAACACGATCCCAGTGACCACCAGCACGCCGATCAGCGCGAGGTAAAGCTTGAGATAGAGTCGCTTCATCGAGCGCTCAGCGCTCCGACGCGGGCGGCGTGAACACGTAGCCGACCCCGCGCACGGTCTGAATCAGCCGCGGCGCCTTCGGGTCGACCTCGAGCGCGGCGCGGATGCGGGAGATGTGGACGTCGATGCTGCGATCGAAGGCATCGAGCTCGTCTCCGCGAACGATTTGGAAGAGCTGCTCACGCGAGAGCACGCGGCCCGGGCGCTCCGCCAGCGCGAGCAGCAAGGCGAACTGGTGGCTCGTGAGCTCGCGTCGCTCGCCGTCCACGCGCGCCTCTCGCGCCAAGCGATCGATCACGAGCCGCCCGAACTCCAGGCGATCGCGCTCCGCCGGCGCGGCGCGGCGCGCTCGCCGCAGGAGGGCGCGCAGCCGGGCGAGCAGCTCACGCGGGTTGAAGGGCTTCGGCAGGTAGTCGTCGGCGCCCATCTCGAGCCCCACGATGCGATCGCTGTCGTCACCACGCGCGGTGAGCATCAGCACCGGAACGTCGGACTTTTCGCGGAGCGCGCGGAGCACCTCGAACCCGTCCCGATCCGGCAGCATCACGTCGAGCACGACGACGTCGAACGACTCCTCGAGCAGCGCCCGAAGCCCCGTGGCCCCGTCCGCTCGAGTGCCGACCTCGAGCCCTCGAGCGGACAGATAGCTCGCGACCATCTCCGAGAGACGCGCGTCGTCGTCGATCACGAGCACTCGGGCCACGGCGCGAAGGTTATCACCGATGTCGCTGGAAATGCTCGACGATCCTCTGGCGTTGCTCGAAGGTCAGGACGTCGCTCACGTCGATGAGCGCGTCGGTCAGCGCCTTCGAGACGCGATCCCCCGAGGCGAGGAGCTGGGTGCGCAGCGCCTCGATCTTCGCTGCGTCGATCGAAGGCTTGCCGAGCTCGCGACCGAGCTCCTCGTGCAGGCGCACGTGCTCCTTGCGGACCGCGAGGAGCTCCGGCTCGAGCAGCTCCAGGCGCGCGCGGATCGCCGCCTTTTGCTCCTCGTTCGCGTCGAGCCGGTCCAGCACGAAGTCGATGCGCCCGCGCAGGTGCTCGACGAGCTGCTCGTCGTTCAGGCCGCGGTGCCCGCGGCACCCGTGCCCGAACCCAAACCCCCGGTCTGCCAGCGCCTGCCCGGCGAACAGCCCGCCCACGGCGAGGGCGGGGAGCGCCAGCAGCGTCGTTCGCCGCCGAAGCCAGCGGCGATACCAGGGGCTCTCCGAGCGCCCCCGTTCCTGCCCGAGCTCCGCGTTTTCCTGGTTCGATTCCGTGTTCGAATGATCGTTGTCCATGCTGACTCCTGGGTTGAACCCTCGAGCAGCGTAAAACCCGCGTTTTGCTGCCGCTTTGCCGCATTGCAAAGTTGTGTAAAGCGGCCCCCCTCGAGGGCGAGCGTCGGCGCCACGCCGACGAGCGTGGTGTGGGGCGCGCGCCGCGCGCGCGGTCGTGGGCGGGGTCGGAGGCTCCCCCGGTTCAGGAGGGGTGCGCCGAGGGGCTCACAGAGCGCCGAGGTCGCGCAGCAGGTCGGCCTCGAGGGCGCGGACGTTCTCGAGCGGCGCCTTCGCCGACATCAAGACGAGCGTTCCGCCCGCGAGCACGCCGAGCGTGCTGAGGACGACCTTCTCGTTGCCGATATGAGCGCTCGACGTGTGCGAGAAGGCTTTGAGACCGAAACCCGGGTAGTCCTCCGTGGCGCCGCTCACGTACTTTTCTACTTGCTCGCGCGCATACTCGAGCTCGGACTCGGTCGCATCGAGATCGAACTCGATGACGATCGTCTCCGCGCCGCCGTATTCGCACTTGCGCGTGAGCGTCGTCTCCTTCGACGTCGGACCCGTGAGCGGGCCGATCCCGAGCCTCCTGGCGACGTGCGCGGCGGACGCCGACCGGAGCGTGCACGGGTCCTTCGGGCTCGTCGGCGCGGGCGCCGCCGCAGGGGCGGCTCGAGCTTCCGTCGCCGTCGGGTTCGCGGAAGAGGGCCCCTCGTCTTTGCAGCCGGGGCCGAGCACCAAGACCAGGATCGTCGCGGACCACGCCGAGCCGAACCGTGCCGGGAACCGAGCCGAGCGCATACTCCCAATCCATTGCGCCGGACAGCGCTCCGTCAACGAGCGCTATCGCGAGCTCGCGAGCTCACGAAGGGCGCAAAGGGGCGCACGCGAAAGTGCCTTGCGAGAAGCCGCAGAGCGGATCTTCCCGACTCTGGGTGGGTATCGCCCGCTCAGCCCGCGCCGCTCTCGGGCGGAGCGGAGCGCGAGCGGGTGCGACGCGGCTTCAGGTCGAAGCCGAGCTCGCTCGCGAGGTCGGGTCGCGTGGCGAGCACCGCGTCCGCGAGAGAACGCGCTTGGCGGAGAGCGACCGCGAGGCGCGCCGCGTGCGCGAGGATATCGGCGCGGAGCGCCTCCTCGCGCTCCTCCGTCGGCGCCGGGCGATCGCGCAAGTCTCGGATCGCGGCCTGCGCGCCGTCGACGCCTTCGAAGAGCGAGTCGAGAAAGGGATACTCCGGATCCGTGGCGAGGCGGCGCACGTACGTGCTCGCGCGCCGCCGCTCGAAGTCGGCGCGATACGCGTCGAGGTTCGCGCTCGGGCGGCGCAGCTTGTCGAAGTTCCTGTGCGGAAAGAGCACCTCGAACAAAGGATGGTTCTCGCCGACGTGCGTGACGAGCGCGGCATCGAGCTCCTGCAGCGCGTCGATCCACCGCCCGACGAGCGCGTCGGCGCGCGCCACGCGGAGCGGCGCGAGCTCGGGCAACTCCAACCCCTGCTCGATGCCCTCGAGCGTTCGGGTGAGCGCGAGCTCGACGCGGCGACCCGCGGCCTCGAGCCACGCGCGCTCCTCGGCCTCCTCGTTCGCGTCGAGGCTCTGCGCAGCACGCTGCAGTCGCTCGACGATGTCGGTCGCGCGGGCCGTGAGCGCCTGCGCCTCTCTGACGGTCGTCACCATCGCGACAGGCTCCGAGGTGCTAGCGCGGCCCGCTCACTTCGACGCGACGTCGCGCAGGAAGTCGGTCGCGAGCGCGCGAATTTTGTCGAGCGACGCCTCGGAGCCCACGTGAACGAGCGTTTTGCCCTGGAGCACGCCAATCGAGTTTTGGACGAGCATTTTTTTTCCGACTTTGGTGCTCGACGTGTGCGAAAACGCGTTGTCCCCGAAACCCGGGTAGTCCCGCGTGGTGCCAGGGAAGTACGTCTCTATTTGCTTGCGCGCGTAGTCGAGGTCGGAGGCCTTCGCGTCGAGGATATACTCGATCGCGACCATCTCGCCGTCGGCGCTCTTGTACTCGCACTTCTGAGTCACCCCGGTCGATCTCAATGTGGGCCCCGTGAGCGGCCCGAGTCCCAGCACCTTCGCGACGTGTGCGGCCGAAGCGGCCGGCACCGTGCACGGACTCTTCGCAGCGGCGGGCCCGGCAGCAGGCGCAGCCGCGGGCGCTTCCGCCTCCGCCGCGGGCGGCGGGGTGCTCGCCGCAGGCGACCCCTTGTCTTTGCAGCCGCTCCCGAACCCGCACACGGCGAGCGAAGCCGCCAGCACCGAAGCGCGGAGCACCGGAAAACCTCGAAGCGGAGCCATGGCGCATTCGACTGCGTCGGCCGCGTCCCGTCAACCGCCGCTGCCCGATGCGAGCACCGAGGCCGAAAATCGGCTCCACACGCGGGGCGCGATCCATCGCGGAGCGTCCTTGCGCGATCGGGTTTTGCCGGACTCGGTCGAGCCCGTCGAGCGAGCCCATCACCGCGAGCTCGCGCGATCCATCGCGGAGCGTCCTTGCGCGATCGGGTTTTGCCGGACTCGGTCGAGCCCGTCGAGCGGGCCCATCACCGCGAGCTCACGCGATCCATCGCGGAGCGTCCTTGCGCGATCGGGTTTTGCCGGACTCGTCGAGCCCGTCGAGCGGGCCCATCACCGCGAGCTCACGCGAGTCCATTGGCGGAAGTTCTTCGAGGTGGTGACAGCCCTTCGAGAGCGAAGGGCGACTTGGCAAAAATTCGCGCCACCCCTCGGCAGTTCGCTTCTCGCCTTCATGCGTAGACCTCGGCAGCGAAATCGATTCTCGTATGCGCCCGCCCGCTCGTCGCGTTC
>CAYYWA010000363.1:0-5801 GCA_964475255.1 uncultured Sorangium sp.
CGTGCAGCGCGGCATGGTGGCCGGCGCACAGCGTGACGAGGTTGTCGGGCTCGTGCGTCCCGCCCTCTGCCCGTGCGCACAGGTGATGGACATCGAGGAAACTTCCGTGGGCGCAACCGGGCACGACGCAGCGCCCGTGGTCGCGATGGAGGACATACCGACGCACCGCGGGCGGAATGGTTTGGGTTGCTCTCGGCGGCCGCGCCATCGTTGCGGTCGCGGGAAGCGGCGGTTCCCCGTGAGAGCGTCGTTGCTCCACGTGGGTGCGCTGCGCGACGCGGGTTGGCTGTCGTTCCCGGTTGGAGTTGGTCGATTCCGCGAACGCCATCATCCGAGAGGTCGGCTGCGGTGCATGGGTGGCCTGCTCTTCACGACTCGGCTGCCGCTCGTGCGTCGGTTGTGCTTCGGTCGGGTGTCGCCTTTCGGGACACGAGGGCTCGTGTGCGCACTGCCGCCGAGACTTGCCGTTCGGCTCGACGTCCGCGAGCTGCGCTTCGTGTTCGTGGTCGGCGCCAGCCTCCCCGTCCGGGGAGAGAGTCGCGTCGATAGAGGCGACGTCCACGTCGTTGGACTGCACGTCGTCTCGGTGGTCGGCACGAGCCTCCCCGTTGTGGAAGAGCGTCGGCACGGGAACCAAACCGAGGTCAACATCCGCGAGCTCCACCTCGTGATCGTCGGAGTCGCCAAACTCGCCATCGATCGGCGCCCCGGAGATCCTGCCGATCAGCTGCGCGTCACACGCGACCATTTCGACGACCTCGGGAGCAACCTCCACATCCGCCCCGGCCCCGTGCTGGACTCCTCGCTGACACCGCTCGCAAATGGTCACGGCGACCTGGTACGACGAGCGCCCCGAGTCGGGGGGTCCCTGCAAGATCTCGCGCGCCAACTGGAGGAGAAGCGCGTCGTCATCCATCGGCTCGGACGACCGACGCCGAATCACGGCCGCCGCTTCTCGAAACGTGGCGTACGTCTGCGCGCTCACGTCGAAGCGAAGAACGTGCCGACGCGCTTCAGGCCGCCCTGGATCCGCGGGACGATCTCGACTCGCTCCACGCCACGGCGCCCCCGAGCCCGCTTCGGCGGGTGGTCGAGGTTGAGCTCCCGCCGGGCCTAGATTTCGGGCCGAGACCGAGGGGATGGCCGAGACCGAAGCGGACTTAGAAGACGCATTCGCATCCGGCGCGCGCAACGGTAGCAGCTCCGTCGCGAGCACGACAGGTGCGAAAGCGGCGGAAAGAGCCGGCCGGACGCGCTCGGAGCCCGAGATGCGGAGTGCCGCGCGCAGCTGCGTCCAGGCATGGCTCACTCGCTCCACGTCGCGGCGCCTCGGAGCCCGCTTCGGCGGGTGGTCGGGTTGAGCTCGCGTTCGTTGCAAGTTAGCCGCGCGCACTCGAGCCCGATGAGCGGAGTGCCGCGCGCAGCGCGGCGCGCAGCCGGGCGGGCGCTCCCGCGAGCTGCCGCGTGACGCTGACGGGCCACCACGCCGTTCCGCGCCACCTATCAAGGCGGCGTCCTCTCAGACGCTCTCCGAGAGCGGGAGCGACCCTCGGCCGCCCGACGACGCGGGCTTCGAGGCGCCCCACGCGACGTTGTCGGAATGGGTGCCTCGCTCGCGCTGGTCGCCGTACGCGCACTGGAGCCCGTGGAGCGGGAGCGACCCTCGGCCGCCCGACGACGCGAGCTTCGAGGCGCCCCCGCGCCGTTGTCGGAATGGGCGACTCTAATCCGGAGGGTGCCCTTCCACGGCGACGGGCGAAAGGCTCGGGCGCGCGACGATCGCTTCGGGGTTGGATTCACCGGTTCGATCGAGCGCGAGCTTGAACAGCACCGGTCCGATGAGCTCGTTGATGGCGACCGCCGCGATCACGAGCGACCGGAACCCTTCTCCGAAATCGGGAAACGATCGCGCGATGACGACGCTCAGCCCCAGCGTGAGCCCCGCCTGGGAGATGAGCCCCGACCAGCCCCAGCGGCGAACGAGCGGGCCGTCGCCGGCGACGCGGCTCGACAGCCGCGCCGTTCCCCACGTGGTCACTCCGCGCACCACGCAGAGCGCGAGCGCGATGGGCCAGAGCTTCTGCAGAAGCGGAATGTCGAGGTGCGCGCCGGCCGTCGCGAAGAACACGACGAACACGATCCCGCCCACCTGCTCGACGGCGTGGAGCAGCTTCTCACCCTGCGCCGACAGGTTTTGCACCACGAAGCCCGCCGTGAGGAACGACAGCAGCGGATCGATGTGCACGTACCGCATGAACTCGGTGAGCCCGAGCCCGAGCGCCAGCAGCACGACGAGCAGGTGTTTGCCGACCAGGCGAAGGTACGCGGCGAGCGCCAGGCCGAGCGTCGTTCCGGTGGCGATGCTGCCGAGGATTTCGTGCCCGACCACGCGGAAGGCGGCGAACGAAATGCTGCCATCGGGCGCGATGAGCGGCCGCGCGAACGTCATCACCACCGCCATCAGCACCACGACGACCACGTCGGACGCCATGATGAACGCCAGCGAGAACGTCGCGACCGGACCCTTCGCGCGCGTCTGGGAGAGGATGGCGAGGCAGGCCGACGGACTGCGGCTCACGGCCAGCGTGCCCCAGAGCAAGGCCACGCCGATGAGCGGCGCGATCGACAGGTCGCGCGCGAACGGCACCCAGCGCGACACGGCGAGGAACGCCAGCGCCATGACGACGAGACCGATCGCACACTGGAGGAGGAGCGCCCAGGCAACGCTCCGCGCGACCGACTTGAGCATCGAGACGCGGAGCTCGGCGCCGCCCGCGATCGCGATCAACGCGAGCGCCAGCGTGTTCACGGGCGACAGGCGCTCGACCGTGTGGTGATCGACGAGATGGAGCACGTGCGGCCCGGCGACCACCCCGGCGAGCAAGTATCCGGAGAGGTGCGGGAGCCCGATCGTCTCGAGCAGCTCGCTGAGCAGCGTGCCGCAGAGCAGGAGGAAGCCGATCGCGGCGATCTCGCCGAGGTGCTCGCGCAACGGCGGCGCCAGGCGCGCCGCGCCGTAGAGCAGCCCGAAGACCGTGACCAGGGACACGGCCTGAACGAGGCGCGTCACCACGCCCTTCGGGGCACCCGACGGCGCGCTCATGAGCGCTCCACGTCGTAGAGGGTGGTTCGCGACGCCCGCGGCTCGATGCTCGGCGGCGGTTGCTCGAACGGGCGCCCCGGCACGATGTCCCCGGCGCGCTCCAGCGCTCGGCGCAGCGAGAGCGGCCCGATGAGCGCCCCCGCGAGCACCGAGGCCGCCGCGAGCACGAGCACCGAGCCGCCGACGACGCCCGGAATCCGTATCGCGGCGAGCAAGCCGCAGCCGAGCGTGAACACGCTGCTCGGCACGAGACCGAGGCCGAGCGCGGGACCCGCCGCGCGCGCCTGGGGAACGATCAGCGCGAGCACGCCGGCTCGCAAGAGATCGAGGATCAGGCGCGCCGCGAACGCGGTGCCCACCAAGAGCCACAGGAACGGGGCCGCCTCGAGATCGAGGTAGGCGCCCGCGAGCACCGCGACGGGCACCATCACGGGTCGCTCGCTGGGCGCCACCATCGCCTTCAGATCGGCGCGATGCGGGGAGAACGTGGAGACCGTGAGCCCCATCGCGAACGCGGCCGCGATCGGCGAGAGCCCGAGGCGTGCCGTGACCCCGATGGCGAGGAGCGACGTCCCGAGCAGGATCCCCCAGCTCTCGTCGCGGCGAAACTCGCGGCCGAGCAGCAGCGTCGCGACCAGCCCCAATACCACCCCGAGCCCGAGCGTGATCCCGACGCGCAGGGACACGGGCGTCGCGCCGAGCTCCTGTCCCGGCGCCGCCGCGAAGAGGACGCCGAACACCGCCGCCGGAACGAACACGCTCGTGCGCGAGAGATCCGCGAGCAGCTCCGAGAGCTCGCCCCGGGACCCGTGGCGCTCCGCCACCCAGCGAACGGCGTGCCGGGTGGTTTCGCACGACACGGCCCCGGCAGCGCCCGAGACGAGCAGCCGCTCGGCGAGCCCGAGCTCGCTACCTTCGAGCAGCGCGACGAACGTGATCCCCGCGACACCCGCCGCGACGAACGCCGAGAACGCGATCCCCGAGAGCACGCGCGACAGACGCAACCGGCGCGATCCGATTTGGCCGTAGCCGACGCCCAGGACGAGCGCGACCCAGGACACCCCGACGATCAGCACGGGCTCGAACGCGGACACCAGCGAGCGGCCGAGCACCCCGAGCGCGTGGGGCCCGAGCACGAACCCGAGCAACAGATACTCCGCCCCCGAAGGCAGCCCGAATCCTCGGATGGTGCGATCCGAGACGAGCATGCTCCCGACGTACGAGAGCACGAGCAGCCCGAGGAGCAACGCGACGGCGCTCACGACCCCCTCATCGGTGGCGTGCGCCCGAGGGGGATCCCCGCGGCGGAGAGCGCCTCCATGAGCGCCGAGGCGAGCTTCGAGCGCGCTTCGAGGCCCTCGCAGGTGACGCTCGCGCGATAGAGCGCGCCCTCGGCATCGAACGCGAGGAGCTCCACCCGCACGTCCCGCCCGATGCGCAGCGCGGCCTCCTCGAGCACGAGCTGCACGGTGCGCGGCGCCGGATTCGGGCTCACGCTGAGCTCGACGGCGATGCGCGGGCGTCTGCCGAGGCCGCGCAGCGTCCTTCCGAGCAGGGTGAGGTGCGGGACGCGCATCTCGGTGCGCTCGGGCGTCTCGAGCCGGAGCTCGAGCAAGTTCAGCGCGGCGATGCGGCCGACGGAGCCGCCGATCTCGACGTGGTCGCCCACGCGGAGCCGGCGCCCGCACACGACGATGGCGCCGACGAGGCCCGTCGCGAGCACCGGCGTGCCCGCGAGCCCCACCGCGACCAGGGCGACGAGCGCGGCGCGACCGAACGCGCCGTCCGGATCGCCCGTGACGACCGGAGCCGCGAACACGAGCGCGGCGACGACGATGCCGACGCGGACGATCACGCTCGTCGGCGCGGCGAGATCGGGCGGCAGCCAGGCGACCTGCGACTCGTGGCGCGCGACGCCCGCGAGGAACAACCCGACGAAGCGCACGAGCACGAACACGGCGAGGCCGGCGATGCCCGCGACGACCACGAGCGGCAGCGCCGTCGCGATGCGCGACATGAGCTGCGACAAGGGCTCGAGCAAAAAGCCCGTGAGCCGCTCGGTGTAGCCGCGCGTCGCCGCGAACAGCGACAGGACGATGACGAGCCAGGCGTAGACGATGCCGAGCTGCCCGAGCCACTTCACGAGCCCGAGCCCGATGATGGCCGTGCTCTTCAGCATCGCCGGGCGCGCGAGCTCGATCGACTGGATGCGGATCGTGAGCACGCGGTCGCCGTTCTGCTCGAGCCACGTGCGCACTTTCCCGGCGGCCTCGCCGAGCTTGCGCACGAGATAAAACGCGATCAGCGCGAAGAAGACGACGAGCGAGCCGGAGAAGACCTGCTGCGCGATCTTGCTGCGCCGTCGCTCGGCATCGAGCGCCTCGCGCACGGCCGCGGCCACCGCCCCCGCGTGCGCGTCGAGCGAGCTGTCGCCGGCGAGCTCCGCGTCTTCCGGCCCGAGCTGCACGATGGGGCTCGACCCGGCGTACACGACGGCCGACTCGCCCTCGCGCACGACCTTCACCTCCCCGGCCTCGGGGTTGTTGACCGCGGCGGCGAGCGCCCGCTCGGCACGGCGCGCGCGTTCGGCGGCCGAGCGCTGCGCCCGCGTCGCGCGGAGGACGAAGACCGGACTGTCGCCGAGCCGAACCTGCACGCCCGGGATCTCCGGATTGGCGCTGGGCGCCGCTTTCGGCGC
>CAYYWA010000364.1:0-5784 GCA_964475255.1 uncultured Sorangium sp.
ACAACAACGCACTTCCCGAGAGGGAGCGAGTTTGCATGGGCGGTAGTAGCTATAGCTCACAATCGAGTCTGTCAAGCATCGTATCATACTCCCAATATCGAATTCGTGAGCTTTGAATTGGATTCGCGGGCATCAGTCATCGCGTTCGCGCGGTGCGCCAACTCGCTGGTTTCTCCGTGGGGTGTTGCTTCAGCAGCACCCGAGCAGCAGCGCGGTTGCTCGGGAAGCAGAGCGTTCCCTCTCGGAGTCGAACCTGGATTTCGGCCTTTCGGGTCGGGGGAGCCGAAAAACGGTGGCGCGGGCGGACGGCACGGGCACTGCGTTGGCCCGGCGCGCCGTGCGCGCGCGCGGCGGGGGGACGTCGCGCGTCCCGGCGCTACCAACGAACGCAACGCGAAAGGACGGTGATGCTCCGGAGATACGAATCGATGCGATGGATCCCCTGGCTCTTGAGTGCGTTTGCCGCGGCGCGCGCCGGCGCGTGCACGCACTTGGAATCGGAGCAGCTCCCTCCGCGATCCTCACGGCGCACCTCGCTCTCGATCAGCCCCTCGGAAATCGCGCCGCAATTGACGGCGACGAACGGGCGACCTCTGCGCGCGCTGAGCTCGTGCAGGTGTCGGGCGACGAGCTCCTTACCCGTTCCCGTTGCGCCCTCGTCTCATTCGTACAACCTCGTCTCGTGCGTACGACACGATGATGCTCGTCTGACCCCGAGCGAGCTTCTCGCGACCAAAAACGCGCCTGGCCGATGACCGCGCCAGACCTGGCGCACGAGCCCTGTTCTCCGGTGTCAGCCCGAATCGCGATGAGCGGACGACCGAGCGCCGCCAGATCCGGAGTCGGGGTGGTGCAGCGATACGGGTGCTGGGACGTCGCACCGGCGGCGCATCCTTCGGAGCGGAACGGCTCCTGAAGGGTTCTTGACCATTGAAGTGCGCAATTAGTCCTGGAAAAGTTGTTAGATTATGGTGGTTTAGGGTGTTTCCGACACAATCTATTGGACAGGTAGACTATTCTGGGTGAACCTCCCAGCGTCATGACCCACCTCAAGCTCGTCCCACCGGACTCGTCCGATCCTCTCGAGTCGATCAATCGGAGTCTCGAGGGGGCTCCTGCCGAAACGGTGCTCGCGTGGGCTCGCGATACCTTCGGGAGCTCGATGATCCTGACTTCGAGCTTCGGAGCGGACTCCGCGCTGATGCTGCATTTGGTGACGCGCGTCATCCCGAATATTCGTGTCGTATTCTTGGATACGGGATACCTGTTCCCGGAGACGTATCGATTCGCCGAAGAGCTGAAGCAGCGCTTCGAGCTCGATCTGCGTGTATACTCTCCCCTGATGACGGCGGCGCGACAGGAGGCGCTCCATGGTCGGCTCTGGGAGGGAGATCAGCGCTCCCTCGAGCTCTATCAGCAGATCAACAAGGTGGAGCCGATGGATCGTGCGCTCCGCGAGCTCGCGCCCCGGGCGTGGATCGCCGGTCTCCGACGCTCGCAGAACGCGTACCGCGCGGGGCTACGGCCCATCGAGCTTCAGGACGGCATCCACAAGATCCATCCGATTCTCGACTGGGACGACGAGACCGTTCACCGCTACATGCGCGCGAACGACCTTCCGTACCATCCCCTGCGCGCTCGGGGGTACCGCTCGATCGGCGATACGCATTCCACGGTTCCGACGCGGGAAGACGAAGACCCGCGCAAGGGTCGGCACCTCGGGGTGCACAGCGAGTGCGGTATCCATCTTCCGCGCTGGGCGACCGACGAAAGCCTGAAATCGAGCGGGCTTTGAGCTCCGCTCGCGGGGCGCCGTCGAGGGCGGCGTCCCGCATTGCCCACCCCTCGACACCGGTCAGTCCGCAAAGCGAGGCGAACGCGTCAGCGCGTCCAGCGCTGCTCGATGAGGGCGTCCAGGCCGAGCGCCACCGTGATCCCGAATGAGCAAGGCATGGACGGTGTCGGCCCCGTCCCGCACCCGGATCGGAGGGCTCGTCACGCCCGCCTGAAGCGCTCGAGAGCGCAGGGTTGTGCAGGGCAGCGAGGTCATCGAAAGCGTCGATCGAGACTCCCGAGTCGCGGTCGAGCGCCAGGACCGGATTGATCGTTGCGGTGTGGGGATGCGGTGCGGCGGTTGGCGCCAACCTCGGGTGGTGTGGCGGCGTCGTCCTGCAAGTCGCAATGACGCTCTCCGGCGCGAGCCGAAGACGCACAGGCGGCACCCGCTGAACACCGCGAAGGCTCGCCGCATCCCCGTCGAAGCGCTTCCGAGCTTCGCCAGCGCTCGTGCCAAAGCTTCCGAGGCCGAGAACGGGAGCGGCTTTTTTCTGGTGGGCGCAGCAGGGATCGAACCTGCGACTTCGTCCGTGTGAAGGACGCACTCTACCGCTGAGTTATGCGCCCGCGGCGGGGGAGAGCTTCTACCGCGGGTTCCGCGGATGGGCAAATGGTTCCTGGCAGGAAAGGAGCGGCCGGGCGGAGGGTCTGGGCGGCGGAAAGGGACGAATCGAGGCGGGGAAAGGGCGAGGCGCGCCTGACAGGGCGCTCGGCTCGATGATATAGCTCCGCGGCTCACCGCCCGTTCGACGATCTGCATGGAAAACGAGCCTGTTCCGCCTGCTTCGCGTCCGGTCCCCACCCCCTCGCAGAAGCGGGATCGCGTCGTGGGCCTCTCGGTAGTGGCCGGGGCATTCGTGCTGAGCCTCGGCATCTCGCTCTGGGCGAAGGGGGTTTCCGAGCCGGAGACGAGCGAGGCGCCCGCCCCGCCGACCACGGTGGGCATTCCGGGCTGGCCCAACCGGGTGGAGCCGCTCGCCGCTCTCGAGAAGGCGCGCGCGCTCACGCCGCGACCGCTGCTCCGCGGCATCGTGGCGGAGGGCGTGGCGAGCGACGGCACCATCGACCCCGCGAGCGCCGGATACGCGCGCTACTCGTTCCAGAGTCCGCCGGGACACGGGCCACAGCCGCCACGCGAGCCCGGCGTCGTGCCGCGCCGCGCGAACTGCGGGCGGCAGTACGTTCGCCTGGGGCGACAGGGGATCGAAGCCGAGCCGGATCAGGCGCTCGTGCCGTGTCCGGCGCTTCAACGCGAGCCACTCCCGGAGCCGCGCTGTACGCTCGCCGACGTGTGGCGCCATGCGCGCAGCCGCGGTGCGAATCCGGAGGGCCGTGCCCGGATCGAGTACTACCGCGCCGCTGCGGGGCCCGCGTACCGCTTCGAGCTGCCCGGCACCTCGATCCGCTTCAGTCTCTACGGCGACTGCGAGCGGCTGCTCAGCGCGAGCGAAGCCGTCGGCTCGGTGCCCTGAGCCTAGATTTCGGGCTTCCTAGTCGGGGAAGGCCGATCTCTCGCGTCTTTCCGCCGCCTTTGCCGCCTTCGGCCGCGGGGACCTCCTCATCGAGATCGATGACCTCTTGAGCTCGCGCCCTTCCTGCTGCTTCCCGAGCGGCAAAGGTAGCGGCAAGACCCCCTTTCCGCTGCTTCCCGAGCGGCAAAAGTAGCGGCAAGGCCCCTTCCGCTTGCCTCCTGCGGGGCAGAAAGAGCCGCAAGACCTCTTCTCGCTGCTTTCCGGGATGGAACGGTCAGGCCGAGGAGATCGCCGCGCGGAGCGCTTGCCAGACGGCCTGGGTGGTGTCGGGAAGCTCGCTCGAGAAGCCGATACAGGGGAGGCCCGCTTCGCGCGCGATCGCTTGCACGGCTGCCAGGCGCCGTGAGCGCGGCAGCTTGTCGAGCTTGGTGGCGACGAGCACGAGCCGAGGGGCAGGGCGCCCCGAGCTCTCGGTTCGCAAGAGGTCGATCAGGTCGCGCTCGTCGCTCTCGAGCCCGCGGCGCACGTCCACGAGCAGCGCCACCGCCGAGAGACCGGGCCGGTTCGCGAGGTAGTGCTCGATCAGATGACTCCAGCTCCGCCGCTCGACTTTGGAGCGCGCGGCGTAGCCATAGCCGGGGAGATCGACGAGCGTGAACAGGGCGCCGTCGCGGGTGCGCACCTCGAAGAAGGTGATGCGCCGTGTGCAGCCAGGCGTGGAGCTCGTGCGCGCCAGATTTCGGCGCTGCATGAGGCGATTCAACAGGCTGCTTTTGCCCACGTTGGACCGGCCGACGAAAGCGATTTCGACGCTGACGGGCGGCGGAAGCTGCTCGGGGGCACCCGCCTGGGCGGTGAAACGAGCGTCGACGATTTCCTGGTTCATGAGCCGTTGCCTCGTTCAATGCCGGCGTGTGCGGAAGCGGCGCGCGATCGGCGCCGCGACGATGCCGAGCTCGGGGCTCTTGAGGAGCCCGGCCAGGCCGAAGAACGCCGAGAGGCCGGCTGCCGCCCCGACGATGGCCTGCACACCGAGAGAAATTCCTTCCCGCGCGAGGAGCTTCGTCGAGAAGAGCGCGAGCCCGGCTGCAGCCGCCGCGGCGGCTGACGTGCGCAGGAAGGACGTGAGGATTTCGCCGCTCCGCAGCTCCGGCAAGCGCCGATGGGCGAGCACCCAGAGGAGGAGCATCTGCACGGCCGTCGCTCCCGTCACCGCGAGGCTGACCCCCACGTGCCCGAGCGGACCCTTGAGGAAGAGGGCCAGCGCGATGAACACGAACAGGTCGATCGCGGAGACGATCACCGGAGTCCGCGTGTCCCCGATCGCGTAGTAGAGGCCGACGAGCTGGCGCGCGACGGCGACGAGCCAGATGCCCGCGCCCTGGGCCATGAGGGCCCGCGCGGTTTCATGAGCCGCGATGGCATCGAACTCGCCGCGCTGAAAGAGGAGGACGACGAGCGGCTCGGCGAGCACCACGGCGAAGAGCGTCGCGGGCACCGCGACGAACAGCGCGAGGCGCATGCCGAACGCGAAGGTCCCCGCGAGCTCGACCCGATCGCCGCGGCTCGCGAGCCGCGCGAGGCTCGGCAGAGCGGCGGTTTGGATGGCCATCACGAAGATCCCCTGCGGGAAGTCGCAGAGGCGCATGGCCCAGGTGAAGTAGCTCTGCGCGCCCACGCCGAGCTCGGAGAGGAAGCGCCGCGCGAGCAGCACGTCCACGTAGTAGACGCCCATGCCGAAGAGAACGGGCACCATGCGCGCGAGCACGGCGCGGACGCCGGGGTGCCCGAAGTCGAACCGCGGGCGCCCGAGAAAGCCGATTTTCGCGAGACTCGGCCACTGCGCGACCACTTGCAGCACGCCGCCCACGATCACCGCTACGGCGAGCGCGAGCCCTGGGTCGTAGCCGCGCGCGCCGAGGAAGTCGGGGAGGAGCAACGAAAAGGTGACGAAGGCCACGTTCAGGAGCGCCGGCGCGAATGCCGTCACGGCGAAGCGCTGATACGCGTTGAGCGCGGCGACCCCGAGCGCGGCCGTGCCCATCAGGAAGATGTACGGAAAGACCCAGCGCGTGAGCTCGACGGTGCGCTCGAACTGCTCCGGATGCTCGCGGTACCCCGCGGCGAACAGATCGACGAGCGCAGGGGCGAAGGCGACGCCGAGCGCGGTGACGACGGTGAGCAGCGACAGGGACAGGCCGCGAACGTTGGCGAAGAAGCGTCGGGCAGCGTCGTCGCCGTCGCGCTCGCGCGTGGCGGCGAGCACCGGCAAGACGGCGCTTTGAACGGCGCCCTCCGCGAGCAGCTGCCGCAGCACGTTGGGGAGCGTGAACGCGACGAAGAACGCATCGGTGACCGCTCGTGTGAACACGGCGGCCATCACCAAATCGCGCCCGAGGCCCAGAAGCCGGCTGAGGAGCGTTCCGGCAGCGACGATACCCGCGCGGCCCGCGATGCGCGAGCGCTCGCGCCTCGG
>CAYYWA010000365.1:0-5710 GCA_964475255.1 uncultured Sorangium sp.
CGGCTTCTCCCAGCACGCGGGTCAGGTGAGCGTCGCGGACGGCACCGAGCGCGCGCGCCGCCGCCGTGGTGGAAGCTCACCCACGAGGCGCCGCTCGCCACGTTGAGGAGCGCGTTCAGAATCGGCCAGTCGCTGACGGCGTCGCTGCCGTCGAGCATGCCCTCGGTTTCGCGGTTCGGCGAGGCGACGGAGCCCGTGTCGAGGTGGTCGCGACCGATCACGACCGGCGCCGAGACGACCCCGCGGGCCACGAGATCGTTGAAGAGCAAGCCGGCACGGTGCCGCTCACCGAGTCCCAGCCAGCAGATCCGCGCGGGCAAGCCCTGGAAGGCGACGCGCGAGCGGGCGAGACCGAGCCAGCGGGCGAGGGTCGCGTCTCCCGGGAAGAGCTCGAGCAGTGCCTCGTCGATGCGGAAGATCTCCTCCGGGTCGCCCGAGAGCACGGCCCACCGAAAGGGCCCGCGTCCCCGGCAGAACTCCGGACGGATGTAGGCCGGGACGAACCCGGGGAAGGAGAAGGCGTCGGTGATCCCCGCGTCGAACGCGCGCTGGCGCAGGTTGTTGCCGTAGTCGAAGACCACGCTGCCACGACGTTGCAGCTCGAGCATCGCGCGCACGTGCCGCGCCATGGTGTCGAGGCTCCGCGCGAGGTACGCGCGCCCGTCGCGTCCGCGGAGCTCGGCGGCTGCCTCCAGCCCGAGCCCCGCGGGGACGTAGCTCATGGGGTCGTGAGCCGGCGTTTGATCGGTGAGGACGTCCGGCGTGACGCCGCGCTCGACGAGGTGCTCGAGCAGCTCGACCGCGTTCGCGGCGACGCCGATCGAGAGAGCGCGCTTCTCGCGCGCGGACGTTTGCGCGCGCTCTACCGCGGCGTCGAGGCTCGGCGCGATCTCGTCGAGGTAGCGCGTGGCCACGCGCCGCCGGAGGCGCTCGACATCGACGTCGGCGACGAGGCAAACCCCGTCGTTCATGGTAACGGCCAAGGGTTGTGCGCCGCCCATGCCGCCGGCCCCCGCCGTCACCACGAGGCGGCCGCCGAGCGCTCCCGAGAAGTGTCGACGCGCGCAGGCGGCGAACGTCTCGTAGGTGCCCTGGAGGATCCCTTGCGTGCCGATGTAAATCCAGGAGCCGGCCGTCATCTGACCGAACATGATGAGCCCCTTCCGCGCGAGCGCGTCGAAGTGCTCCTCCGTGGCCCAGTGAGGCACGAGGTTCGAGTTCGCGATGAGGACGCGCGGTGCGTCCTCGTGCGTGCGGAGGACGCCCACCGGTTTCCCCGACTGGACGAGGAGTGTCTCGTCCGGCTCGAGGCGCTTCAAGCAGCGCACTATTCCGTCGAATGCCGCCCACGATCGCGCGGCCTGGCCGCGGCCGCCGTACACGACGAGCCGTGCCGGATCTTCGGCCACCTCCGGATCGAGGTTGTTCATCAGCATGCGGAGCGCGGCTTCGGCTTCCCAGGTCTTGCAGGTTCGCGTGGGGCCGTGGGGGGCTCGCACCGTGCGCGGGGGAGCAGCGCCGCCCGGGAGGTCATCGTTCGGGCTCATGGCTCTGCCTACGAATGTATCAGCGTCATGCGCTGAAGCGACCGCCGGCGATGAGTTGCTCGAGGGCGTGGATGTCGGGCGCGGGGGGCCGATCGGCGACGCGCTTCGTGACCGCGCTGCGGACTTCCGCGTGGGCGCGTTCCACCCCTTCTCCGGACCGGAGAGGGCGCTGGTACTCGAGGGCTTCTGCCGCGCAGAGCAGCTCGATGGCCACGACTTGCCGCGTGCGCTCGATCGCGCGCCGGAGCTTCAGGGCCGAGTGCGCCCCGAACGAGTTGTAGTCCTCCATCCCGGCGCTGGTGGGGATGTTCGCGACGCTCGCCGGCGTGGCGAGCCCGACGAGCTCGTTGCAGCAGGCGGCCGCGACGTACTGCGCGATCATCAGCCCGGAGTGCAGCCCGGGGTCCGGCGAGAGGTGCGGGTTCAGGCGATTCTCCGCGTCCGACGCGGCCAGGATGTAATAGACGCGGCGCTCGGAAATCCCGGCGACGTACGCGAGCGAAAAAAGGAGCAGGTCGAAGGCCATGGCGAGCGGCATGCCGTGGAAGTTCCCGGCCGATACGACCCGGCGGGTGTCGTTCGGGCTAGCCTCGAACACGAGCGGGTTGTCCGTCACCGCACCGAGCTCGCGCTCGACCACACCACGCGCGAACGTGATCGCGTCGTGCGCGGCGCCGAGGACTTGGGGGGCGCAGCGCAGCGAGTACGGGTCCTGCACGCGCGGATCGTCGTGCAAGTGGCTCGGGACGATCTGGCTCCCCGCGATGAGCGCACGCAAGCGCTCCGCCACGTGGCGCTGCCCCGGTTGGCCGCGCGCGGCATGGACCCGAGCGTCCAGGAATGCGTCCGTGCCGCGGCACGCGTCGATCGACATCGCCGCGGCGCAGAGGGCGGCCGCGAACAGGCGCTCGATGTCGAGCAGAGCGAGCGCCCCGATGCCGGCCATCAGGTGCGTCCCGTTGATGAGCGCGAGCCCCTCTTTTGCCTCGAGCTCGAGCGGCTCGAGACCGAGCCGCGACAGCGCCGCGTGTCCGTCGAGGCGGAGGCCCTCGTGCAGGGCTTCGCCTTCGCCGATCAGGAGGAGCGCCGCGTGGGCGAGCGGCGCGAGATCCCCGGACGCGCCCACGGAGCCCACCGACGGCACGACCGGTACGACGTTCGCGTTCAGGAGCTGGACCAAGCGCTCCGCCAAGAGCGGGCGCACGCCGGAGAAGCCGCGAGCCAGCGAGGCCACCAGCAAGAGCTGCATCGCCCGCACCACCTCGTTCGGGAGCGGATCGCCCACGCCCGAAGCATGCGAGCGCAGCAGGTTCTTCTGGATCTCTCGGAGCTCGAACGGGCGAACTCGCTTTTGCGCGAGCGAGCCGAACCCAGTGTTCACGCCATAGAGCACCTCGCCAGCGTCCAGCGTGGCTTCGAGGGTCGCGCGCGAGCTCGAGAGGCGAGCGAGCGCCGCTGCCCCGAGCCGAACCTTGGCCGCGCCGCGCGCGACCCGTTCGACCTCCTCCAGCGTGAGCGCCCCGGGCTCGAGGACCACCTCCTGAGTCGTCATGGGAACAGTTGTGCCAGAAGTCTGGCTCGGAAGTCTCGGGATGCGGCTGTTTGGGGCCACGACGCGCGCGGCGCTTGGCGGCGACGCGCTTCGCTCAGGCGCCCTTCGTCGGGACTTCGGGGAGCGCCAGGCGATCGCGAGCCCGCGCGTGGCGACCCTGTGCGGGAACCAGCGTGCTGAACGCGCCGAGTCCTTGCGCCGGCATGTTGACGTAAATCGACTCGAAGCCGCCCCGTGGCACGACGTACGTTTCGTGCCAGATGCCCACGGCGCCGCCCTTCGCTGCTCGGCGATAGAAGGCGGCCCACGCCGGGTAGTGTTCCCCGTGACGGTCGTTCGCGTAGGCGAGCAGCTTTTCGAGCGATTCCCAGTACTGCACCATCCAGGTGAGGCCGGGCCGCGCACCCAAGAGCCCGGACTGCCGTCGCCCGGCGAGCGCCCGGAGCATGCGGGGCATTGCGAGCGCGACGGGCAGCCAACGATGGATCTGCCACCAACGATTGATGCGCATCCCGATGAGGAAGACGACGATTCCTTCGTCACGCACGGCCGTGTGTCGTCCCGGGGTAATGCTCATGGCACTGTCTCCTTGTTTACGGTGTTAACTTCCTGGGCAAAAAAAGGGCGGCGGCCCGCTACCGGCGCCGCGGGGGCTCGTTTCGGGTCAACGAGAGCTCGATGAGGTCGAGCGCGAGCTCCACCTGCCGTTCGAAGCCGCTCCGATCCATCGATCTGTGGAGCTGCCCGAGCAGCCACAAGCTCACGAGCCCGTGGAGCGTCGACCAGACGTGCAGCCCGATCTCGCGCGGATCGCGCGGCGCGAAAACGTGTGCGTCGAGGCACTCCTTCGCGCGGTCCACCACGAACTCGAAGGTGCCGCGCGACCGTTGCGCGAGCTCCTCCGAAATGCGCTCGTAGCCGAGGTCTTTGCAGTTCGTGAGGAACATGAGCGCGTAGTCTCGCGGGTGGTCGAGCGCGAAATCGACGTACCCTTTCCCCGTCAGCCGGAAGCGCTCGAGCGGGGTCTGGCCGCCGAGCGCTCGCCCGAGATAGCTCCCGAACGTCGCGAACGCCTCCCCGAGCAAGCTCGCCAGGAGCGCGTCCTTGCTGGCGAAATGACGGTAGAGCGCCGTCGCCGTCACGCCGACGCGCTCGGCCACGCCCCGCATCGAGAACCCGGCGAGACCGGCCTCGAGATAGAGCTCGCGCGCCTCGTCGAGGATCTGTCGCCGGGTGCTCATGTTGACAGTGTTAACATCCGGGACGGACGTCGTCAACGACGCTCCGCAGAGCGAGCCCGCGCCCGGCAAGGGGCAGCAGGCGCGCTCGGTAGAAGGCGCCCCTTTCGCGCGAGTTGGAGCGCGGTGCGCGTTCCACGAGCGGCGTTCCGCGACGCCATGCTCGCACGCCCTTTGCAACGGCGGTTCTGTGCCGCGTGCCGCCCGCACCTCGAAAGGAATGCGCCCGTGTACGATGTGATCGTCGTCGGCGGGGGCCCCGCCGGAATGAACACAGCGCTCGTGCTCGGCCGAGCCCGGCGTCGCGTGCTCGTCTGCGACAGCGGGGAGTACAGGAACTACGCCTCGCGCGCGATCCATGGCTATCTGACGCGAGACGGGGTGAGCCCCGCCGAGTTCCGGCGTATCGCGCGCTCGGAGCTCGCCCGCTACGAGGGCGTCGAGCTTCGGGAGATCCGGGTCGCTTCGGCCGTGCGGGAGTCGGATCGGTTCAGAGTCATGTTCGTCGGAGGCGGCAGCGCCGAGGGGCGCCGGTTGGTCGTCGCGACCGGCGTCGTGGATGAGCTCCCCGAGATCCCCGGGTTCGAGGCCTTCTTCGGGCGAGGCGTTCACCACTGCCCATACTGCGACGGCTGGGAAGTGCGCGACAGACCGCTCGCCGTCTATGGACGCGGCGACTCGAAGGGAGCCGGGCTCGCCCTCGAGCTCCTGCTTTGGAGTCGCTCCGTCACGCTGTGCACCGATGGTCCCACCGGGCTCAGCGAGGCCTACACGGCCAAGCTCGCGCGCCATGGGATTCCGGTCCGCGCCGAGCGCATCGTGCGCCTCGAGGGAAGTGACTGCCTCGAGCGCGTCGTGTTCGAGGCGGGCCCACCCCTCGAATGCACGGCGCTCTTCTTCAACACCGCGTGCCGCCTGCGCTCCAACCTCGCGTTGACGCTCGGGTGCGAGGCCGACGCTTGGAATTGCAGAGTGGAGCCGAGGACCGGCAAGACCTCCGTCCCCGGCCTCTACGTCGTCGGCGACGCCTCGCGCGACGTGTTCCAGGTGATCGTGGCCGCCGCCGAAGGCGCGGAAGCCGCGGTCACCATCAATCGAGAGCTCTTGCGAGACGACGGTCTGCTCGACTAAAGCCTCGATTCGGGCTTCCCGGTCGGGGAAGGAATCTTGGCTGAGCGCAGCATCTCGGCATCGCCGGAACGCATCGCGCTTGGTGGCGCCCCCGAGACGATTCGAACGTCCGACCAACGGTTTAGGAAGCGTTTCGGAGGCGTGGTAGCTGTGTCCGGCTATGTTCTGCTATGCACCGGATTCATTGGGGTTTTCGAGCGCTCGCGAAGGACACAGGATCCCGGAGAATGGCGCACCTGGAC
>CAYYWA010000366.1:0-5701 GCA_964475255.1 uncultured Sorangium sp.
CGAGAAGCGGGGCCGAGAAGTGTACGGGCGGCGACCTTAAGGTCGCGTTGCGTGAGCTCCTCCGTGCTCCCGGAGGGGAAGGATGAGCCCCACGACCGGCGAGCAGATGCTCGAGGAGCTGCGCAAGCACCGGCCGCTATTGCTCGCTTGCGAGGCCATCGGCTGGCTTCACATGGCCGGGAAGGCACACCCGGACTTCTTGCGTAGGCACGGCTCCGCGGGCGTCTCGTACAACGAGAAGAGCTGGCACCAGCACCTCGTTCCCGATTGGGGCAAACGGCTCGCGTGGCTCGCCTCTGCGTTTCCGTCGCCGACGTGGACCTGGCCGAGCACGCTAACCGAGTTCCTCGAGGACTATGACGACAAGCGGTCCCGGCCAAGCATGGTTGGCCTCCTCCAGGCCGGTCACGCGATGGCGTCGGGCATCGAGAAGCAGTCGTTCCCGTCGAAAACCGTCGAGTACCTCGGTCAGGACGTCACGCACATGTGGCTGGCGACGGCGTTCGGACATCCGGTTCGAAACCTCCTCACAGATGCTCCCGAAGTCTTGGCTCCCGGTGGCTGTGAGCGGCTCTTGGAACGCATCGGCGGTCTGCTCGATGATCTGAAAGCCCTCGGCACGTCAACAGACGTCGGATCGTGGTGGCGCTGGCGTACGTCGGCGATCGGGCTGGACGGCTGGCTGCGCCGCGCTTTCAGCTCGACTCTGGCGGAAACCCGGCTGCCGAACAACGACGTGACGCTGTGGGATCAGTCATACATCGCCGCGGCGCTCTTCAAGTCGGCTGCTGCCGGTCTGGTTCTCTCCGGCGCTGCCAACTGGCAGAACTTGGACCTGAAGAAACAGACGCGCTGGCGCGTGCTCACCGTGGGTTTCGGGAGCGAGCACTACGAAGCGCGCTCGGTGCGGATCGGTGACTGGGTGGGCGCCCGACAGCAGATCGATGCGTTGTTTGACGAAGTGTGTCGGCTCGTGGAGGTCGATCTCGCCGTCGGGTCGTTGATCTACCGCGATGACGATGTTCTGTCGTTCACACTTCCCGGGTGCCGCGTCGACGGCAAGCCGGACGGAAGCCTCGATGACACGCAGGCCGACCTGCTTCGCGCCGAGTTGGAGAGGCTCATCGACGAGCTAGCAAAGGAGCGCAAGCTCGAGACGCCTCCGGCTTGCCGCATCTCGACCTCCACGCGTTCCCTTATCCAGATGGCGTCCGAGATCCAAACAGTTCGGCGCACGGTCTCCATCCCGGTTCATCGACCCTGGGTGATTCCCGCGACCGACGAGACGCGCGGGCATGTTTGCCCGGTGTGCCGCGCACGGTTCAACGGGCAGGCAGCGCGCCGTCAGGCCAACGTCTCCAAGCAACGCGCCTGCAAGGTATGCCATGAGCGCCGCAAGGGGCGCCTCGATGCGTGGATGGCTTCGGGCACCGACAGCATCTGGCTGTCGGAGCTGGCCGACGAAAACGACCGCATCGCGCTCATCACGCTGAGCTTCGATATGGATCCGTGGCTCGACGGCTCACGGGTCGACTCTTTGCGGGCGCAGAACATCGCGGACTGGAGGCGGTTCAATCCGACAATTGGTAACCCGATCGCGCCGGATGCTCCGTTTCGGGCACTCTTGGACCACGTTGAGAGGCTCGTGGGACAGCCCTGGAACGCAGCGACGTCGGACGCGGTCATGCGATCGCTGCAGGCCGGGTTCGAGCATGAACAGGACTGGTCCACCTTCTACGAGAAGATCGTGAGGGATCGCTCGACCGTGCACGAACCGCCCGACTGGAATAGCGCAACGCGTCGCGAGAAGGCTGTATGGCTTGCCCACAGACTCTTTCAGAAGAACGCGTCTCCTGGACGGGTGCACCGTTTCTGGCGTACCGCTGAAGCTTTCTTTTCCGACCTCGTGCCGCGATTCCGGGAGATTGCGTCCTCGGATCCAAACCGGTGGCGCACGCGCCGGCTGGTGCTGGTTCCCGATACAGGCAGTCCGTCGTGGGAGGATCGGGAGACGTACCTGGGCCGTCACCGCGATGGGCCCTTCGAAGTTCTTTACCGATCGGCGAGCAACGACTTCGTCACGATCTGCAATTTGGCCCGTGTCCTGGCACCCGAGGAGCCGGCGAACGCGCTTCGAGGAGCCCATCTGGATCTGGTCGATGACGACGGAGAGGTCCGAACGCTCGTCGTATCGTCGATCCGCGACGCGGCCGGGCTCGGAGCGTACGCGCCGGTGCTCGTGCTCGACGCGTCGCCGGTGCGGTTCCGAGTCCTCGTACCGCTGGCCGCTGCCAACGACTGCGTCGACCTCGTGGTGCGGAAATGGGAAGAGGAGTTTGCGCGGGTGTGGGACCGAATGCCCCTACGCGTCGGCGTGATCGCCTTCTCGCGAACGACACCTTTCCAAGCGGTCCTTGAGACGACGCGCAGCGTGGAGGAGCAACTCGCTGAACGCGGCGTTGAGTCATGGCGTGTCGTCGACGCGAAGTCGCGAGAAGGAACGACAGCGCTGAGCCTGGCGCGGCCGGATGGCGCGCAAGACCTGGTCGTCATCCCCGTGTGTCTCCCCGATGGACGAGCCGACAACTTCTACACGTTTTTGCAGACCACAGGTGCGGTAGCGGTACACGGGAGGAACGACTTCGCCACGCCGTTAGGTGCAGTCTACCGGCACGCCTCGGACCTTCTCCCTGGTGACGCGATCGAGGTCGCCCCCTCTCGTCTCGCTCTGGTGTTCATGGACAGCACCGCGGTCAGGTTTGAGCAGGCACGCGTGCGATACCTTGCGGACTGGCAGCGTCTTCGGGACGTATGGGAACTGCTCGGGCGCGAAGCTCCGAGCACGACCGCGGCGCGAGCCGTGTGGAGCCTGCTCGAGACGACGAAGCAGGCGTGGAGCGGTCCTGGCGCGGATCCAGAGACGGCGCGGAATGCCTGGTCGACGCTCGCGCGGTCGGCGCTGGCGGAGCACCTCGGCGTGCGCGGCGCGGTACTCGAAACGCTCACCGAAGCGGCTACTTCGGATGTCCTCATGGACACGCTGGATTGGCACCTGCGCGTTCTCAAGAAATCCATGGAGAATCGCTCATGAAGAACGGTAGCTTCGAAACCTTTCAAGTCGCTGCCATGACCGTGGACCCGATACATGTAGGCACGGGCGGCGCGCGGCTCGGGCGTGTCGACAACACGATCGTGCGCGACCCGGTAACCAAGGTCCCGAAGATCCCGGGATCAAGCATCGCTGGGGTGCTCCGGACCTATGTCGCGATGCACCAGGAGACGTTGAGAAACGGCGCGAGGACGAAACCTTATTACCCAGACTGTGCTGGGCAAGGGCAGCAACGTCGCGATGGCTCCGGCGGGCACTGCGGCGAGCCTTCATGCAAGGTGTGTACGGTTTTCGGCTTCGCGCGGGGCGAGCGCGGCGGCTTTGCAGGGCTGGCGTCCTTCAGCGACGCTCACGTGCTGCTCTTCCCGGTTGCGACCCGTGAAGGGCCCGTCTGGATCACCGCACCGGGTGCGCTGAGGCAGATCGAGTCGCTCGCTGGTCATGGTGATGTAGAGGAGAACACCATCCACCGAAAGGAAGCTGGCATGAGCCCGCTGAATCTTGGCTGGCTGCTCTTACCGGTGCGCAAGTTCAACAGCTTCGAGGAGGTCACGAGCGCGCTCGAGGCGCTGCACGTGCCGCAGTACATCCGAGACCGCCTCGCCATCGTGTCGGACAAACTGTTCAGCCATGTCGTGAACAGCAATCTGGAGGTGCGCACTTCGGTGGCGATCGATCCGGCCACGGGGGCTGCCGAGGACGGTGCGCTCTTCACGTATGAAGCACTGCCTCGCTCGACGATTCTGCTCTGGGATGCCACCTGCAGAAATCCGGCTCACTTTCGGATCGGCCGAGCTGATGTCGAGGCGGTGAAGGACGCGAAGAAGGTTTACGAGATCGTCGAGGGCGGATTCCCGTACCTCGAAGCCCTCGGCATCGGAGGAATGGGTAGCCGTGGCCTGGGTCGCCTCCGCGTGCTGAAGAACGCTGAGCGGGGCCAGGACGGCACGCGGGAGGCGATGTAATGGCCAAGAACCTCGACATCACGTGCGCGAAGCTCGGAGCGGATCTCGGAGCGCAGAGCGACGACAAGACGCTCACCGACGCGTTGTGGGTGCTCGAAGAGCAGGGGGTGTATGCGTTTTTCCTGTTCCTCGCCCAGAAGAGGGAACGGCAACGAATTAGCGACTCTTGCAGAACATTCCTACAGGAGCACTTTCCGAATGGTCTCGATTCCGGGAACGACGTGTTCAAGGCCACGCAGGCCATCGCGATGGATGTCGACAAGCTCCTGCTCACTCGCGACCTACTGCGCCAGTCCCTCATCTACGCGCGGTACCACGCTAAGGCCAGCGCCTCGGGGAGGGAGCGGTGACCTGGATTCTATACAGGTGGACCTGGAGGGTTGCGAGCCCGCTCTTCGTCGGCGCGACGCCCTCGGGTGCACTCAACCGCTGCAGGGTCTACGTTCCTGCGCGGCCATTCTGGGGGGCGATCACCGCTGAGCTTGCACGTCTTCAGGGCGACAAGGACCCGAAGTACCAGCAGGTCGGTGAGGATCTTCGTAAGGACGCCCGCTTCTCGTACCTGTTTCCCGCGCAGCGTATCGGCGACGAATGGCGAGCGTGGCTTCCCGAGTATCGCGAAGGCGCGGGCCTCGTGTGGGCTCGTGAGGGCGGTGAAGCGGTGCTGCCGGATCGAAATCTCCGCCGCCAGCTTCTTGGCGCGAGGCCGGCCACGGCAGTCGACCCGGACAGCGATTCCGCGCTCGACGGCTCCCTGCGGGAGACCGAGTGTGTGCAGACCTGGTGGCGTCGTAGCGACGGCTCCGCAAGAAATGACCCGGTGGCGCTGGTTGGTTACGTCTTCATTCGCAAGGACCGCGACGAGTTCGTTACGCGACTCTCAGCCATCGATCGGCTCTTCATCGGTGGCGACACCCGCTATGGCCTTGGTCGTCTCGATCACGTAGCAAAGATGAGGCAGGCGACGACCGTGTTCGGCGAAGCGGTGGACCTCGCCCAGCCCAATCCGCACGTCATCGCCAACCGCGTGTTTGCCCACGTTCCTTTCCGCGATGACCTGCCGATGTGCGGGGAGCAGGAAGCACTGGGCGGTTGGGACATGACCGGGCGCCAGCAGGATCGACGGGTGAGCGGCCCGGCGTGGACCCCGGGTTCACGATCCCTTGAGGAAGGGAGTCGAAACTGGGCGATCGTCGAGTCGGGCATGGCCCACCTGGCCGAAGGGTCGCCATGAGGCGGTCGGCCGGGGACTTGATCGCGCGATGTGCGCAAGTGGTGGGTACGTCAGTAGGCTGCGCCGCTCGACCTGCGGAAGTTCCGGTCGGACCTCCCGATCTAGGTCGCCGAGGCGCGTCCAGCGGCCAGTTAAACATCAGCGCCCCCGTCCCGCCCGAAGGCCCTCCGCTGTTAAGCGCCCTCGGGTTCTCTCT
This sequence comes from uncultured Sorangium sp., assembly GCA_964475255.1. Taxonomy (GTDB): domain Bacteria; phylum Myxococcota_A; class Polyangia; order Polyangiales; family Polyangiaceae; genus PMG-095. Next base: position 5,505 of record CAYYWA010000366.1, read on the forward strand.
CCCCGCAGGACCAGAAGAGAGAGCGCGAACGCCGTCCCACGCGCCCCGGTCGCACGCCCGCAGCGCTCTCTGCGCGAACGCTGTCCCGGCGCCCGCGACGCTCGCCGCCACGCAAACCCTCGGGAAACCAGGGCAGAAACGCCAACGGCCCCGAGGATCGCTCCTCGGGGCCGCTGTTGAATGGTGCCTCCCGCGAA
>CAYYWA010000367.1:0-5618 GCA_964475255.1 uncultured Sorangium sp.
TCCGACGCAGTTTTCCGCATATCTCGGCGCGTTCCTAACCGTTTGTCGCTCTAGGGCCCCTCGAGGCACTGCTCCGGCTGTTCGTCGTCGCTGGGGCAGGGGGGCAGCGGCATCGGCGGCAGGACGCCGTCGGGGATCGACCTCGACGGGGAGCGCGTACACGACGTTGGGGACTACGGCGCGTTGGGGACGGGGGGCAGCGCCGCCCAGCGCAGGCCTTCACCCATCTGGCTCGAGATCTGCTGCGTGGAGAAGCGCTTGAGCGACATCAGGTACACGCCGGGCTGCTTGTTGCGCGTGGAGAAGAAGGCGAGCAAGCGCCCGTCGGGGCTGCACGCCGGCGAGGTGTTGGAGCCCTGGCCTTGCGTGAGGCGCGCGATGTTGCGTCCGTCTTCGTTCGAAGCGACGAGGTCCTGACGATCGCCGCCCACAGCGACGGAGTACACCAGTCGAATGCCGTCCTCGGTGTCGCAGAAGGCGGGCGCCGCGGCCGTGAAGCCCGCCGGGGAGACCGGCTTGTTCTCCACGAAGATGCGTTGCGAGCCTTCTTCGGCGTTGCCGCCCACCCAGGCGAGCTTGCCCGAAGGGCTGAACACGGGGTGCGTGGCGAGCTCGGTGCTCGACACGCGCTTCATCGCCGTGCCGTCGGGGTTGCCCACGTAGATCGCGCTCCTTCCGTTTTCACTCACCGCGAGCGCCATGCGCGTGAACGTCTTGTCGAACGCCACGCCGTAGAGTGAGGTCCGGAACGGAAGCTGAATCGTCTTGTGCGTGCCCGTCGCGAACACGTGCAGCGAGTAGGGCGCGTACTGCTTGCTCAGCAAGTAGTAGAGCGAGTGATTCGGGCCCCAAGTCGGCGCGATCGAGTGCTCCGAAGGATCCGACAGCGGCGTGAGCCCGTTGCCGTCGGAGTCCATGCGGAACACGCGCCGGTTGTTTCCCCAGCGCGCCGAGAACGTAAACTCGCTCGCAAACCCGCCGGGGCGCCCCGTGAGCGCGCCGAGCAGCGCATCCGTGATGCGATGCCCGGTGATGCGGGCCTCGCTCTTGTTGACGACGATCGTCTTTTGATAAACTGGCTCCTGGCCCACGTTCAGAAAGTACGCGATGCCGAGCACCTGGATCTTGCCCGGCGTCTTGTCCGCGCGGGCCGCGACCTTCACGATGGCTTCGGCGCCGAGCTTCTTCCAGGCGGGGACGTCGATCGGGTCGTCGAAGCCGTAGAGGCCGGGCGGCGCCTTGCTGTCCGGGATCACCTCGAACAGGCCCGTGAGCTCGAAATCGCGGCGCACCACGCCGCGCACGATCACGTCCTCGAGGTCGGGAGACAGCGAGGGCAGCACCGCGATCCTGGGCAGCCGCTCTTGTTGCACGCCCGTGACCACGAACTCACCGAGCACGCTTTCGTCGGGCGGCGGCTGAGCCGGAGCTTGCGCGCCAGCGGGCAGCGCGAGGGCAAGGACGGTGAGGGCCGAAGAGAGACGGGTCGTCAGTCGCATGAGGCGCTCTTTCCAGAAAAGCGGGGCCGAACGGTGCTCTCGAGAATGTCCGGGTAGAGAGGGGGCGGCGGCGGGAGCTGCTCGCCGACGATGCGCTCGAGCGTGCTCTTCACGCGCTCGTCGAAGATCGGATTGTTGCTCGGGCTCGTGATCGTATAGCCCGTGATTTGTCGGTCGCTTCCGACCATCACCGCGACGCCCGCGCTCAACGCCTTCAGCTCGTCGCAGGGGATCTGCCCGACCGGCGGCTGGAACCGCGCGTTGAACCACGCCAGGATCTTCGCGAGGTACTGGCTCACGGCGCGCGCCTTGAGCGGATCCGTCTCGGTGCCTTCCTCCACCCCGTCCGGGGCGCCTTCCCCTTCCACGGTGGGCTCGGCTTCCGGCGTCTCCTCGAGCTCCTGATCCACCTCTTTCGCGACCTCTTCCTCGGGCTTCGGGTCGGCTGTCGGTTTGGTCAGGGGGGTTTTGGTGGCCGCCTCTTTCGTCTTCTCCGCCTTGGGCGACGGCGCGGGCTTCGCTTTCACTCGGCGTACCGGCGCCTGCTTCTTCCACATGTCGGGAAGCTTCGGGCGGACCTTCTTTCCGCCCTGCTTGAGCAGGGGCAGGTCGTCGAGCACGGGTTTTACTGCGATCGGGATGGCGGCCGGCGGGGGCGGTTCCTTGGCTTTGATGTGGGTGGACCCGCGGCCCGCCAGGACCAGCAACGCGAAGAATGCGATCAGGATTCCCGCGCTGCCGAAGACAGCGAAAACGACTTCGCTCGGGCGGAATGCGCGCTCGTGCCGGTGGAGGCCATAGGCGCTGCTCGCCATGTCACTTCGAGGAGGCTGGCGCGGCCCGTTGGCCGCCCGACGGTGGGGTTTCGTTCGCGGGTACCTCTTCGACTTCCGGCTCGACCAGAAGATTCAACGACTCCACGCCGCTGTTGCGCGCCGCCGCGACCACCTGGGCCACGATGCCGTAGCGGGCCTCCTTGTCGGCGCGAATGTAGAGCTCCCGCTCCGTCTGCACGCGCTGGTTCTCCTTGAGCGCGTCATCGATGCGGTTCGTGACCTCGTCTTCACCGAACAGCACCCGCTCGTCCTTCGTGATGGTGACGAGGAGGCGCGAATCCTTGACCGGGGTTTGCGCCGCGCGCACCTCGGGCAAGTCGATGCGGAGCCCCGTCGTGAGCAGCGGTGCCGTCACCATGAACACGACCAGGAGCACGAGCATCACGTCCACGAGGGGCGGGACGTTGATGTCGCGGAAGCCACCGCGTCCGCGGCTGCCCAGGCGAACGCTACCCATGCGTTACCGCCGCGCGTGGGCGTGCGCGTGCGCGTACGGAGCGGCGGCCTCCATGCCGTCGCCCGCAAACGTCGCGACCCACACCTCCGAGCTCGCCGTGAGCTCGTCCACGAGATCGCCGATGCGCTTGTCGACGTAGTTGTACCCGACGGTCGCGGGGATGGCGGCGACGAGGCCGAACGCCGTCGCGATCAGCGCTTCACCGATGGCCGGCGCCACGACGGGCAGCGACGCGCTCTTCTCGACGCCGATGCGCAAGAACGCGTCCATGATGCCCCACACCGTCCCGAACAGACCGATGAACGGAGAGGCCGACGCGATGCTCGAGAGCGTCGGCATGAGCACCGTCGCTCGCTGTTGTTCGGTGGCGAGCGCGCGCCGCGCCACCGCCGTCAGCAGGTCGGCGCCAGCCGGTTGCGTCTGCTGACGCCGGGCGATGGCGAGCACCACGCGCGCGCCGGGCGCGCTCGCGTGACGCTGCGCGAGACTGACGAGGTCGGCGGGGCGGGGGAGCTTTTCGGAGGCTCGCTCGAAGAGCTCCTCCGCCGAGCGCAGCCGCCGCAGCTGCGCGAACTTGAGAAACCAAATCAACCAGACCAGCGCCGAAGCGACGATCAGGATGACGAGGACGACGAGAACGACCCCCGAAGAGCCCAGCATCAGGCTCAGGGGATCGAGGGCCTTGCCGTGTGCGGCGGCCGGTTGCTGGAGCTGCATTCGGCTCCGTCAGTTTCCGAGGAGGATCTCGACGCGGCGATCGCGAGCCCAGCTCGCGTCGTCCGTGCCGGTGGCTTCGTCCTCGCCGCGCGAGGTCGTCGCGATCCGGTTGCCGTCCATGCCGGCGCTCACGATCGCGCCCTTCACGTTGTCGGCGCGACGCTGACCGAGCACGCGGTTGTACTCTTCGTCACCGCGCGGATCCGCGTGCCCGACGAGGCGCATGCTCTTGCCCGCGAGCGGACCGGTCGTAAAGCAAGTGGCGAGCTTGCGCAGGATGGCGCGATCGGGCTCGCGAACGTTTGCAGAGTCGTACGCAAAGAAGGCTTCCGCGTCCGAGATCCCGCAGGCCTTCTGGATGTCCGGCGAAATCTGCACGTTGGACTGATTGGGGTTGTCGTCCACGGCCGGCGGCGGCGGGGGCGGGACCTCCGCGACCGGCGGGGGAGCCTCTGGAACTTGAGGAGGCGGCGTGGGATCGGAGCCACACGCCGTCACGACGGCGCAGCCTGCGACGAGCGCCAACGCCTTAAGGTTCATGTTCAACTCCTTTTTTAGTGGGTTAAATGGGGGCCAGGATGCCCCGGGGCCCTCTATAACACACGTGGCCCGGCGGAGGTCCGCAGCGAGTCGCACAACGCTCGGGATTTTCCGGACATTCCAGGAGCCGACCGTTTCGCTAGCGAGTGTTGCCGAGATAGGCCAGTAGGCCGATGGTTGCGAACACGAAGAAGGCGATGAGTGCGTAGCTCCCCGCGCGACCCGCTGTCGGGCGCTCGGTACGACGGGCGGCATCGAGCCGTGCCATGGCGAGCACCGTGACCGACTCCAGGCGCTTCTTGGCTACCTCGGAGCGGGCGTGGTCGCCGACCATCCCGCGGTAGCGCACGGCGGCTTCGACCAGGCGATCGCTGCTCGTGCAGTACTCGAGGAAGCTCGAGTGCGCCTTGTCGTCGTCCCAGTGATCGACGACCCGCTTCCAGAGCGCTTCCAGGGTCGGGTCCGGAGGGCCGTTCATCCCGGTCTGCGTGTCAGCCGAGTCGGAGCTCCCGAAGGAGCCGACCCGTGATGGCAAAGTAGTCGCGCCGTGCATAGGGCTCGTTCAGGATGTGAAAGTCCTTGTTGCTGAGCCCGACGCACCCGAAACAGTAGGTGCAGCCGGAGAGGCCCACCGAGCGGACGAGGTAGGAGCTCGCGGAGCAGTTCTCGCACTCGATACAGTGTTGGCACCCGGTGAGCCCCCGCGACGAGCGGCAATGGGCCGAGTCCGTGCAGCCCTCGCACTGGACGCAGAAGTGGCAACGCAAGAGGCGCTCGGAGTCCTGACAAAAGGTGCACTCGGTGCAGCCCGCGCAGCGGTAGCACTCGATGCACAGCACGTTCGCGCGGTTTTTCCCGAACTCGGCGACGAGCTCGCGGTAGCGGGCCTCGAAAGTGCGCGCGTCCAGCGAATCTGCCACGGGGGCACTCTTTCATCGCCGATGGCAGGCGAGCAAGGACCCTGGGCGGGCCGGCATCGCCTCCACGGACGGCTCGAATCGGTCGCGTGGCCTGATCCGCGCGGCGTCAGCCAGGAATATTGCTCCCATCGGTGTCTGTCTTGCTTCTGGCCGGCTGGCGGCGTAGCGGTCCGTGACAGTTTGCTTCGATAAATCCCATGCTACTAGATAACAAGATGTCTGCGGGGTCACGCAGCTCGTCCGTGAATACGGTGGCCCTGCGCCTTGCCGCGCAGGTGCGGGCCTTGCGGGTGGAGGCGGGGCTCACCCAGGCGGAGCTGGCGGCGCGCGCGGGCGTGACCGTCGAAACGGTGGCGCGCCTCGAACGCGTGGTTCGGGGGCGTTCGTCGGCCAACTCGAACCCGTCGCTCGAAACCCTGGCGCGACTGAGCGAGGCGCTGAACGTCGAGGTAGCCGACCTGCTCGCCCCGGATACCTCCGCGAGGGTGCCCGATTCCCGCCTGACGCTCGCGCTGAAGAGCGCGACGCCCGCGACGCGGCGGCGCGTGCTCCGGGTTGCCGAGGCGCTCCTGCGCGAGGAAGCGCCGGAGCCCCGGTCGCGCGGCGGCGCCCGACCGCGCTCCGCCGAGTGGCCCCGCCGGGGGGCGCC
>CAYYWA010000368.1:0-5605 GCA_964475255.1 uncultured Sorangium sp.
AGCTCGACCCGGGAGGCTCTGCCAGTGAAAGCGGGCGCCGTGGACGCGGTGGAGCCTGCGGGCGGGGGCGGGGGCGCGCTCGCCTCGCCGTCGGGCACCGAGCCCGGAGCGGTCGGATCGCCGGGGCCCGAGGGGCCGCTGCCGCTCCCGGGCGCGTTGCCGCCATTCGGGCCGCTGCCGAGACCGCTCGCCGCGTCGGTGCCGCTGTGCGCGCCTTCGGGCCAGGGGAAGGGATCGGGCGGCGCGCTGTGCGGCGGGGCGCCACGCTGGGTGTCGATGTCGTAGCGATCGGCGGCGCCGCCGAGGTCGATACGGCGGAAGAGCCGCCCATCGCCGACCTCGACCCAGGCGTGGGCCTCGTTGCGCACGAACCGCGCGGGGATGCCGAGGCCCAACGCGGTGAGCACGAAGCCATAGGCGCGGTGACGGCACACCCCCTTCTTCGAGAGCACGAGCTCGCGATAGAGCGCGGGGCCGCCCTCGGCGGCAGGCAAGTCGCTCGAGGGCGAGAACGAGCGGAAGTGCGCGACGAGCACCGCGAGCGCGCGCGCGGGCGGCAGCTCGCGGGAGAGGCCGAGTCGCTCCAGCACCTCGTCGACGACGGCGCGCGCCTCGGACGGCAGCTCGGGCACGAACGGCGCGAGCGCCTCGTAAGAGACGTTCGGGAACTCGGCGCCGAACGCGGCCCGGGGTGCCGCGAGCTCGAGGATCAAGCGCACGCGGCGGCGCTCTTTCCCGACGACGAACAGGTTCTCGGCGCCGTCGCGGACGACCTCGAGCGGGACCTCCGGCTCCGTGCGGAGCGCGAGCACGCGCGTGCCGGCCGCGACGCTCGGGATGCGCACCGGTGTGCCCGCGGCGAGATCCACGAACAGGTCGCCAAAGAAGTGGTCGTCGCCGGATCTCAGCGTGCCACCGACGCGAACCGGGCGCGTGCCCTTGTCGCGGACGACGAGCTCGAGCTCCGGATCCACGGCGTCGAAGGCGTAGAGGCGCTTGAACGGAGCGACCGACGGCGTGAACGGATCGTCGTAGTCGACGCTCGCGGGCTGGGTCGTGTCGCGATCGATCCGATACGTCGCGTCGATGCTGTCCGGCGTGGAGCTCCCGCCGTACGCCACCTGGCGCGCCGGGTTCTGCCCGGCGAACCCGGGTGCGCTGATGACCCCGCTCGGGGTGCGCACGGCGGCCGGCATTCGGCCGTCCGGCGTGGTCGCGCCGAGCTCGAGATCCTCGTCGGGGCGCGGCTCGATGAACTCGTGGAGCACCGGCGCTTGCGCGCCGATGCTCGGCGCGAGCCCCAGGAGGACGGCGCCCACGAGCAGGACCGAGCCGACCCGGCGAAAGCGCATGGCGGGGAGTGTGGCATTTGCCGCCCGCGCCCGCCCGAGGAAGCATCCTCGCGGCCTCGACGGGGCCGTTCCGACGCCGTGAAGGGCGGATACCGTCCGGCGGGAAGGCTCGAGACAAATCGCATTCGTGGCCCGAAGTAATGGGCTACCCTGACGCGCGCCGATGTCAGAGAACGCGGACGATCTCCTCGCCAAAGTACCGGCCGCCGTGCGCGAGAGGCTCGAGCGCACCGGCTTCGACGCCGAGCGCTTCCGCGCGCTGTCGGCGCGGCTCCGCTCGGGGGCTCCGGAGGACAACGTGGTGCGGGGCCGGGTCACGCCGCCCGAGCCCGGAGACATCGCCGAGCTGCCGGAAGCGGGCTCGCGCGAGCACGCCGAGCTCGAGGCGCTCGGCCGGGCGGAGCTGGAGGCGGGCCGCGTCGCGCTCGTGGTGCTCGCCGGGGGCATGGCGACGCGCATGGGCGGCGTCGTCAAGGCGCTCGTCGAGGTGTTGCCGGGCCGCACCTTCCTCGATCTTCGCCTGCGCGAGATGGAGACGCTCGAGGCGCGCTACGGAAAGCGCCCTCCGCTCTGGATCATGACGAGCGCCGCGACGGACGCCGGCATCGTGCAGGCGCTCGGTCCGCGGCGCGACGGCGAGCGCATCGCGACGTTCCTCCAGTTCTTGTCGCTGCGGCTCACTCCGGAGGGTGACGTGTTCTACGACGAGGCGGGGCTCCCGAGCGAGCACGCCTCGGGGCACGGCGATTTGCCGGAGGCACTCCAGCGCAGCGGGCTCATCGGGCGCTTCGTCGAGCGCGGCGGGCGCGTCGTGATGGTGACGAACCTCGACAACCTCGGCGGCACGCTCGATCCGGTGATCATCGGATTTCACCGCGCGCACGGCCTCCCGGTCACCTGCGAGGTCGTGGACAAGGTGGGCTCGGATCGCGGCGGGATCCCGGTGCGCGTGGACGGCGCTCCCTGCGTGCTCGAGGAGTTCCGGATCCCGAAGGACTTCGATCCGAGCACCGTGCGGGTGTTCAACACGAACGTGTTCCACTTCGACGCCAAGGCGCTCGCGGAGCTCTCGATTCCGTGGACGTTCTTCCGGGTGACGAAGCAGGTCGAAGGGAAACCCGTGGTGCAGTTCGAGCGGCTCGTGAACGAGGTCACGAGCCACCTGCCGACGCGTTACCTGCACGTGCCGCGCACGGGGGCCGCGTCACGATTCCTTCCAGTGAAAGACACCGACGAGCTCGACGCACGCCGAGCCGAGAACGAGCTCGTCGCCCGCTCGCGAGGCATGCTTTGAACCGTCGTTGGTGGCGCGGCCTGTGTTGGGCCGCCGGGCTCTTTTCGGCGAGCATCGTCTCGCCCACCGTTCTCGCGCAGACGCCCGTCGCGCGTCCGACCCAGCTCCCCGCGTTCGGGCGCAGCGTCGTGGGGACCGACGACGCGACGGCGATCGTGCTGAACCCGGCGAACCTCGCGTTCTTGCCGGCGAGCGAGCTCCGCTGGTCGAGCGTGTACCTCGACGAGCAAGCGCGCGTGCCGTACCAAGGGCACGCGTTCGGCCTCGCGCTGCCGATCCCGTTCTTGTCGATGGGGGCCGGTGTGCGCGTCGACATCCTCGATCCGCCCGAGGCGCTCGCCTCGAGCGTTTCGCGCTTTCGCTCCGACTATTGGTGGCTGACCACGGCGCTCGCCTTCCGCGCGGGACAGTCCGCCGCGTTCGGCCTCTCGTACGCGCACGCCTACTCCGACGGAATCCGCGTCGACGGCACGGACGCGTTTTCGTTCGCCCTCACCACGCGCCCGTCGAACTACTTCGGCATGTCCGCGGCCGTGCACGCGCTCGGCGGCCCGAGCTCGAACGGCGGGAATCGGCTCGGCCCGACCTACGATCTGGGCGTCGCCGTGCGCCCCGCCGGCACGCGCGTCGTCGAGGTCGGGCTCGAGGGCAAGTACGTCGCGGAGGACGGCGGCTATTGGATCCCGCGTGCGACCGTCGGCGTCGACATCCCGGGGCTCGGCCGGCTGCGCGGCGAGGCCTCGGTGAGCGATCCGGTCGAAGAGGCGCGAGAGCGCGCGTACGTGGCCGCCGTGACGATGAGCTTCAACCTGAACGGCACGAGCGGCTCGTTCGAGCTCGGCGCGGGGCCCGTCTTCGGGACGGGGCTCGGGCGAGCGACGGCCTCCCACGTCTACGAGAACCTCGCGCTCGAGGTCGCGTTCAAGGGCTATCGTGAGCCGCTCGGCGCGAAACCCGCGGCACATGCGCTGCGCCTGCGCCTCGAAGAGACGCCCGGCACGCGCGAGCACGTGGCGCTCCTCCGGCGGCTCTGGTCCATCGCGGAGGACGAGCCGTCCGTCGCCGCCGTGGTGTTCGAGCTCCGCGCGTCCCCGGCAGGGTCGCTCGCGCGCGCGCAGGAGATCCGCGACGCGATCCTCCACTTGCGCAACCGCGGCAAGCGCGTGCTCTGCCACCTCGAGAGCGGGGACGGCTCGGGGCTCTACGTGTGCGCCGCCGCGCACCGCATCCTCGTCTCGCCCGGAGGGGGCCTGCGCTTCGCGGGGCTGCGCGCGCGGTACTTCTACTACCGCACGCTGCTCGAGAAGCTCGGCATCCGCGCGGAGTTCGTGCGGAGCGGCCCGCACAAGAGCGCGCCCGAGGCCTTCACGCGCGACGGGGCGAGCGACGTCGCCCGCGAGGACAAGATCGATCTGCTCCAGCAGTACGAGCGGCTCTTCACGGGGGCCGTCGCGAGCGGGCGGCGCATCGAGCCCGCGGTGCTGCGCAAGCGGATCGCCGAGGGGCCGTTCTTGGCGGACGAGGCGAAGGCCGCGGGCCTCGTGGACGGCCTCGCGTACGACGACGAGATCGAGCGCGCCGTGTCGGACCTGCTGGGCAGCAACGTCCGGCTGATCGACGACGACCGCGCGCGCTTCGCGCCGCAGCACTTCGGGCAGACGCGGGGCATCGCGCTCGTCTACGTGGACGGCGACATCGTCGATGGCCGAAGCTCGGTGATTCCCTTCCTCGGGATGCGGCTGGTCGGGTCGTACACGATCGCCGAGTCGCTCAAGAAGGCGCGCGAGAACCCCGCGATCGGCGCCGTCGTTCTGCGCGTGGAATCGGGCGGTGGCTCGGCGCTCGCCGCCGACGTGCTGTTCCGCGAGGTCGAGCTCACGGCGCGGGTCAAGCCCGTGATCGTCAGCATGGGCGGCTCCGCGGCGAGCGCGGCGTACTATCTCGCGGCGCCGGCGACGCGCATCTTCGCCAACCCGCTCACCATCACCGGGAGCATCGGCGTGTTCGTGGGCAAGGCCGACGTGGCGGAGCTCCTCCGGCGCATCGGCGTCACCATCGAAGCGTACAAGACCACGCCGCGCGCCGACGCCGACGCGCTCTATCGCCCGTTCACGCCCGACGAGCGGGCGGAGCTCGAGCGCAAGGTCGAGAAGCTCTACCGCCAGTTCCTCTCGCGTGTCGCGAGCGGGCGCTCGCAGGCTCTCGGCAAAGCCATGACGGTGGAGGAGGTCGACAAGGTCGGTCAGGGGCAGGTGTTCACCGGGGAGCAAGCGCTCGGGCATCGGCTCATCGACGAGCTCGGCGGCCTCCGCCAGGCGCTCGCCGCCGCGCGCGAGCTCGCCGGGCTCCCGGCGCACGCCCCCGTCACCGAGCTGCCGCCCGTGCAAACGACGCTGCTCGGACGCTTGCTCGGCATCGAGGGCTTGCGGGCGGAGCTCCCGCCGGGACTCCCGGGAGAGCTCGCCGACATCGCGCGCGCGCTCGCGCCGTTCGCCGTGCACGATCCCGACGAGCCGCTCGCCCGCATCGAAATCGTGAGCGTGGAGCCGTGACGGCCCCGCCTCCCGACGAACGTCTGCTCGCCTTGGAGGGCGCTCGGTTCGCGCTGCCGGACGGCACGCAGCTTCCACCGATGTCGGTCGGCGCGAGCGGCCGGCTCGCCGTGCTCGTCGGCGCGTTCGGCTTTCTGTTTCGCGCGCTCATCGGCGCGGTGCGCCTCCTCGGTGGCTCGGCGACGGTGTTCGGGACGCCGATCGATCGCGCGATCGGAGCCGGTGTGGCGGGCCTCGCGCTCGCGGAGCCGCCGTTGCCCCCGGGGTTCACGCTCGAGCGCTACCTCCGCGAGAGCGCGGAGCTCCTCGGCATGGGAACGCGCGCCGCGCGGCGCGCCGCGGGCGACTTGCTCGCGCGCTTCGAGATCGATCGGGCCGCCGCGCGCCGCCACGCGTCGCTCGCGCCG
>CAYYWA010000369.1:0-5600 GCA_964475255.1 uncultured Sorangium sp.
GTGGGTGCGCCGCCCGCGCCGCCCTCGCCTTCGTTGCCGGCGCCCCCCGCCCCGTCCTCACAGGTTTCGAGCTGAGGGAGCGGGTCACCCGTCTGATCGGTGATGGGCTCGCCGTCGGCGTCGGTCGCGGGATTGCAGAAGCCGAGGCGCCCGAAGACGTCTTCGAAGTCTGCAAGGCCGATGTCGGCAAACCCGAAGCACGCGAACTCGGGGTGTCCACAGTCCGCGTTGCAATCACAGAGCTGCGTGCAGATGCCGGTGTCTCCGAGACCGCCGTTGTCGTCGTTGGGAAGGAGGCAGGCGGCGGGAGCCGGGCCCGTGGCGTCCCAGCCGCAACCTTCGAGATAGCCGAAGGTGCAGCCGGCCGTGCACGTCGAGAGGATCGGCTCCTGATTCTCGTCGATGTAGCTCAGACAGAAGCCGTCACAGGAGTTCTGCGCCGCGTCCGGATCGCACTCGGAGCCGATCGGATCGCCTTCAGGAACCTCGTCCTCGGGCAAGCAGAGGCCGAGCGCGAAGTCACACGCGGAACCCTCCTCGCAATGGAAATCGCCGCCGCACGATGCCCAGCAGACATCGATGAGCTCACGGCACTCGCCCGCGCTGTCGCAGATCTCCCCCGTTCCGCAGTCCGTGTTGTCGTCGCACGGTGTCCCCTGCGCACGCGCCAGCGTCTGGCAGGCCATGTTCGCGCGCCCATGGCACTTCGCGGTGATCCCGGAGGCTCCGGGGCTACACCCCTCGAGGCAGATTCCAAAATCGGTGAGACAGACACCGTTCGAGGGACAATCGGCGTCGGTCGTGCAATCCCGCGTGCACAATCCGTGGGGAACTCCCGAGCTCGGAGGCAAGCACGCCGTGGTCGTGCCGCAGTCATCGTCGGAGAGACACTCTTGACCGAGCCGATTCGCGGTCGTACCGCCCGTACCGCCCGTCGCCGCACCGCCGCTCCCGCCCGTGCCGCCGGCGCCCGCGCCTCCGCGGATGATCGTGCCGGAATCCCCTGCGTCCCCCAACCCGCCTTGTCCCGCGTCGTCGCCACCGACCGCCTCGTCACTGCCACAGCTCGCGGTCAGCATGGAGACGCTCGCAAGCGCCAGGCACAAACTCAGCCAAGCCCGCGTATTTGCCATCTGGATGAAGCCTCCTACCGTACTCTTGCTTTTGGATGTCGGGGGGGTCGGGGAAATTCTCGCCTGCACGGGTCGTCGCGCGGCGTGCCTTCCGTCCGTCTCGGGTAGCTTGGCTCGACGCATGCAGAACAGGCAAGCGTCATGACCTTCCCGCAACCAACAAAGCCGGATTTCGGGTGTCCTCGTCGGAGGCTCGACGTTTCCCTCCAGCGTCGGAGTGAAATCGCAGGCGACACGCAGCGCGCGCACGTCTCGGAACCAAAGAAAATTCCAACGGAGCAAGCGCAGGCGGAACGCTGCGAGCACGGCAGCGACGCGCGGTGGGTCGACTGGGACTCGAACCCAGGACCAACGGATTAAAAATCCGCTGCTCTAACCAACTGAGCTATCGACCCGAAACGCGGTGACGTCTTTTCACAGGAAGCCGCCCAGGTCAACGGGATCGCCCGATCGGCGGTCTAGCGAAGCTCCGCGACGGCGCCGCCGAAGGTCCGCTCGAGGCCCCCGAGCAGCGCATCCGACGGCGTGACGCGCGTGGCCTCCAGGTCGAGCACCGCCTCCCCGCCCTCCGGAAGCACGAGCACGAGCTCGACGGGGCACGGGCCTGGCGCGGCGACCAGGAGCTCCCGCAGCGCGACGACGTCCTTCTTCGCCAAGCGCTCCGCCTCGAGACGGATGGAGAGCGACCTCGTCGCGCGGAGCGCCGCGTCCGAGAGGCGCTCGACGTTGTCGACGAGGAGCGTCGGCTCGCGCTCTTCGTCGCTCTCCTCGGCGGTCATGGGAAAGCTCACCTTCCCGCTCACGAGCAGCGGTTCCCCGCTCGTGAGCAAGAACGCGAACGTCTCGATGCGTTCGCCCTTGAGCTTGGCTTTCACCCTCCCGTAAAGGTCCTCGATCTCGAAGAACGCCGCGCGGCCGCCGGCGCCCCCTTTGAACAGGCGCTCCTGGTAGTTTTCGATCATCCCGGCCACGCACGCCGCCGACCAGGCATCCTGCTCGGCGAGCTTCGAGCTCGGAACGACGCCCAAGCGCCCGAGCTTCCCCTGATAGCGGAGGAGCGGGTGGCCCGAGACGTAGCAACCGAGCGCCGCCTTCTCGCGCTTCAAGAGCTCCATCCGGTCCCACTCTTCCGCGGTGGGGTATTCGTCGCCCGACGAGGCCGCGCCGTTGCCTCCGGATGCTTGCTCGAACAGCCCGAACAGGTTCGTCTGCCCCCGCTCGCGATCCCGGCTCGCGCTGCGCGATCGCTCGAGGGCGCGATCGATCGCCGCGAACGCCCGGGCGCGAGAGATCCCGCGCGGCTCGAGCACGGAATCGAACGCACCGCATTGCACCAGCGCCTCGAGCACGCCCTTGTTCAGCCGCTTCGCGTCGACGCGGGAGGCGAAGTCGAACAGGTCGCGGAACGGGCCCGAGGCGCGGCGCGCCTCGAACATCGTCTCGAGCGCCGCGCCCCCGACGCCGCGCACCGCTCCGAGCCCGAAGCGGATCTGCGGACCGTAGGGATCGCGAAACTTCCCCGTGCTCCGACCCCGACCATCCGGGTGAGCGTACACGACCGTGAAGTCCGTCTCGCTCGCGTTGATGTCGGGCGGCAACACGCTCACGCCCCAGGCGCGCGCTTCGGCGATCGTGCGCACCACCTTCTCGATCTTGTCTTTGTCCGCGGTGAGCGCGGCGGCGAAAAACTCGGTCGGGTAGTGCGCCTTGAAATACGCGGTTTGATAGGTGACGAGCGCGTAGGCCGCCGAGTGGCTCTTGTTGAAGCCGTAGGACGCGAAGCCTTCGATCTCCTTGAAGATGGACGTCGCGGTCTCCGCCGGCACTCCGTTCTGCAGGGCGCCTTCCACGAACGTCTTCTGCTGGCGCGCCATCTCCTCGGCCTTCTTCTTGCCCATGGCGCGCCGGAGCAGGTCGGCGCCGCCGAGCGTGTAGCCGGCGAGCCGCTGCGCGATCTGCATCACCTGCTCCTGGTAGACGGGCACGCCGTAGGTCGGCGCGAGCACCTCGTCCACGAGGGGATGGAGCTTTCGAATCGCCTTTCGCCCGTGCTTTCCGCCGATGAAGTCATCGATCATGCCGGTGCCGAGCGGCCCGGGACGATAGAGCGCCACCACGGCGACGATGTCTTCGAAGCAGTCGGGCTTGAGCTGGCGGAGGAGCTGCTGCATCCCGCTCGACTCGAGCTGGAACACACCGGTCGTTTCACCGCTGGCGATGAGCTGGTACGTCGGGCGGTCGTCGAGCGGGAGCTTGGAGGCTTTGAGGGGGTTGCCCTTGCGATCGGGCCGCGCGTTGACGAGGCGCTCGGCGATGTCGATGACCGTGAGCGTCTTCAGCCCGAGGAAGTCGAACTTGACGAGACCCGCGGCTTCGACGTCCTCCTTGTCGTACTGCGTGACGATCGTCGCGTCGCTGCGGAAGCACGGGACGTGATCCCACAGCTTGCCGTCGCTGATCACGACTCCGGCCGCGTGCATGCCGGCGTGTCGCGTGAGGCCCTCGAGCTTCTTGCTCTGACGAATGAGCTCCGCGACGCGCTCGTCCGTCTCGACCAGAGCTTTGAGCTTGGGCTCGACCTCGAGCGCCTCCTCGATGGTGAACATCTTGCCCTGCCCCTTTTCGGGGACGAGGCTCGCGAACCGCTGCGCTTCCTGAGCCGGAATCCCCATCGCGCGCGCCACGTCCTTGATCACGCTGCGCGCCTTGAGGTTCTGGAACGTCGCGATCTGCCCGACGCTGTCGTTGCCGTACTTCTCGGCCACGTAGCGGATGACCTCGTCGCGCCGCGCCATGCAGAAATCGACGTCGAAGTCGGGCATGCTGACGCGCTCCGGGTTCAGGAAGCGCTCGAACAGGAGGTTGTAGGGGAGCGGATCGATCTCGGTGATCCCGAGCGCGTAGGCGACCAACGAGCCCGCGCCCGAGCCGCGGCCCGGCCCGACTGGAATGCCCCGGTGCTTCGCCTCGCGGATGAAGTCCCAGACGATGAGGAAGTAGCCCGGGTACTGCATACCCACGATCACGTCGAGCTCGCGCTCGAGCCGTTCGCGATACGCGGCGACGTCCACTTCCTTGCCGGCCTCCGTGAACTCGCGGAGGCGATCTTCGAGCCCGTTCCGCGCGACGTGACGGAAGTACGTCGCGGTGTCGTAGCCTTCGGGGACCGGAAAGCGCGGCAACATCGGCTTTCCGAGCTCGAGCTCGAGCCCCGAGCACATCTCGGCGACCAAGAGCGTGTTCGAGAGCGCCTCCGGCAGCGCGCGGAACAGAGCCCCCATCTCCTCGGGGCTCTTCAGGTACATCTCGAAGCTCTTGTGGTGGACCGGCTCGGCTTGCTCGTACGTGCGTCCTTGACGCACGCACTCGAGATAGAGGTGCGCCGGGCCGTCGTCCTTGCTCGAGAAGTGCACGTCGTTGCTCGCCACGAGCGGCAGCTCGAGGCGTCGCGCCGCCTGCACGAGCAGCTCGTTGACGATCGGCTGCTCGGGGAACCCGTGATCTTGGAGCTCCACGAAGACGTGCCCAGGCTCGAAGCGCTCCTTGAGCTCCCCAAGCACCGTGTCGGCATGGTCGGGGCCGAGCTCGAGCACGCGCTGGGCCGCGACCCCGCCGAGGCACCCGGTGAGCGCGACCAGGCCGCGGCACCGCCCCTCGAGATGGTCGAGGGTGATGCTCGGCGCATGCGGGTTCGCCGGGGCGAGGTGCCCGTCCGAAACGAGGCCGATGAGGTTTTTGTACCCCTCCTTCGTGGCCGCGAGCAAAACGAGGTGTTCGATTGCCCCCGTGGAGCGCGCGACGTTCACCTCGCAGCCGAGGATGGGCTGCACTCCCGCCGCCCGGCACGCGTTGTAGTGGCGAATGGCGCCGAACATGTTCGCGTGATCGGTCAGGGCGACGGCGCGCATGCCGAGCGCTTTCACCTGCGCGGCGAGCCCGCTCAGCTTCACCGCGCTCGTGAGGAACGAGTACTGGGAGTGGACGTGCAGGTGGACGAACTCGGTCATGCGGAGCGAACCCCGGGTGTACCGCCTTCTCGCCGAGCCGTCTGGTCCTCGTGCGTCCTTGGACCCGTCGCTCGGGCATGTCGGTCGGTCACCCGGTCCCTACCGCAGCAGGCGCGGTGCGCCACGGCGTTTGAAGCAGCCGACCGGCTCGCCCGTCCATGGGATCGAGCGCGCTCGGAGAGTCGAGACCGGATGTACGCAAACCTCGGAGGCCCGCAGCACCCGAATCCTCGAAGCGCCGATCGCCGCTCGCGCGTCCCGGCGGGCTTGCCCGATCCTCGAGAGTTGGACTACCGCTTCGATCGATGGCCGAAGGCCGCATTGCTGCTTCAGCGAGACCTCCCATGACTCTTCTCCCTTCGCGTCCCCTCGTCGTGCTCGCCCTGTGTGCCCTGCCTGCCATCGCCGGGTGTACGGCGTCTGCTTCCTTCCAGGCAGGCGGCGCGGCGCAACCCGAAGC
>CAYYWA010000370.1:0-5592 GCA_964475255.1 uncultured Sorangium sp.
CGGCGAATCAGCCGCTGCGCTTCCCGCCCCGCCGCCTTCCCCCGGGCGTGACGCTCGCCGAGACGCGAACGCCGAACGCCGCGCGCGGGTCGCTGCCGGCGCCCGATTTCGTGCACTGAGCCGCGCGCAGCGGGCACGAACCGGGCAGGCCCGCGCCGCGCGGCCTCGAGTTCAGCGCTTCGCGCCTTTGAGCTTGCCCTCGACCAGGGCGTACAGGATCGCGACCGCCGTGTGCAGGCGATTCTCTGCCTGATCGAAGATCACCGACTGCGGCCCGTCCGCCACCTCGGCCGTCACTTCTTCACCGCGATGAGCGGGCAAGCAGTGCATGAACACGGCGTCGGGCTTGGCGAGCCCCATGATGCGGCCATTGACCTGATACGGCATGAGCGTGCGCTGCCGTTCGGCCCGCTGATCGTCGCTGTCCCCCATCGAGAGCCACACGTCCGTGTACACGGCGTCCGCGCCGCTGGCGGCCGCGTCCGGATCTTCCGTGACCTCGACGCGCCCTCCCGCTTCCTCGGCCACCGCACGCGCCGCATCCACGAGCTCCGGACGGACGCTGTACGCCTTCGGCGTCGCGATGACGATCTCGGCGCCCGCGAGCGCGGCCGCTTCCATCAGGCTCACCGCGACGTTGTTGCCGTCGCCGAGATACGCAATCCGGCAGCCTCGGAGCGAGCCGCGACGCTCGAACAGCGTGAGCATGTCCGCGATACTCTGGCACGGGTGATGGGCGTCCGTGAGCGCGTTGATGACGGGCACGGAGAGCACGCGCGCAAAGCGCTCCACGTCCTCGTGCCGGTAGGTCCGGATCACGAACGCCCGCGCGTAGCGGCTCATCACGTTCGCCGTGTCCTCGATGGTCTCCCCCCGGCCGAGCTGCAGGTCGGACGCCCCGAGGGCGATGGGGCTGCCACCGAGGCGGGCCACGGCCGCCTCGAACGAGATGCGCGTCCGCGTCGACGGCTTCGTGAAGTAAAGGCAGACGCTCTCACCGCTCAGCAGGGATCCACGCGAGTGCGGCTTCGCCTTGAACTTCCGCGAGCGGTTCAACAGATAGTCGAAATCGGCCCGGCTCAGGTCGAGCGTTCGCAGCAGATCCTTCATCCTACTTCTCCGGTCGAGGGCGCTGAATATCACCCCGCCGGCCGCAGCGCCCGAAAAATTCACGGGGACGGCGGCGCGGGGGGCAGCCCGTAGACGCGCGTCCAGTCAGAGCCCGAGCGACGGTAGACCGTGATGCGCCGGTTCTCTCCGATGGTGGTGCGCGAGGCGTCGAACGACCAGTCGTTGGTCTCGTCGAAGTTCTTCCAGTCCGCCTTGTGGATTTGGAGCTGGAACGTCCCGGTCGTGCCCTGGTTCGGCACCGTGAACGCATTCGGCCGGAATCCGAGCTCGATGTACGAGTGGCCGTTCTCCATCCCGGTAGCGATGACGCGGTCGGAACAATCGGCTCCCGAGGGCGCTCCGGCCACCGCGAAACACGCGACTTCGTCGGAGCCTTCGCTCTCGCTCGTGAAATAGTAGCGAAGCTTGATGTCTCCCGAGTCCACGCTCGCGCCGGAGAAGTTCGCGATGCCGACCTCGGCCTTGATCTCCGAGTCCTCGGTGTTGTCGTCGAAGTTCCGGTAGACCGCCGCGAACTGATTGCTCTGGCACGTGGTCGAGCACACGGTGCTGTCGCAGTCGCGGGGCAGGACGCAGCCCCGCCCGTCGCCGCACGGACCGCACGACTTGCCGCCGCAATCGCGGTCCGTTTCGTCCTGGTTCTGGGCGCCGTCGCCGCACGTCGGCTCCTGACAGACGCCGCCACCGCAGACGCCGCTCGTGCAGTCGGAGCCGGCGCTGCAAGTGTCCCCGGGCTCACAGTCCGCGCAATTCGGACCGCCGCAGTCGACGTCCGTCTCCCCCTGGTTGCGAATGGAGTCGTCGCAGGTCGGCGCGGCGCAGGTCCGACTGTCCGCGGGCCCCGTGCAGTTGTTGCTCACGCAGTCCGCGGAGACCTGGCACTGCTCCCCCGTGCCGCACTTGGTCGAGCAGCTGCCGCCACAGTCCACGTCCGTCTCGCTTCCATTCAGCAGCCCATCGCCACAGCCCGAAGCGGCGCACACGGCGTTGTTGGGATGGCAGAAGAGGCCATCCAAGCAGTCCGCGCCCGTGGCGCACGGCTCCCCAGCGGGACACGGACCACAATCGCTCGCGCCGCCGCAGTCCTTGCCGGTCTCGCCCCCGTTCGCGACGCCATCGTCGCAGCTCGGCACCTGGCAGCGCTCGGACTCACAGAACTTGCTCACACAGTCCAGGTCGCTCCGGCAGATCTGATTCGCACCGCATTTCTGCGAGCAGGAGCCGCCGCAGTCGACGTCCGTCTCGTTCCCATTCGCGACGCCATCGTTGCAGGTCGCCTGCTGGCAGGTGCCCGCGAGGCAGATCTCGCTCTGGCAGTCGCTGCCCGCTTTGCAGCCGAGCCCGGCGACGCAGCTCGGACAGTCGCCGCCACAGTCGATGTCGGATTCGTTGCCGTTCAAGACGCCGTCGTCACAGCTCGGCTCGGCGCACCTGCCCTCGACGCACGCGCCGCTCGCGCAGTCGTCGTGCTCCGTGCAGAGCTTGCCGGTCGCGCACCGATCGCAGCTGCTCGAGCCGCCGCAGTCCGTGTCGCTCTCCCCTTGGTTTCGCACGGTGTCGTCGCAGGTCGGCGCGGCGCAACGACCCTCCACGCAGTGCCGACTGACGCAATCACCATTGCCGCTACACGCCTGCCGGTACTCGCAGGTCGGGCCGCAGCTTCCGCCGCAGTCGATGTCCGTTTCGTCCCCGTTCTTCTCTTCGTCCCCGCAGCTATCGGGCGCGCAGTAGCCGCCCGCCGAGCAAAATCCGGTCTCGCAATCCTCGGCGGTCCTGCAGGTTTGTCCCGCCGCGCACGGCTCACACTCGGGCCCTCCGCAGTCGATCGCGCTCTCGTCGCCGTTCTGGACTTCGTCGCTGCACGAGTTCGGCTGGCAGGTCCCGCCGGCGCAGATCCGACTCTGACAATCGCCGTAGGTCTTGCAGCTCGCGTCGGGGCCGCACGGTCCGCACGTGCCCCCGCAATCGATGTCCGTTTCGTTGCCGTTCTTGGCTCCGTCGTCGCAGCGCCCAGGGAGGCACAGCCCGTCGTTGCAGGATCCGCTCGCGCAGTCTTCGTCCGAGCCGCACGCTTTCCCGTCCGCGCACAGCTGGAGCACCGTCTCGCCGTCGACCGTCCGCGTGCAGGCCGCTCCACAGTCGATGTCGGATTCGCCGCCATTCTGCACCGAATCGTCGCAAGCCGGCTCGCTGCACGTCTTCGTCTCCGGGTCGCAGCGGGCGCTCAAGCAATCGGCATCGGACGAGCACTGCTTGCCGGGCGAGCACCTGGGGCACTCGTCACCGCCGCAGTCGATGTCCGACTCGCGGCCGTTCCGCATGTCGTCCGTGCACTGTTGGGTGGTGCACACCTCGGACACGCAGAGCTCTCCCTCGCAGTCGGAGTCGTCGGAGCACGCGCGACCGACGGCACACGGCCCGCAAGTCCCGCCACCGCAGTCGATGTCGGTTTCGGCGCCGTTCCGCACCCCATCGGTGCAGGCCGGCGCCGCGCAGCGCCCTCCCATGCACACGCGGCTCACGCAGTCGTACTGGAAATTGCAGCGCTGCCCCTCTCCACAGTCGGAGCAGGCGGGGCCGCCGCAGTCCTCGTCGGTTTCCCTTCCGTTCAGCGTCTCGTCGTTGCAGCGCGGGGGCTGACACGTGCCGTCGACGCAGACGCCGCTCGCGCAATCTCGGTCCTCCTCGCATCGGAGCCCCGCCTGACACGGACTACACTCGGGCCCTCCGCAGTCGATGTCCGACTCCCCATCGTCGAGCTGAGCGTTGCTGCATTCCGGGGCCTGACACCGCGAGTCGAGGCAAAACGTGCTCTCGCAGTCGGCGTTTTCTCGGCACCTCTGCAGGTAGGCGCATTTCGTGGGACAGTCGCCTCCGCAGTCCACGTCCGTTTCGTTGCCGTTCGCGACCTTGTCGTCGCATCCCGGGCTGTCGCAGGTGCCGTCTTCGCTGCAGAGACCACTCACGCAGTCGCTGCCCACGTTGCACTTCTTGTCCAACTCACAGGGCGGGCAGATGCCACCGCCACAGTCCTCGTCCGTTTCGCTGCCATTTTGCCGTTCGTCCTGGCAGCTCGCGGCGACACACAGGTTGTTGACGCAGGTCTCGGTTCGACAGTCCGAGTCTTCGCGACAAGGCTGGTTCGGACCACACGGCTCGCACGCGCCGCCGCAGTCGATCCCCGTCTCGTCCTCGTGAGGGAGATTGTCGACGCAGTGACCCGCCTGACAACGTCGCCCGTAGCAGGCGCCGTTGATACAATCGTCGTCGTCGTTGCAGACCTTGCCGAGCCCGCATTTCTGCGGGCACGAGCCGCCGCAATCCTCATCGGTCTCGTCCCCATTCAACTCCCCATCCGTGCAGCTCGCCGTCTCTTCGAATCTGAACTCGGGGGGAGAGCAAGAAAGCGGGAGGCCGATGGCGACGACCCAGAGCAGCGAGGCGTGCGCCACCGCCTTGACGAAGCGACCGAACACCCGGCAATCCTACCCGAAATCCCCCCTGCCGAAAGGTGTGCGCGCACGCCGAGCGCGACGATGCGGGCGGCCGTCCGAGCCGGCAGTGCCCGCGCACTTTTCCGGATATCCGAACGACGCCGCGTTTCAGCCGCACGGGGCGCCGCGCCGCGTGCCGCCCACACCGCGCGAGAGGGACCTTTCCGCGGCGATGTCGGAGCGGGTCCTTCACATGGATGCACCTCCGGGCGGTTGTACTAGGGTGCCCGCCCATGGCGAACCCGACAGCGACCCTCAGCACCTCGCTCGGCGATTTCACCGTCGAGCTCTTCTCCGACAAGATGCCAATCACGGCAGGAAACTTCATCGAGCTCGCACGCTCGGGCTTCTACGACGGGCTGCATTTCCACCGCGTGATCCAGGGCTTCATGATCCAGTTCGGCTGCCCGCATAGCCGCGATCCCGAGAGCCCGCGCGCCGGAACGGGCAATGCCCCGAGCGGAACGATCCCGGACGAGCACCCGCCGGAAGCGCGCCTCTCGAACGAGCCCGGCACGCTCTCGATGGCGAACACGGGGCGCCCGAACAGCGGAAGCTGTCAGTTCTTCATCAATACGGTCCACAACGCGTACCTCGACTGGTTCACGCCCGGACCGTCCAAGCACCCGGTGTTCGGGAAGGTGATTTCCGGGATGGATGTCGTGCGCAAGATCGAGCAAACGCCGACGGACGGCCGCGATCGCCCCACGACACCCGTGCAGATGCTCAAGGTGACCATTCACGAGTGAGCCGAGGGTCGGCCGCTCACGGAGCCGCGCTCTCGTCCCGTTCTGGCCCGGGAAGCCGCGGACGGGCTCCCGGGCCGCACCTCGAAACGAAACCGCGTATGGAGAAGGGGCCCCATCACCCTGGAAGGCAAGATGGTGCCCTCGCCGATCCGTCGAACGGATTGGCGTTCTAGAGCGACAAACGGTTAGGAACGCGCCGAGATATGCGGAAAACTGCG
>CAYYWA010000371.1:0-5567 GCA_964475255.1 uncultured Sorangium sp.
GCCGGGGGGTGCCCAGACGCACGCGGGGCAAGCGGGCGGCCTCCAACGTGGCATTCGAAATTTTCGTGACGCGGCACTAGCGCGGGAAGAAGCGTTCGAGGAGATTTGAGAGCGCGGCCAAGGCTGGCTCGTCGCGGACCTCGTCGAGGGCGCGCTGCGCCTTGCCGACCGTCGACTCGAAGAACTGGAGGAAGCTCGGGTTTCCGAGCTTTCGATCGATGTAGACGAAGCGCCCCGCGTCCTTCAGCTTGCGCTGCACCATCACCAGGAAGAACTCCCGGCGGAGCGCGTCGCGATCTCCCGGTGAAAGCTCGAGATGCGTCGCGAACTCGGCGAGGCGTGCCTCGACGAACTCGGGAGTGAACGACTGATAGCTGTCGCCGAGCAGGGCGCAGAGATCGTAGACGCGCGGACCGAGCATCGCGTCCTGAAAATCGATCCAGCCGAGTCGCAGGCGATCTGCCTCGTGCACGACCATCAAGTTGCGGCTCTGGTAGTCGCGGTGCACGAAGCCGCGCGGCCACGCGGCGATGCTCTGCGAGAGAAGGCGAGCGGCGGCATCGAAGATCCCGCGCTCGTCGCTCGTGAGCACACACCCCCGCGCGTCGAGCGCCCATTCGCGAAAATGCTCGAGCTCCCACGCGAGCAGATCTTCGTCGAACGCGCGCTGCCGCACGACCGAGTCCTCGGGCAGGTCGACGAGAGCACGCTGCGCGTGTGCGAGATCGCGGACGGCCGCCACATAGAGGGCCTCGCGATCCTCCGGCCGCTCGGTGAGGTGCTGCGCCAGGGTTTCACCGAGATCCTCGACGAGGATGAGCGAGCGTTCGCAATCTTCGGCGATGAGCCGCGGCACGCGGACGCCGCGCGTCTCGAGCAGCTCGCGGATCTCGAGGAACGGCCAGCGCCGGTGCGCCGTGCCCGCCTTCTCGAACTCGTGGCTCTGCACGGGCACGAACATCGCGATGACGGTTCCGCCGTCGCGCACGCTCACTCGGAAGAATCGACGGACCGACGCCCCGCCGACGATCTCCTTCAGGACGAGCGGCGGGGGCGTCCCCGTCGCCTGCTCGACCAGGCGCTCGAGGGCAGGGAGGGGGAGCTCGTGGACCACGCTCATTCAGCAGGCTTGTAGCATTCCCGAGCGCGCGGCACAGCGGCCCGCGCGGCCGGTCAAACCGGGGCCAGGACGATTCTCGAGGAAGTCCTTGCGGCGGGATCCCGCACCGAGGATCGTCGCTCCGGCCATGCCCGCGCCGTGTCCGAGCTTCGGCGAGCTCCTCGCACTCGTGGAACCGGCGCTTGCCGCCTTCGGCGTCGATGGCGCAGAGCGACGTGGCGAGGGGACGCTCGCGATGCAGCTCGCGCGCTGGGCCGAGCTCGTCGCGGTCTGGAACCAGCGGATCGATTTGACCGCCGCGCGCAGCACGGCCGAGCTCGTCGATCTGCTCGTCGCAGACGCCGCCCTGATCGCGCAGGCGTCCGCGCCGAGTGAAGGCGGCGAGCCCGAGCGTTGGCTCGACGTGGGCTCGGGTGCCGGCGCACCGGGGCTCGCGCTCGCGCTGTTGCGTCCCGAGAGCTCGATGACGCTCGTCGAGCCGCGCGCCAAGCGCGTCGCGTTCCTGCGGACTGCGCTGGCGACGCTCGGCCGCACCGACGTCCGCGTCGAGCGGGCGCGGAGCGAGGACTTGCCCGACGCCTCCTGCGACGCCGCGGTGTCACGCGCCACGCTCGCCCCGGAGAGTTGGATCCTCGAAGGGACGCGGCTCGCGCGTCGGTTCGTCTGGGTGCTGCTCGCACAAGGCGAAGCGCCACCGGCCCCCGAGCTCGCGCGTCTCGATCGGGACGAGCGGTACGTTTGGCCGCTCACGCGTGCCGCGCGGCGCGCCGTTCGGTATCGCGTTGATCCGAGCGCGACCGAGTGACGTGGTCCTCGTAAAATCTCAACGGAGCTGCAAAGTAACGTCCGCGTCGAGCGCGGGGGAACGGTTGGACGTCTCGAGACGTACAACTCTCTGGACGTCGAAAGTCACCCCTCCAAGTCTTCCGCGACCCTCGGTTTTCTGACACATTCCGCCCCCTGGACCCACTGCGTCTCGTCGCGCCGTTGAATGGGCCGGCCCCCTGCGCCGTCGAACGACCGTCGGCCAGGCTCCATTGGTCCGAAGGAAACTCAAAGGAGAGCCCTCGAAGATGTTTTCGCTCCGTCGCTCCGTTCTTCCTGCCGTCCTCGCCGTCCTGACTGCTGCGGGCGCCGCGAACGCGGACCTCAAGTGCTCCAAGACGGCTACCTACAAGGTCAAGGCCGCGGCGAAGCCGAAAATCGGTCCGCGACTCAAGTTCGATGGCGAGGGGCCCGTGACGGGTGAAGAGAAGGGCGGCAAGCTGATCTTTACCGCCAAGCTCAACGACATCGACATGGGCGAGCGGAACAAGCACACGCGGAAGTACTTCCGCATCAAGAAGGATTCCGAGGCGAAGCTGACCGTGGATCGGGGCGCCTTGAAGATCCCGGACGACAAGAAGTCGGTCAGCGGCGTCGTTCAAGGAAAACTCCAGCTGAACGGCAAAGAGAAGCCGGTCAAGGTCAAGTACAAGGCCAAGCGCAGCGGCTCCGAGTTCGAGGTGAGCGACACGAGCTTCACGTTCAAGTACACGGACTTTGGAATCGAGGAGATCTGCGAGTTCGTCGGGACGATCTGCGTGGAGCCGGAGGTGACGATCACCGTCGACAAGATGACGCTCAAAGATAACAAGTGACCGTTCGCGCCGGCGGGCGCCGGCATCCGCATCCTCCTGGGTGACGAGCGCCGCGCGGGTCGCGGCGCTCGTCCCGGGAGGCGTGCCCGGCGTCCCCCGGTTGGGCTCGAGGGTGGGCTCGGCCTCGCTCTTTGGGGCGGGTTTGGCGCCGAAGTGTGTGCGCGGAGGAGGTGTCGTTTCTTTGTCGGCGACGCGGAGTGTTTCGCCGGCTCCGACGCCGCATTGCGTATCGTAAGGCCGCGTCGCGTATCGTAATATCGTCGCCGGAAGTGCCCGGCATCAGGCGGCACGGTGATTGACAGGGCCGCGGATTCTGGCGACAAGTCTGCGCATGCTCTCGACTTGCCGCGCGATGATTCGGCCTTTGGCCGCCTGCGCGTTGCGACTCTTGCCCGCCTGTGCGCTCGCGCTCGTCGTGTTGTTCTTCGCGCCGCGCGCCGAAGCGTACGCGTGGATGATCAAGCACGGCTACTCGAACTGCGGAGCGTGTCACTCGGACCCGTCCGGCGGCGAGCTCCTCACCGTGTACGGGCGCGCGATGAGCGAGGCCTTCTTGAGCTCCAAGTGGGGGGGCGGCGAGGACGAAGCAGAGGAGTCCGAAGAGGAGGCCCGGCGCGAGCGACGCCGCATCCGCCGCGCGATCGCGCAAGCCGCGGGCGCCAAGTTCGCGCGCGCCAAGAAGGAGAGCAAGAAGGACGAGGAAGAGGAGTCGAGCGAAGAGGAAGAATCCGACGAAGAGGAGTCGAGCGACGAGGAGTCGAGCGAAGAAGCGTCCGCGGACGAAGAGGAAGAAGCCGAGTCCGACGAGGAAGAGAGCGCTCCCGCTCGGCCGTTCTCGGATCCGTTCTTCGGCTTGTTCGGTCTTCCTGACTCACTCTTGCTCGGGGGCAGCGTTCGCCTCGCCTCGACGTACAAGCCCGACGCCGAAGCGGAGCCGTTCCGCTTCTTCCCGATGCAGATCGATCTGTACGGCGAGTGGCGTCTGAGCAGCGCGTTCCGTTTCGGCGGCAGCTTCGGGCTGATCAGCGTTCGGCCCGGCTCGCCGCACGGTCGCGCCGCGCAGATCACGACCAATCAGACCGAGGGCATGAACCTCGTCTCGCGCACGCACTGGGTCGGGTTCGACTTCGGCGGAGGGAACCACTCGATCCGCGCGGGACGCCTCAACCTGCCCTTCGGCATCCGCATGTCGGAGCACGTGATGTGGGTGCGCGAGCGAACGGAGACGGACCGCGAGTCCGATCAGCAGCACGGCGTCGCGCTCGCGATGAACTTCGAGAAGCTCCGCTTCGAGGTGATGGGGATCCTCGGCAACTATCAGATGAATCCGGATGAGTACCGGGAACGGGGCTACGCCGGTTACATCGAGCTCATGACCGGCGATCGCAGCGCGCTCGGCGTGAACAGTCTCTTCACGACCGCGAACGCCGATCGCTTCCTCGTCGAGAAGAAGAAGACGGTGCGCCAGGCGCACGGTCTCTTCATGCGCGCGGGCCTCGGCGAGCGGCTCGCGCTGATGGCCGAGTTCGATTTCATCACGCGCTCGCGGCAGAAGCTCGGGTACGCCGGGTTCCTCCAGCTCGACTACGAGCCCGCTCAGGGGCTGCACCTCATCGGCACCGTCGAGAACGCGAACACGGGGTTTCCCTCCAACCCAGTCATTCCTTCGCTCCCAGGGCTCCCCGAAGAGCAGCAAAAACGCCTCCCGGGAACCGGCAAGAACGCGATGGGCTACTGGATCAGCGCGCAGTGGTTCTTCGTGTCCCACTTCGATTTCAGGATCGACGCCATCTTGCGGCAGCGGGAGCCGCTCCAAATCCTGAGCCAACTCCACGTGTACCTGTGAGGCTTCCGATGCGGCTCATCACTTCCCCAAAGACTCGCCTTGCCCGGCGCGCGAGCGCGCTCCTCGTTGGTCTCGGCCTCTTCCTCGGGGCACGGCAGGCTGCGGCCTCGGAGCCCTACCCTGGCTACGTCCAGCAGATTGCGGGAATGCCGTGTGTCCCCCAATGCACGCTCTGCCACTCGAGCTCACCAGGGCGACTGGGCACCGCTCTGTCCGGGACGCTCTTCGCCAAGACCCTGATCAGCAACGGCCTCGGCCCCCTCATGTCCATGGAGCAGGTTCGAGACGTCCTCGCGAAGCTGGTGCCTGCACCGTTGCCGTCGGTCGATACCGACGGCGACGGCACACCCGATCTCAACGAGCTCCGTGAGGGCACCGACCCCAGCGCGCCAGGCAGCGAGAGCATCTGTGGCCCCACCTACGGCTGCGGTGCCCACATCGCCAAGGCGCCACCGACGAGTCGCGCCGCGCCCGTCCTGGCCGCGCTCACGGTCGTCGGCTTCGCCTTCGCGTTCCGCCGCGCCGCCCGTCGCGCGCGCTGAACGATCGCCGTCTCACACCGCCGGCGCGCGCTGCGCCGGCGTCCACGCTCGTTGGGTTCGCGACGACGCCTCAGCTCGCGCCGCCCGCGCCGCCTTCGTTTGCGGC
Source organism: uncultured Sorangium sp. (assembly GCA_964475255.1). Lineage (GTDB taxonomy): Bacteria > Myxococcota_A > Polyangia > Polyangiales > Polyangiaceae > PMG-095. The sequence continues at coordinate 5,255 of CAYYWA010000371.1, forward strand.
GGCTCCAGCAGCACCGGCGCTCTCCGCGCCGGCCGCGCTACTGGTGTCGTCCGCGCCACCGGCGCCACCGGCATCGTCCGCGCCCGCCGTGCCGCTTTCGGACGAAGGCGCGCCTGCCGCGCCGTCGGCCACCCCGCCCGCGCCGCCACCGGCCTCGCCGGCGGCTCCGACTTCGCCCGCCGCACCGACGGTTCCTCCCGTGGCGCCCGCGGCACCTCCTTCGGCGGCAGGCGGTGCGCCGGCTGCGCCCGTGGTTCCGCCGGTGCCCGTGCCGACCTCGGCAGGCGGCGCCCCGGCTTCAACCGTAGTGACA
>CAYYWA010000372.1:0-5529 GCA_964475255.1 uncultured Sorangium sp.
GCCCGTGCCGCCCTCGGCAGGCGGAGCCCCGGCTTCACCCGTAGTGCCACCGGTGCTGGTCGTCGTGCCGCCGGTGCCGTCGTCGATGATCTTGGACTGATCGATATCGGCGATGAGCGTGCAGCCCGCGATGCCGACGATTCCGAGCCCAAGGGAAACGATAAGCTTGGCCGAGTGATGCATGGTGTGCCGATGTGCGAGTCGTGGCTCGAAGCGGGCTCATCTTCCTCCAGGACCCGCCGCGGGGGCAAGGCCCGAAGGCGTGATCGAGCGCCGGACAGCGGAGCCCGAGCAGCGCTAGGATCGTCGCTGCTCGAGGCCCAGGAACACCGAGGAGAAACGGTTTGCTTCGTCAACTCGCGTTTTCACTGCTCGCCGTGGTCGCGCCGGCCCCCGCGCTGGCCGCGTCGGATCTGAGCTCGGGCGGCCTCGCTCCGCCGCCTGCCATCGACCCGTCATCGACCGGTTACGACGCGACGGCGACGGAGTACCAGCTCGATCAGGCCGATCGCGAGGACACCGGGCGCGGCCTCGAGTTCTTTTGGATCAACGCAGAGGTCGGCGTTCAGCACCTCGGGCTCCAGACCTTTCACGCGAACCGCCTCGTCGATGCGGGGATGGTGTCCACCACGCAGACGGGGCTCGCCGCGGGCGCAGGACTCGGCGTGCGGCTGATCTTCCTCACGCTCGGCGGTCGCTTCCGGCTCGCGACGTTCTCCGACTACCAGCTCTGGACGCTGAATGCGGAGCTGGGCATGCGCATCCCGCTCGGGCGGCTCGAGCCGTACTTCTCGTTCGCGGGCGGGTACGCTTCGCTCGGGTCGTTCGACGCGAGCAGCTTCGGCGCCGCCTTCGAGCAGGCGGGCGTCGACGTGCGCGGCTTCAACGTGCGCGGGGGCGTCGGGCTCGACTACTACGTGGGCAAGACGTTCTCGATCGGCGGCAATCTCTCTGGCGATCTCCTGTTCCTCACGCGCCCGCGCGTGGACGAGGCGAAGCTCGAGGGCGCCGCCGGCCTCGACGGAGAGAACGCCGAGCTCGCCGCCGAGGTGTACGGGCGCGACGGCTCGAGCATCGGCGGCGCCGTCACGGCCATGCTCGTGCTCGGCCTGCACTTCTGAGCGATGACCCTTCTCCTCGCGCTGGCGGTCACCGTCTTCGCGCTGGGGCTCGGCTTCGCGATCTTCCGCCGGCTCTCGCGCTACGGGCTCGTCTCGACGCGCGCCGTCGCCTTCACGTCGGGCGCGGGCGCGTTCGTCGGCGCGCTCGTCGCCACGATCGAGCGGGCCGTGCTCGACTGGACGGGCCTCGACTTCGAGGTGCGCGTGGCCGGCGCCGGCGGCGCGTTGATGGCGGCGTTTCTGCTCGCGGCACCGCTCGAGGAAGCGGCCAAGCTCGTCGTCGTCTGGCCGCTCTACAAGAGCCGCCACCTCGATCGACCGCGCCTCGGGATTTGTTACACGGCGCTCGCGGCGTCCGCGTTCGCCGCGGCGGAGGGCGCCTTCGCCGTCTTGCGCGAACCGAGCGGGCTCGTCGCGTTGCGCGCGCTGCTCGGCGCCGTCGCGCACGTGTTCTTCGCGGGCGTGTGGGGCTATGCGCTCGGCGCGAGCCGGACGCGGCCGAGCTGGTTCTCGCTGGCGTGGCTCTCGTCCATGCTGCTCCATGGCCTGTTCGCGCACATCGTGTGGGGGCGCGGTCCGGGGTACCTCACGGCCACGCTGCCGATGCTCGCGGTGATGGGGGTGGGCGCCTACTTCGTGCTTCGCAAGGCGGGCCCCGAGCCCGACCGGCCCTCGCTACTTCCGGCGCCGCCCACCTTCAGCGAAGTGCGCGAGGCGTTCCGTCCCGCCGAGCGCCCGATCATGCTGCGCTGGGTGGCCGCCGGCGCGTTCGTCACGCTCGGCCTCATCATCGTGCTCGCGCTCGCGAGCGTCCTGCTCGGGCGGCGGCTCGGCATCGACTTCTCCCTCGCCGACGAGACCGACCTGCGCTCCGCCGGCCCGCTCTTGGTGATCGGCGTCGGGGTCGTGTTGGCCTTCCCCCTCGCCGGTTACCTCGTCGCGCGCGCGAGCTCGGCGCTCACCGTGCTCGAGTCGGCCCTCGCGACGTTGCTCGCCATGGCCATCCTCATCGTCCTGTTCGCTCTCACGGCCCCCGTCGCCGTGCTGTTCGCGGTCGCGCTCGTGCCGATCGCCGTGGCTCTCGCCTGCGGCGGCGCTTGGATCGGGCTCGAGCGTTAGCGTCGAGTCGAGGCTTCTTCGGGAAGGCAGCGCATCCTGCGCCGCTACGCTCGAGCCGAGGCTTCTTCGGGAAAGCAGCGCATTCCGCGCCGTGGCTCTCGCCTGCGGCGGCGCTTGGATCGGGCTCGAGCGTTGGCGTCGAGTCGAGGCTTCTTCGGGAAGGCCGCGCATCCCGCGCCGTGCCGGGCGGCGAGGGCGCGTGTGTTGGCGGCAGGTGCGTGCTGCGTCGCTGAAGCGACGACGCGAGAGGGTCACGCGAGGGAATGGGAGCTTTTCGGGATTGCGCGCTGTGGTTCTGCCGTTCGCCTCTGGCCTCCGAGGGCGACACGTAGCGGCTTGGAGTCCCAAACACGGCAATTGGCCGCGTTCCGGGGCGGATGATCCGCCCTTTTTTGACGGCAAGTCACCCTGAGCCGGGGCGCCAAGCCCGAGGACTGCCGCCGCGGCAGCGGGCGCATTCGTCGCGGGCGCCGTGCCCGGTGCACGGGGGGCATCGCGCTGGTGCCGCACCTGCCGCTCGGAGGCCCGTTCGGGCCGCCGCCGCCCACGAACGAGAGCGAGGTGTTCATGGGCAGCTCGACGGTGGCGGTCGATGGCGACGCGCAGTCGCACCTCGGGCTGCCGGTGCTGAGCTGTCAGAGCGTCGGTATGCCGCCGCCCTTCCGCCCGAAGGGCTCGCCGCCGAAATCGATGGTGCTGCCGACGAGCCTCGTGCTCTCGATCCCGATGGGGCCGCCGGTGCTCATCGGCGGTCCACCGACGATCTCGCTGATGGCGCTCGGTTTTCGCGTGGGCCTCGCGGGCCTCGGTCGGCTCGGGGCGATGATCCGGCGGGCTCAGCGCGGCGCCGGGCGTTTCGGTCGCGCCATGCGCGCCCTCACCGTGAGGTTTCGGCGTGCCGGAGATGCGCTCGCGAACGTGCTCCGCCTCGGTCCACGTGGGCGCAATCGCATCCGGCGCGCGATCTGCACCGTGACGGGCCACCCGGTCGACGTCGCGACGGGCAAGGTGTTCACGGACAAGGTCGATCTGGAGCTGCCGGGGGCGCTCGGTTTCAAGTGGGAGCGCGTCTGGTACAGCACGAGCACGTATCGCGGTCCGCTCGGGCACGGCTAGCACCACGGCTACGATGCGGCGCTGTACGTCGAACGAGACATCGTTTTGTACCGGGCGCCCGACGGGCGGCTGATCTCGTTTCCCGCCCTCGAGGAAGGCGAAGAACACTACGACCGCGCCGAGCGGCTCACGCTGATTCGCGACGAGCACGGTTATTCGATTCGCGTCGCGAACACGACGCAGCACACGTATCGATTCCGCGACGTCGGGCGACCCAACGACGAGCACGTCCTCGTCTCGATCACGGACTCGATCGGAAACGGGCTCCGTTTTCTGTACGATCGGAGCGGCCGGCTCGTCGAGATCCGCGACACCGCGGAGCGGTCGTTCGAGCTCGTCTACGATCGCAACGATCGGATTCTGGCGCTCACGGCGCCGCACCCCGACGACCCGAGCCGGCGCTTCACCGTCGTTGCTTATGCCTACGACACCGAGGGAAACCTGGTCGAGGTGGTCGACGCGCTCGGCGCGCGCGCCACGTATCGCTACGACGGTCACTTGCTCGTGGAGGAGGCCGACCGAAACGGTCTGCGCTTCTACTTCCAGTACGACGGCAAAGACGAGCACGCGCGCTGCTTGCGCACGTGGGGCGACGGCGGCATCTACGATCACAAGCTAACGTAGGACGACGAGCAGCAGATCACCGTCGTCGAGAACTCGCTCGGTCACAAGACGGTCTACAAGCACCGAAACGGCCTCGTCATCGAGACCACGGACCCGCTCGGCAACGTCACGAAAACCGAGTACAGCGAGTACGGCGAGGTGCTCGCCGAAATCGACGCGCTCGGACAGCGGACGGAATCCGAATACGACGAGCGCGGCAATCTCGTTCGGCGTGTCACGCCAGATGGCGCTACCGTCGAGATGGAGTACGACGGCTCCGATCGACCGCTGCTCGCCCGCGATGCGCGGGGAGGCACGTGGACGTGGACTTACGACGCGGACGGACGCCTCGTCGAGCGCAGCAATCCGCTCGGAGAAGCGAGCGCGTTCGAGTGGCAGGGCGCGCGCCTGGTCACCATCGTCGATCCCGACGGGAACCACACGAGACTCGGCTACGACGGGTTTGGCAGCCTCGCGCGTCTCGTCGCTTCCGATGGAGGCGTGAGCACTTGGACGTATGACGCGCTCGGGCGCGTTCGGGGCCGCACCGATCCGAACGGCAACGCGCAGCGGATTGAGCGCGACCTCATCGGCCGCGCCCGCCCGCGTTCACGAGCCAGACGGCAACGTACGCGACCTCACCTACGACGGCGAGGGCAACGTGCTGCGCGTTCGCGATCGTCTCTCCGACGTCGCATTTCGATACCACGGCTTGGCCGTGCGTTTCGAGTACGATACCGAGGGCCGGCTCATTGGCCGGGCGGGAGGTGTGGACCGCGGAGCTCGACACCTACGGCGAGATCTGCACCGTGCGCGGCGCACGCGCGGCGTGTCCCTTCCGCTGGCCGGGACAGTACGAGGACCCGGAAACGGGGCTCTACTACAATCGGTTCAGATACTACGATTGTCACGCGGGGATCTACACGAGTCAGGATCCTCTGGGCCCTGCAGCCTCGAAGAATGCACACGCATACGTCGTCGATCCCTGCACTTACGGGGATCCCTATGGTCTCGCGGAAGTCCCCAACATGGTTCGCGTGCAGATCCAGCGGGGAACGGCGAACCTGTCGAGCGTTGCTGTCGAGGCGACCGAGCCGATTACGGCTCGACGAGTAGAAGCCGCGATGATGCGGGCGATCGATCAGCTTCCCCCTGGTGAACGCGGCTTGATTCCTCGCGCGCACGGCGCTGCAGCGCAACTCAGTAAGCGACTACGACAGATCGTCGAAGCCGGTGGTATCAGCCAAGGGGGAACATCCTCCGGGTATGGTTGCGCGGGACCGACGTTCGGTTCGACATAGAAAACCGAGGTACGAATCTCACCAAGTGCGGCTAGAGGCTAAAATGAGCGACGCCATGAGACCCGAAGTCACCACCCTCGTCGAGGCCTCTCGCGATTTGCAGCTTCGTAGCCTCGATGCGGGACTGCTCTCCGTCGATGGGACGCTGGCCTTGGAAGTTCGGGATGTGTTGGCCGAGGTGGACAAGGAAGGTCTGAGCTTGGCGCTCGCCGAAGTGTTACGACGCCACCTCTTTGAAAAGCATTCGCGCCGCCTCCATGATGGGCATC
>CAYYWA010000373.1:0-5508 GCA_964475255.1 uncultured Sorangium sp.
GCTCGCGCACTTCGGTGCTATTCGCAGCGGCTTCGCCCAGCCCGGCGAGCCCTGCCCAGGCCATCAGGCAAACGAGAGCTTTGGTGGCGCGGTGCACGCGCCCAAGCATACAGAGGGCCCGCGCGCGAACGCGAGCCCTCTGATGCGATTCGTGCCGAGCTCCGTCTACTCGCTGGACCCGCCAGACAGTCCAGCGGCTTGCACGGAATCAGGGCGCACGCGCGACTTCGACGTCATCCATGTAGATGTCGGGGAAGTCTTCCACTTCGTGCTGATTCGCGATGAGTTGGACGGAAATGCAGTCCTCCGGCACGTTGAGCGTGCCGCTCAGCTCGGTCCAGATCCCGGGGGCGAATGTGGACGACGTGATGAACGGATAGTCAGCATCACCGTCATCCTCAGAGCCACACAGGATCTTCGCAGAAAGTTGAACGGGCGCATCGTCCTCGCCCGTGTGGAGCACCCAAGCGCTAACCGAGTACGTGCCGGCGCCCGTCGGCAACAGAAACGACGGACCATTCCATGTCGCGCTCCGACCCGAGGTCTTCATCGAGTACGCCCCCAAATGGGCGAAGTCCTCAGACTGCTCCATCGTGCCTCCGAACTCTTGCCATCCCTGCGTCCCGTACTCTGCCCCGTCGTTTCCAGCGAGGTTCTCCACCTCGTCATCGAGTGCCCAGGCGTCGTCAACGTAGATGTCGGGGAACGGTTCGTCGCCGCCGTCCTGGTTCACGATGACGTGAACCGTATGGCAGCCCCCCGGCACGCTCACTGTTCCGCTGAACTCCACCCACTCGTCCGGAGCAATCGTCTTCTTCTCGATGGACGAATAGCTTTCGGTATTGGCTTCACCGCACACAAACTTCGCTTGTAGCTGGAGCTCCGTATCTTCGGCTGCGTTGTGAGAAGCGTACACGGAAACCTGATACTCCCCCTCGCCCGCTGGAAGGACGAAGGCAGGGCCCTGCCATGCCCCGTCACGGCCGGTTGTCACGCCAGAGTACGAGCCGGTCCGCGCTTTGCCGGACGTTTGCGCAAACGTCCCGCCATGTTGTGCCCAGCCTGCCTTTCCAAACTAGAGGCTTCCGTTGACGAGCAGTGAAGGCAGCGGTTCGGGATCCCCGGAATCCCCGCCTGCGCCGCCATCGGCCGAACCGCCCGCGCCGCCCGTCTCGTGGTTCGCTGAATTCCCGGCTCCGCCAGCGCCGCCTTCGCCCTGTTCGGGCTCTCCGCCTTCGCCGCCACCGGGGTCGGGAGCGCCGCCGCTTCCTTCGCCGCTGCCGCCCGCGCCCGCCGTGGGGTCAGGGCCTTCGCCGCCGTCGCCTTCGGAGCCGCTACCGTCGCCGCCCATCGACATGTTGCCATCGCCCGCGTCGCCGTTGCTCTTGCCACCGGTCGAGGACCCGCCGTTCGAGGTGTTGCCGCCTTTGGAGGTGTTTCCGCCTTTGGAGGTGTCGCCCCCGTTGCTGCTGCCCCCTTCCGAGCTGTCGCCGCCGTTGCCGTCACCGCCTTCCGTGTTCGTGGCGCCCGTGCCTCCGCTCGCCTTGCCACCCGTTCCGCCCTGAGTCTTCGCTCCGCCGTAGCCGCTTCCGCCACCCATGCCCGCGCTCCCGGCGCAGTTCTCGGGAGTATCCAGGCACAGCATCGGATCCGACGGTCCGTCGTCCCCGCAAGCTGCCACCGCACAACCCCCCAGGAATGCAAAAACGATTGATCGAGAGCTCTTTCGGATCCGCATGGTCAGTTCCTCAAGTCTGGTCACGCCTCGGAAAGGGTCGGGCGGTGCCGAATACGCAGTACGGCTCGGCGACCCACGCGCTTTATGTCGCCGCGCAAAGTCGGTGGTGTCGAGTCGGGCGCGCACCGCACCGTGGCCCATGGAAGCGACCTTCCGCGCCAGGTTACACACCGGAGGGTGTGTCGATACGCCTCGAGCGCCCGGCTCGCTCCCCTTCCTTTTTCGTCGGTCTCTAGTCCACGAGATCCAGTCTCACCGTTATGAGTGAACGCGGCGTGACGAGTACGCTCTTGTCAGCCGGAAGCGCACCGAGATCCACGAAATCCTCACTCTCCGAGGTGCGATAGACCGCCGACGCCTTCGCGCTCACTCCGGCCCAGGAAATTACCGTCCGCCGGGGGACCTCGTCGGTGTTCACGAGCACCACGACCAAGCGGTCCTCGTCCGGCGACAGGAACGCCGTGCTCCGCAGTGCGGACGCCGTCGAAATCGCCGCGACGCGCACGTACCCGGGCTCCGTGAACCGCGCGTAGTGCTGGACGGAGCGATAGGTCTTGCGAACGAGGTAGCCCTTCTCGGTCTTCCAAGTCCCCGGTGAGCCCGGCGACTCGAGCGCGACGAGCCCGTCCCCCCACTGCCAAATCAGGTCCCAGTGCAGGTACGAGGCCACGTGCTCTTCCACGAGCGAGTTGTGGATGAGCCAGGCCGTCTCGATGTAAGCGTCGTGCCCCGGGATGCTGAATTCCGTCTGGAACTTGGGCTTGTCCGGGAACTGCATGCGCGCGGCGCGCATCGGGTCGATGTACAGGTCCGGGTCTTCCCAGGCATCGCCCTCGTAGAGGTGGTGCGCGATCCCGTCTAGGAGATCGATATCCAGCTCCGGCCCGTACACCTCGAGCTTGTTCCAGTGGAGGCCGAGCGTCTCCGGACCGAGCAGCTTGGGAGGATTTTCGAGCTCTTGCAGGCGCTCGTGCACGCGCTCGAGCGCGACGCCATAGCCGGGATACTGGGACGTCTCGGAGGCCGCGAACTTGCACCCCTCCCACGACGGCGGGATGAAGTCGGGCTCGTTCTGGATGCTGATCCACTCGGGAACGACGCCGAGTTGCGCGTATGCCGCGAGGGACTCCATCCAATAGTCGGCGAAGGCGTCGTAAACGAACCCGTTCTCGTCTTTCGCGAGGGTGCACGTCGACTCCCCCGAGCAGTCCTCACGGTCGTTCGCCTTCAGGGCGCGCGGCGGGGACCAGGACGAGAGGAGCACGCGCGGCGCGCGCCCGAGCGACTCCGTCGCTGCCTCGACGAGCTCCGCCGCTGCCGAATCGAAGTCCTCGGCCTCTCCGCGGTACCGGTTCCGCAGACGCAAGATGTCGAGCCCGAGCTCCTCGAAGATGACGTCGTAGATCTCGGCCTTGTGCGGATTGTCGATCAGTAGATTTTCGTACCACCCAACGGACGCGCCGAATCCTTCGAGCGTTTGATAGCTGACTTCGGCTTCGACGTGCACCGCGGCGGGTTCTTCCGGGACCTCTCCGGCGCCCCCGTCTCCCGAAGCTCCGCCTTCGCTGTCCCCGGATCCAGCCTGCGATTCCGAAGCGCCCGCAGCGCCTCCGGCACCGCCCTCCGGAGCGCCTCCATTGCCCCCATCGGACCCGTCGTCGGCGCCTGCGGCGCTCGTGTCCGTGCCCGCTTGACCGCCGTCGTTCACGCCGCCGACGCCGGCACAGCCGTCGCAGTTGCCGAGCGCTCCGCCGCTCCCACCGGTTTCGTCGGGAGCACCTCCCGTGGCGCTGCCACCCGATTCGGGGCTCGAACCACCTCGGCCGACATGGCCCGGCTTGCCCCCTACTCCATCCCTGCTCGCCACATCGGGCACGTAGAGACTACACGCCACCAGAGAGAGCGCTACGAAGTAAAGGCCCGAGAGGCGCGGCACGTTACGCCACCGGAACGGTTGACCTCCGAAGTATGTTTAGGCAGCGTGGGCGAATTCACCAAAAATCACGGCAAGATGGCGATCGCGGTCACGCCGCATCGCGTGAGCTCGCAGCCCGCGGCCCGGCATGTTCCAAGACGATTCATCATCTCGTATCACTCGCCCGGCTTAAGACTATCCATCTCAAGTCCGTTCCGAAATGACGTGCTGCGCGCGCGTGCGTCTCGACTCGCTTCTTCCAAACTTCACCGTCCTCGCAACCTGGCCTTGCGTCGCTCGGTCCTCTCACCCGGAACGGTGTGTGCGACTGCCTGGATCGCCCTCATGGTGGGCCAGCTCCCCTCGTGCACCCTCCAGGACCTGAGCCACCTCGACTCGGGCCAGCAGGCGCTCAATCAAGGCGGCACGAGCTCCGAGGGCGGCAAGTCGAGCGAATCCGGCGGAATGCCCCCCGCAGAGGGCGGAATGAGCAACGGAGGGACGGGCGCCGCGGAGACGGGTGGCACCGGAGGAACCGACGGCGGCGGCTCGGGAGGCACGGCCGGCGAAGCCCCGGAGACCGGCGGCAGTGCTGGAGAAGGCGGCGAAGCCGGCGAAGCGGGTGCCATCGGCATCGGCGGAGACGGCGGGGGCGCCGAAGGCGGCGCTCCCTCGGAAGGCGGCGCCCCGTCGGAGGGCGGCGCGGCCGGAGCGGACGGCGGTGCCCCCACCGAGGGTGGCACCCCGGGAACCGGCGGCACCGGCGAAGGGGGAACTCCCGGACAAGGCGGCAGCAGCGGGACGGGAGGTGGCGGCAGCAGCGAGGTGCTCGGCGACGATATTGCCCTCAACGGAGATGCGGAGTCCGGGACGATATACGGCTGGACGCCTCACGGCGGGTGCACCGTGGCGGTCTCCACGGAGAACCCGTACGAAGGCGAGTACTCCGTCACGTGCACGCCTCGATCGGACCATTGGGACGGGCCCTCACAGAACCTGGCCGGGCTGTTGGTCCCGGGTGCTCAATATCGCGTCTCCGCCTACGTGCGCACCGACGTCTCGGTGAAGCGAAAGGTGCAGATGTCGCAGAAGATGCAGTGCTCGGATGAATCGGAGGCGCGGTACGGCCTCCAACTCGCGTCCCCGCTAGTTGGCGACGAGTGGGTGCACGTCACGGGCAAGTTCACGGCCGACGACTGTGAGCTCGTCGAGTACACCATCTATTTCGAGCACGTGAGCGGCGTCACCGAGCTCTCCGATATCTACGTCGACGCGTTCAGCGTTCGCGAGATCCTCGACTAACGCTTCTCGGGCCGAGCTGGATGCGAGCGACGGCCCCTCGGGTGATTCCGTGATGCGCACACCACCGTACCGGGCACGCCATTGGCTCCCGCGTCGCGACGTCGGAGGCTTTGACGCGGTCCGCTTAAGCGCCCTGTCTCAAATCCGTACATGGAGGACGCCATGGGCTCGTCTCGCTTTCGGAATGCTCCTTCCGGTCGCCGCCCGCGTCGCGCTCACGGGCCCGGTCAAACCCGCGTTTCCGCAGGCGCCGTGTGCGCGGTGGCGTGGCTCGCGTTCATGGTGGGCCAGCTCCCCTCCTGCACCCTTCAGGATCTGAGCCACCTCGAGGAGGGCGGCACGGCACAGGGCGGCACGGGGCCACAAGGAGGCAAGTCGGGAGGCACGGGCGGCGCGCCCCCGCTCACCGGCGGCGGCGGCAACGCCGCGATGGCCGGCAGCAGCGCGAGCGGCGAGGCCGGAGCGGGAGAAGGCGCAACCGGGGGCGCCGGCGGAGAGCCGCCCGCGAGCGACGGAGAGTACGGCGAAGGGGGCCAGGCCGGCGCCCCGGAAC
>CAYYWA010000374.1:0-4885 GCA_964475255.1 uncultured Sorangium sp.
CATCGGAGCGCCGCCCTCGTTGCCGCCGCCCATCCCCGTTCCAGCGGTCCCAGCGCCGCCGTCCGAGCCCGCCGTGCCGCCGGTCGGGGCAGTGCCGCCCTGACTGCCGCCACCATTCGCGACGCCACCCGGCGAGCCTCCTGAGCCCGAGCTGCCGCCGGTCGCGGTCATCCCCGAGCTCCCGCCGATCGCGGGCGAGCCCGAGCTCCCCCCGATTCCGGTCCCGCTCTTTCCGGAGCTCCCGCCGCTCGGCAACGTCGAGGTGCCGCCACTGGCGTTGCCGCCGCTGCTCGGAAGCGCGCCGCCCGTTCCGCCCGAACCGAGAGATGCGCCACCGGAGCCAAAAGAACCGGGCGGCTCGGCACTGGGCTCGGCGCCGCAGCTCGCCAAGAAGAACGAGCCCACCAACAGGCTCGTGGCAGACGCCGTCCCAAACCGAACCACCGCGCGCGTCTTCTTCTTCGTGTCCATGATCAACGGTTCATTGTTTCGCACCGCCCGCGCACGGAGCAATACCACGACCGACGAACTCCAACTAGAACCAGAACCACTGTATACTTTCAGGTTCGTCACCCTGAGCCTAGTCTAGATTTCTTCTTCGTCGTGGAAGGCCGATCCCTCGCGTCTTTCCGCCGCCTTCGCGCCCGTCGTGCTCGCGACTAGCGCTGCTATCGCTGCGCGCGCCGAACGCGAATGCGTCAGGAAATCCGCTTCGGTCTCAGCCATCCCCTCCGGCGTCAGCCCGAAAGCTAGGCTGAGACGTCGTTGCCCCCGGCGCTCGAACCGAGAGGGTGACAGAGATGTCCCCCCTGCCGCGTCCGCCGGAGCTTCCGCAGGGTTCGGCGTGTTCCTAGCCGTTCGTCGCTCCAGAAACGTCCCGAGGCGAGCCCCCCTTGAATGCACGGGCCGGCCTGAACGAAGCGAGCCGACGGGTTCGAAAAAGGACGCAACGATCGCCACGCGCGAAGTCGCGCGCACCACGCCGAGCTCGATTCGTTCTCTCGCGCGCCAGAAACTCCCGATCACGTGCGCGCGAAGTCGGGGACGCAGAAGCGCTTACGGTAGGCGCCGGGAGACATGCCGGTGACCCGCTTGAAGAGGCGGCGGAAGAACGCGGGGTCTTCGTAGCCGACTTGCCAACTGATTTTCTCGATCGGCGCGTCGGTGCGCTCGAGCCGTCGCTTCGCGTGCTCGATGCGCAAGCGCTGAACGTACTCGAGGGGAGGAATGCCCGTGGCGGCGACGAAGCGCCGTTTGAACGTGCGCTCGGCGAGGCGCGAGTGCTTGATCATTTCCTCGACTGGGTTCGCCACCCCGAAATGCTTCTCGAGCCAATCCTGCGCGGTCTGGATCTCGGCGTCTCCATGGTCGCGCTTGCCCTCGAACACCATGTAAGGAGTCAACCCGTCTTGGTGCCACTGGAGCGCGAACATCCGCGCGATTTCCTGCGCGGCGCTGGAGCCGGCATACCGGGCGATGAGATACAGCACCAGATCGTGCCAGGTCATCGACGCGCCCGAGCTCACGAGCTCCTCACGCGAGCCCGAGACGACGAGCACCCGCTCGGGGTGCATCGTGACGGCAGGAAACGTGCTCGCGAAGGCGCGTGCGTAGTCGAAGTGTACGGTCGCGTCCTTGCTGTCGAAGAGCCCGGTCTCGGCCAACAAGAACACCCCTGAGCACGCCGAACAGAGCACCGCTCCGCGAGCGTGCATCGCGTGGACCCACTCGACCAAACGCGGATAGCGGCCCTTCAGCCACCCCGAGGAACGCAGCAGAACCGACGGCACGATGACGATATCGGTGCTCTCGATGGCGTCGATGGACCGCTGCACGGTGACCGGAACTCTGCTCGCGAGCTCGAGGCTCCCCGCCGCTTCACCCACGATTTCCGTGCGAAAGGGCGGCCGCCCTCCCGGGATCCCGCTGCGCACGTCCATCAGCGAGAACGCGTTCATCACGTCGAAGATCCCGCTCAACGTGGAGATCACCGCGTCCGGCAGCGCGACGAGACTCACGTGAAGGGGAGCAGAACCAGACCGGACTGACGGTCGAGCCATCGCGAGCAATCCTCGAGAATTTCGGTTCGCTCACCCGTGACGCGCTGCGCGCGCCCTCACCAGGAGCCGAGCTCGGGGTGCCCTGACCCGACCCGCGAAGTTCGCTCGCGGTGGCACGAATGAACCGTTTCCGGGCGATTCCGACTCTGGCGACGCATGGGCGCAGAGGGCATGTTCGACACGAATGCTGGAGCCCTCGAAATCCCGAGGAGACGAACCATGAACGGAACCACGATCGATAGTCAGAAGCTGGAGTCCTTCCTCACGCGCACCGTCACGGATCTGGCCGCCGGGCACGCGGGAGTGATGGTGAGCATAGGCATGAAGCTCGGCCTCTACAAGGCCATGGCCGGCGCGGGTCCGATCAGCGCGAAGGAGCTCGCGGCCCGCACCGGATGCGCCGAGCGCTACGTTGCAGAGTGGCTGAACGCACAGCTCGCGGGCGGCTACGTCGAGTACCACACCGTCAGCGACACCTACGAGCTCTCGCCCGAGCAAGCGATGGTGCTCGCCGACGACCAGAGCCCGTACTTCATGCCGTACGCATGGCAGGTCACCGCCGCGATGTGGCAGAGCGAGCCGAAGACGCTCGAGGCCTTCCGCACCGGAAAAGGCGTCCCCTGGGGTGACCACGACGGGCGCTTGCACTGCGGCTCGGCGGCGTTCTTCCGCAACGCGTACCGCGGGAGCCTCGTGTCCCAGTGGCTGCCCGCGCTCGCCGGAGTGGTGGAGCGCCTCGAAGCCGGCATCACGGTCGCCGACGTGGGTTGCGGGTACGGCTACTCGACGCTCATTATGGCGGAGGCGTTTCCACGCTCGCGCTTCATCGGCTTCGACACCCACGCGGGCTCGATCGAGGAGGCCAGGCGCAACGCCGAAGAGGCGGGGCTCGGCGACCGAGTCAGCTTCGAGGTGGCTCGAGCGACGAGCTACCCTGGCGACGGCTACGGGCTCGTGTGCTTCTTCGATTGCCTGCACGACATGGGCGATCCGATCGGGGCCGCGCGCCACGCGGGCAAGACGCTGGCACCGGACGGCACGGTCATGCTGATCGAGCCGTTCGCGAGCGACCGCGTCGAAGACAACGTCTCGCCCGTCGCGCGCCTCTTCTACTCGGCCTCGACGGCGCTCTGCACGGCGCACGCCATCTCCGACGGTGGGCGGCTCGTGCTCGGCGCCCAGGCGGGCGAAGCGCGATTCGCGGACGTGTTCCGCAAGGCGGGCTTTGCGCACTTCCGTCGAGCACTGGCCACTCCCTTCAATCTAATTTTCGAAGCGCGTCGCTGACGGCCCGTGTCGCGCGCCGAGCGCGACACGGCCTTTCGACGCCGTCATCGGCACGCGCGCCCGAGAGCGCGCAATCGGAGCTCGACCTCGTCGAGACGCCCCTCGTGTCCGTGCGACGACGCGGTCCCGGCACCTCGGGACCCGTGCGCCGTCGCGACCCCGCAGCGTCGGGGCAGCATGCATCAGCAAAGCACAAAAACCGCAACCAACGAAACGACAGGAACCACACCGATGCTCAACAGATCGTTTTCCCCCGCACCGCGCAAGCGCGTTCATCTGTCGGCCCTCGGCTTTGGGCTCGTCGCCGCGCTCGCCACGAGCGTTGCCGAAGCCAACGTCGTCACCGACTGGAGCACCAGGACGGGCACCGTCGTGAACGGGCAAATCGACATGGAACAGACACGCTCGTTCGCGATGGTGCAGATTGCGATTCACGACGCGCTCAATGCCATCGAGCGGCGTTACGAGCCCTATGCGTATCATGGCTGGGCGCCGAAGGCCTCGCCCGAGGCGGCCGTCGCCACCGCGGCGCGCGACGTCCTCGTCGCGGTCGTGAACCCGCCGAATCCGGCCGTCGACACCTGGTACGAGGAGGCGCTCGCGGCGATCCCGAACGGTCACGCCAAGCGGCGCGGCATCGACGTCGGACGCGAAGCGGCCAAGCGAATCAAGGCGCTCCGCGCGAAGGACGACTTGCAAGGCGCCCTGACCAAGCCCTACGAGCCCGGAAACGAACCCGGAGACTATCGGGTGGTTCCGCCGTTCGACGTCGTCGTCGGCGCGGGTTGGGGAGAGCTCGCCCCGTTCGTCGTGCCGCGCGCGACGGACTTCCGTCCCGCGCCGCCCTTCCCGCTGTGGAGTCGGCAGTACACCGTCGAGTACCAGGAGGTCCAGGCGATTGGCTCGAAGGAGAGCACCCTCCGCACTCCCGAGCAGAGCCAGATCGCAGACTTCTGGTACGAGTCGTCGGCGACGGGGTGGATGCGCATCGCGAACGGCGTGGCCAAAGAGAGAGACCTGAACCTCTGGGACAGCGCGCGCGCCCTCGGCCTGGTCAGCTTGGCGCTCGCAGACGGCTTCATCAACGGCTTCGACGCGAAGTACCACTACAACTACTGGCGCCCGTTCACGGCCATTCGTGAGGGCGACGAGGACGGGAACTTCCGGACGAAGGGCGATCCGAATTGGACGCCGTACTGTGACACGCCGCCCGTGCCCGACTATCCGTCCACGCACAGCCTGCTCGGCGCCGCAGCCGCGGAGGTCCTCGCCCGCGTCTTCGGCGACAAGACGTCGTTCACGGCCGACAGCCTCTCACTGCCCGGCGTGACGCGCTCGTACGCGAGCTTCACCCAGGCTGCCGAGGAGAACGCGGCGTCCCGCGTCTACTGCGGCATTCACTGGCGGCACGCGACGAAGGCCGGCGTGAAACAAGGACGACAGATCGGTCGCTACGTCGTGAAGCACGCGCTGCGTCCAAAGCATCGGCGCCATCACCACTGAGCCGAACGTACGACTGAGCGCGAGCGGGGCCGGCG
>CAYYWA010000374.1:4895-5469 GCA_964475255.1 uncultured Sorangium sp.
CGCCGCGGCCCGCCTTCACGCCCGCGTCTTCGAGCGCCGCGGGGTGGGGATGGGTGTGGGGGAGGGCGTCGGCGGCCGGGAGCTGAGGATGTCCACCGCCGGCGGCGCCATCGGCGGCCGCGCGCGGGGGCCGGGGGGCTGCCGCCCCCGCTTCTTTCGTCTCAGGATGGACCGAGCGATCACTGAACATTTCACGTCGTCGGATCGCGTGACCGAGCGCAGCTCGGGACCCCGACGACCCGAAGCGAAGAGCCCTGTTTCTCTTTGATCCGAGGAGCACGAAAGGTATACTTTCGTCTCACCACTTTCGTACATCGCGATCCATGAAACTTCGACTCTTGAGTTTCGCCGCGGCGAAAACCGTGGCAGTTCTGTCCCTTCTCGTCGGCTGCAGTGAGGAGAATCCTCAACCCTCGGGCACCGGCGGCTCCCCGTCCGGAGGCGCGTCGGGCGCACCCGGTTCCGGAGGGCAGCTCAGTGGGGGCACGAGCTCTGGAGGCGCAACGTCGGGCGGGTCCGCGGGAGCTGGTGGCTCGGGCCTGGCCGGCAGTGGCGGCACCGCGGGCATCGCGGG
>CAYYWA010000375.1:0-5467 GCA_964475255.1 uncultured Sorangium sp.
TGTCCCCCCGGGGGGGGTGGGGGGGCGGGGCCCGCCCCGACTAAACGCGGCTAGAAGGCCGAGGGGTAAAACCGTTCGGCGTTCTAGCCTGCGCCAGACTTTGGCTCGAGAACTAGGGACACCCCTCTAGTCCAAGGGAAGAAGTAGGATCCAAAGCTGGCGATCCCGAACGCCGCCACACCGCCGATGACGTACCAGCGCTCGTCCTTGTGCTCGTCGACTTCGGTGAGCGCCATCGCCGCCGCGGCTCCAATTCCAAGGGTCCCCGCAACGGCCGGCACGTACGGCGCCGCCCAGCCCATCGCTCCCGCTCGCTCGAGGTGTTTCTCGAGGAGCGCCCGTCTCCCGGGCTCGACCTCGGACGCTCGAGCAGCCGTGCGCTCCTGGGCCAGCGCAGCGGGCAACCAGCTCGTCCCGAGCACGGCGGCGAGAATCAGGAAATGGGCTTCCGCGAACGCATTCGTCGTTCAGAGTCGCACCGGCCGCACGGGACGGGGCCCCGCGGCACCCGTCGCCGTGCAGTATGCGGTGCTTGCCCGACGGTTCCTCCGAACGGCAGGGACTGGGCGCATCGATGGCGCGCCCGTTTCTCTCCGTGTTCGGGGCTCAGCTCGGCTGCGATGGGAACGGCTCGATGTGTGTCTCTCCGCGGCGGCCGAAGTAGGCGACGTGGCGGCCGGCGAGCCATACGATGTAGCCGACGCACCCGGCGCGCAGGATGCGGTCGATGAACTCCGGGTATTCGATCTGGCCCTGCTGGATGGAGCGAATCGCTGCAACGACGGCGGGCTCGTCGAACCCATCGGCGATGGCGACCGGGTGCGAGGGCAGGTTGACGGTGTGCGACTCTCCGTTCTGCAGGAAGTAGGTCGATACGTGCTCGCGGAAGTCGACTCGGTAGCTCTCCACGCCTTGGCCGGCGACCGCCCTGACGTGGGTGGGGAAGTCCCTCGTTCCGGCGTACGAGCTCGCGACGCTCTCCTCGATGACCCGTTTGACGTTCGCGTTCATGAGACTGCCTTTCATTCCGTTGGGAGGCGCGTGAGGCCGTGCCGGCGAACGACTCCGCGCAAAATATCGATGAGCACCTTTCGCTCCTTCGCCGACAGGTGTCCGAAGAAGTGCGCGTCGTTCTCGTCAGCCAGCGCGGCGAGCTTCGGAACGAGAGCGCGCCCGGCGCGAGTGAGCGCCACGCGCTGAACGCGCCCATCGTTCGGATCGAGCGTTCGGGCGACCAGGCGCTTCGCGACCAGCCGGTCGATGACCTTGGTTACGGCACCCTTCGTCATCCCGAGCGCGTCGACGAGCGCACCCGCGGTGGATGGACCGGTGGAGAGCAGCCGGCGGAGGGCAACCCACTCCGACACGGTCAGCCCCTGTGCCTCGATGAGCCGACCGAACGCGCCCGAGACGTGATTCGAGACGAATCTCAGCCAAAAGCCGACGTGGCTCTCGAGATCGCTGACCGCCGAGTCGGCCTTCGCCGACGGTTGGCCTCGCGCGCCCATGGCCCCGATGATGGTTTCCCAGGAAACCATTGTCAAGCACGCAGCGGCTTCACGGCTCGATCGACACGGACCACCCGCTCCCGACGCCTCACCTCCCGGGGACCCGCGCCCGCAACGTGAGCGTCAAATGTCCTGCTCGACCGCAAGGCTCGCCCGAGTGGCGCTGGCCTGTCTCCGTCGCCCCGCACTCTGGCGCGAACGCGAGCCACGAGCACTGCTCCCCGAGATGGCTTCGTCGACTCGAGCGAGGCTGCGGGTTCTTCCGGCAGCCCGGTTCGAACACCCACGACCTGATTCACGGGCTCGAAGCAGCTCGGCTCCGACCCGGTCACCCTCACACCGATTCGCTGTCCACCGAGCCAGTAGATGTCGTCCGAAAAGTCCTCCAGCGTGCCCTTCGATCGATAGGCGCCACCCACGTGTCGAACGCGAAGGCGAGCAGTCCAGCACCACGCTGCCGAACGTCACGAAGAGCGCCTGCGGGGGGATCGCCGAGAAACCGTTCTTGGGCTCCGGTACCGTCGCCCCGTCTCGCTCGCCCGTCGACCCGCCGTCGACCGCGAGGCCCCCGACGGTCCGCACCGTCAGGCTTCAGCCATCGACGCACATGGACGAAAAGTCCACCGCTCCAACCTCGATCGGCTCGTCGGGTCCGGCCATCACCAAAAACGGTCTTCCCCCGTAGCCTGTCCCGGGAACGGGAAACCACACGAAGGCTCGACCGAGAGCTCGACGAAGCTGGCACACACGCTTGCGTCCGAACACGTCGTGTACGATTCGCGACAAGCCTCGGCCGCCCTCGTCCATCACCCGGCCGTCGTCTCCCCTGAGCCTCGGTTTCGGGCTGATGCCAGAGGGAACAACCGAGAGAATCACGACGCGGCTTCAGGGGTGCTGGGTGCGCTTCGAAGCACACCACCCCAAACGGGCGCCCATTCGCAGGCTCATGCTCCGCACGCTCGCCCACGACCACGACGTGGGAGGGTGCGCCCCCGCAGCGGCGCGTGTCGCACTCTTAAAGACCTCGCGGCGGACTCCGTTTGTCCAACGCCATGTCGAGGGTGCGTTCGCTGGCAGCGCCGGCGTCGATCGCGGCGAGGATCCTCGCGGGGAGTGGTGGCGCGCGGCCGGAGGGGGGGGACGCTCAGCCGCGTGGTGGTTTCGGGGGCGCGCCCTCCGCGAGCGGCGGCCGGGCTTCGGAGGGCGCGAACGGCGGGCAGGCTGGCGACCACGGCGCCGTGAGCGGGGAGGGTAGCGGTGGCGAGAACGCGGCCTCTGGCGGCGCGGGCAACACGGGGGCGGGGCGGCTGGCGAAGGCGACACGACTAACACCGGCGGCGCCACCGCAGGTGGCGCGAACGGCGGAGACGACGCGGGCTCCACTCAGAGTGGCGCGACGAGCGGCGGCGACTCTGGCACGGGCGCTGTTTCCGGAGCGATGGGCGACGCGGGAACCACCGCAAGCTCGGGCAGCGCGGACTCGGGTGGCTCCGGCGGAGAAGCGCTCGAGTCCGGCGCGGGCGGCAGCGACGCGAGCGACGGCGGCGACTCGAGCGCTGACGCCGGCGGCAGCAACGGCCCCGGCGGAGAACACAACTGCGGGGAGGTCATCGCCAATCCGGGTTGTGCCGACGCGGATCCCGACACGATCGACTTTCAGAGCGTCGAGTTCGGCGGGTGTCTCCACTGGAGTGACCTGGGAGCGGGCAAGGGTTGGATCCACTACGAGACCTCCGCTGGGTTCCACTACGATTTGAACACCGGGCTCGGCTGGGTGGTCGTCGTGAGCGCCGGCACCCTGACGCAAGCCGAAGCAGCCGCGTTCTGCTCGGATTTCAGCATCGCGGGCCTGAGCGACTGGAGACTCCCGACCATCGACGAGGCACGCTCGCTGGCTGGAGGATGCCCGGATACGGCACCCGGAGGCAGCTGTCCGCTCGAAGACGCGGGCTGCCTGACCGAGGATTGCGGCCTCGGCGACGCGTGCTCGTCGTGCACGGCAAACCTCGGCCCGCGCATGCCGGGCAACTATTACTGTCGCGCCGAGGCCAAGGTCTGTCAGTCGTTCCACACGACCTCACTGTGCCCGGATTGTTCGAATCCGGGCGACTGGCGCTACAGCCCGCTCAACGGCAACTTTTACGCCTCCACGGTCGACGAGGAGACCTGGCCCGTTTGCGTGATGGAAAACATCCCAAACGCCATCCCGTGTAGCGACTGAAGCGTGCCGGCGCTCCGCCAGTGAGAGCGGTTCTTCGGCGCGGAGCTCGCCAACGCCCGTTCCCACCTCGTCAGCGCACTGCCGACGTCGAAGGCGAGTCGGTAGACGACGTCTGACAGGGTCGTGGCGGTCGACGGTGACCAGTGCACCGCAAGTCAGATGCGAGCAACCATCGCGGACGGTGACTGCAGCACGATGGATGCTGGAACCAGGTCTCGCGAAACTGACCGCATCTCATATGTCGCTGTACTCGGCTCCGAGCCCTGCCGAGTCCGCATCGTGCGTCGGCGCTCGGTCAGGTCTCGTCCCATTCTTCGTCCGAGCTCTCTTCGTCGCTGCTTTGGGGCAACCTGTCGAGGAACTGCTGCGGGATGACGAACCTGGGTGCTTGCGGCGCCGTGTCCGCGGGCGGGGAGGGCGGCGTGTCCGGGATCGTCGGTGACGGCAGCGAGCGCGCCTGCTCGAGCATGCGATCCATCCGCTTCTTCTTCTCGATCAGCTCCTGGTTGCTCAACAGCGGCTCCTCGCCGTCGCTGGGTCGCGTCGCGAAGGGCCGGAAATCGTACTCCCGGTCGGGATCGAGTGTGTCGAGCGTGGTGAGGCGGATGTGCTGGCTCGTGCGCGGATCGACGACATAGATGTGCGCAGGCACGATGATGCCGAAGCAGAGGATCGTGCTGCCCGTCCCCTGCTCGTCGAAGGTGCCGGACTCCGACGAGATCACGGCGTCCGCATAGCGCATGAATCGAATCGTGAACCACCGCGGCACCTTGACCGCCAGCTCGACCTTGCCACCCTCCGCAGCGGCCTCGTCCGGCAGCATGCTGGTGCCGACGTTGCTCGACGTGCCGAGGTACACCGCGGTCAGGTACGCGTCGCGCGTCATGTACTTGATCGCGTCGCCGCCGGTCTTGGCGTTCAGCCCGGTCCGCGCGTTGCGCCATCCCGGATCGAGGCCCGTGCGTCGGATGCTCGGCAACGCGCTGTAGTGGGTGATGTGGTAGAGCGTCTTCGGGATCCGGAACGTCGACGGCGGCACGCGACGCAAGACGTCGCCGAGGGTTTTCGTGGTGTCCCAGCGCCGGTAGCCGTCCTCCTCGGCCTCGGCGTACGCGTGAAACTCTTGCAGCGTCATGCGCTGCCCGCGAAACTTGCGCGTCTTCCCCATCGGCGACTTCTCTCCGGGCACGAAACACCAAGGGCTTCGCCTCTGTCAAAATCCGTGCGACGCGAGCGCTCGCGAGCGGTGCCGTGGGCGTACAGGCGAATCAGTCGGGCGACCCGTCCCACACGTTCACGGCCGCGCCGTCTCGAAGGAGCCGCCCGCGCTGCCCGCCTGAACGACCGGAAGATTGTCGAGGTTGCGCGCACAGCCGTCGGACACCTCCGAGAACCAGACGGCAAGCCAGGCGCTTGCACACGGAGCTCAGAAGCAATTCCAGATCACTGAGCCGCGCACACGAGCGTGTCGCTACCAATGCCGAGGTGGTCCATCGGGTCACTGGTATTCAGAAGCTCGGAGAGCGCGTCGGCAAGAGAGATTCACCCTTGTGGGAGTCTGGCATGGGAGATTCACCCTTTTGGCCTAGATTTCGGGCTGACGCCGGAGGGGATGGCCGAGGCCGAAGCGGATTTCCTGGAGCATTCGCGTTCGGCGCGCGCAGCAATAGCAGCGCTATCGCGAGCACGACGGGCGCGAAGCACGACGGGCGCGAAGCACGACGGGCGCGAAGCACGA
>CAYYWA010000376.1:0-1020 GCA_964475255.1 uncultured Sorangium sp.
TCCTCGCGGTGCAGCAGAATGACGACGTCCGCGTCCTCCTCGATTCGTCCGGAATCTCGGAGGTCCTCGAGCGTCGGCGGCAGCACCTTCGCGTTCTTCTCCGGTCTCCGGAGCTGCGAGAGCGCGATGACCGGCACGTTCAGCTCCTTGGCGAGCAGCTTCAGGCTGCGCGTGATGCGCCCGAGCTCGATCGCGCGCGTCTCACTCCGACGTGCCTCGCCCGGGTCGGGATTCATGAGCTGCAGGTAATCGACGAACACGGCGCCGAGTCCGATGCCGGGAAACCGCGACCGGAGCTGGGCGTAGTGCCGGCGCACCTTCGCGCGGGCACGGAGGGGCGTGACGTCGCTCTCGTCGTCGATGATCAGCGGAAGCCGCGAGACGTCCTCCGTCGCGTTCGCCAATGCCTTCCAGTCGTTGGGCGCACCCTCTCGGAGCCCCCGCGCCGGCGTCCCCGTGCGGCGCGCGAGCGAACGCTCCATGAGCTCCTGGCGGGTCATCTCGAGCGACAGGAACACGACCGCCTGGTTTCCCGCCGCAATCGCTTCCGCTGCCTGGGCCGCGAGCGAGCTCTTGCCGCACCGCGGGCGCGCCGCGATGACGACGAACTGCCCCCCGAGGTAGCCGCCCAGGTGGTTGTCGAGGCACCGCAGGCCGGTCGTCACGCCGTAGCCGACCGGCTCGCCGCGCTCCCGCCGGTCCGCGGCCGCCTCGATCGCCCGGTACGTCTCGACGGCGAGCTCGCCGTACGTCACGGCCGTCTCCTCGATGCCGCGGCGCTCGGCCGTCGCCTGGTAGGCGCGCGTTTCGGCCTTCTCGAGCCATTCGTCCACGTCGCCCAGCTCGACCGCGGAGGCCTCGGCGGAGAGGGCTCGGAACGTGTCGCGCGCGCGCCGCAGGCGGGCGAGATCCCGGAGAACCTTCGCGTGGTCCCGGACGTGGGCGACGGCCGGCGTCGCGTCGGCGAGCTGAGCGAGGTACGCCATCCCGCCGCTCCGCTCGAGCTTGCCCGAGGCGCGG
>CAYYWA010000376.1:1030-5454 GCA_964475255.1 uncultured Sorangium sp.
GTTGGGGGCGGGGGGGGGGGGCGGGGGGTAGCTGTGGTTGGTACGCCTTCCGGCCGATCCGCTCGTGCTGGCCCGAGGGGGGTTGCGCGTAGGACAACATGACGGCGTCCGCTCGGCTGCCCGCGCGCACGAGCTCGCAGAGCGACTCGAACACGATGCGATTCGCGTCCGACCAGAAGTCGGCGGGCTCGAGGCTATCGACGACTTCGAGGGCGGCGCCGTCGTCGAGCAACGCGGCGGAGAGCACGGCTGCCTCCGCGTCGAGGTCCGCCCGGACGGGGAGGTGCCCGCCGTCAGCCACCGGCGTTGCCCTCCGCGGCCACAGAATCGGGCGCCGGCGCGTTTTCGGGCTCGGGGGGTGGCGACGGGGCGAGAGCCGGCGGCAACGCGATTCTGGGGCGCAGCCCGGGCGGGCGCGGAGCGGGTCCGCGCTTCTCGATCGCGAGGCTCGTCTCGCCCATCGCTTCGAGCTCCTCGGCCGTGTGCTCTCGGAGCAGGCGAGCGCGGCGCTCACTCCAGGTTTCGGGTTTGCGTGACCGGCTTCCGCCAGCGCTTGCCTCGGTGGCGAGCGCGAGCGTCTGCCGCACGACCTCGGGCGTGAGGTTCCGAAGCGCGCGCCGGCGGCGCTCTTCGAACCACGGGTTCCTCAAGGTCAGCTTCGCCGCGAGATCGAGCTCTTCGACGGTGAAGCCGGCGGCGAACAACACCACGAGCGCGCGCACGCCCGCGTCGCCACTGTAGTTCCCGATCCGCAAACGCTGACCCCACGCGTCGGAGAACGACTTCGCCGCCGAGACGACTTCCGGCCAGCGTTCGGGGCAGAGGTATCCACCTGGGCCCCCAGGCTCGCTCGCGCAGCTTGCTCGCTGCTGGATCGGGAGCTTCAGGGCGCTCTCGAGGTCGAACGGTCCGTTCGGGAGCGTTCGAGATTCCGTTCGGGGGTTCCGTTCGAACGGCTCTCGCGCGCGAGTAGTACTAGATCCTGGATCGGGATCGGGAAATTCTGAAGAAACCTGACAGGTTAGATCTCCGTTCGGTTCGGGAGCGTTCGGGGAACCCGTTCGGGGCCGGGCGGGAGGCCGTGCGGGGCCGGTCGACGCTTCCGTTCGGGGCCGTTCGACGGCGTGCGGGACTCCGTTCGGGAGTCCGTGCGGCTCCTCTCGAACGGACTGTTCGGGAGCGTTCGGGGAACCCGTTCGGGGTTGCGCGCTACCGTACCGCTGCCGCCGTACCTCAGCGGAGACCAGTCCGGCCCGGCGGGCAGACTCCGAAACCTTCGGCTGATAGGGCGGCTGGCTCGGAGGCGCCTCGCGCGGGGGGGCGGCCTGACCTGGAGGGCCGTAGTCGTCGAAGTCGTGGATCTCGTATCCACCATCCGCCGGGACGAGGATCCCGTACTCGTGCGCCGGCTTGCCTGCCTCGATGAGCTCGCGGAGCACCAGGCGGAAGCGGCCCATCCCGATGTCGCCCCGGAGCGCGGCGAGCTGCTTCTCCGTGAGGAAGCCGGGGCGTTTCGCTCCTGGGCCGCGCGCCCAGAGGACGGCCCGCCAGATCAACGCGGTCGCGTCGTTCGACAAGCCCAGAAACTTCCCGTGAAACGGGGCGTGATCGTCCCAGCGTCCCCAGACCATCAGGCCGTAACCTCCTCGCCGGCGCCGGCGCCGGCGTTCGCGGGCTCACTCTCGGGCGCCGGCGCCTGGAGTAGAGCGGTCTCTCCTCGACTTGTCAGGCCGCGGTCGAACGCGCAGTCCAATTCACGAGCTACGTGCCAGTGGCGACGCCAGAGCACATTCGCCGTCTCCGCGGCGCAAGCGACCGGGTCGGCATAGACCTCGGACGCGGTGAACCGGACGATCGCGGTGAACGCTTCGGGCTGCTGCTCGAGGATCCTTCGGTCCCGCGCGCGGTCACGCGCGGCCTGTTCCTTCGTGCGATCGTGGAAATCGTGGCCATCGATCTCGACCAGCAGCGAAACCCATGGATCGCTTGTCCAGACACGGAAGTCACACCGCGCGATGACGGGTGCCTCATGAGGGCACTCTCCGGTCTCGACTTGCTCCGGGGTGCACGCGGTGCACGACCAGTTCCAGTCGACGATCTGGCACTGCGGAGAGATTCGGAACGACAGGGTTCGGTCGTCCCCCTTTTTCATCTCGACGGTGAGCGCGGTAGGCCACTCCGGTGGAGGCACGCGAAAGCGCGACGTCTCGAGAAAGAACCCGAGAAGGAACTGTCGCTCTGCCGGCGACTCGCACCTCGAGACGACGTCCTGCACCTTGCGATTAAGAAAGCCTGCCTGGGCGGCCGTCACGATGTGCTCAGTGATGACGACGGCCTTGTCTACCTCCAAGCCGTGCCACTCGAGGATGGTTTGAATGCCGGGGAGGTCCCCCGTGCGCTTCAACCGCTCGCGATCGTTCACGCCGTCCTCCTCGCCGAAAGTCGTTCCCGGAGTTCCGCGGTCGCCCGGCGATGGCAGGGCACGCACAGAGTCCTGAGGTTCTCGAGCCCGCACGAGCCGCCGCCCTCGGCCACCGGCACGATGTGGTCCATCTCCCAGAGGTGGGTTCGCCGGCCGAACCCCAGAGCCATCAATCGCGCTCTCCGCTGCTCATGGGGAAGCGCATTGAGCTCTCGCGCGAGCTCGCTCGTCTTCAGTCCGCACTTCGCGCACACGCCCCTGTCTCGGTCGTGCACGAGTCGCCGCGCGAACGACGGCTGCGTCCGGATCTTCCATGCCTCGACGCACTCCGGGCCGCAGAACGTCCGCTTCTTCGAGGTTACCTCTCGGCCGCACTGCCGGCAGAGGTTGCGGCCGTTCGGACCCTTCGGGAGCGCAGCAGGATTACAAAAGCCCGCGAGCTTCGGGGTGCGCCTCTGCTCATCGCTCCGGAGCGTCAGGTAGGCCACGCCGTTTGCCTGGAGCCCGTAGTTCGCCGTGACGAATGCGTCGTACTCGTTCGCGTCCCAATTGGTCGGCGTGAGGAGCTCGAGCGCCGCGAAGACGGCCTTCTTCCGATCGGACTTCGGGAGCTTGCCGAGCAAGAGCTTGCGTGCCGTGCTCTGCTCCGCCGTGCCGCACTCGACACCGAGCTCACGCCAGAGGTACTCCTCGATGACGCCGGCGAGCTTGAGCTGGGAACGGACCGTGTAGGCTAGGTCCGGGCTGTTGGTGATCGAGCCCTCGATCCACACGTCGGCTTGCCCGCGGCCCCGCGCCCACTTGATCCAGCGGCACACGTCGCGAGCGAGCGCGCCCATGCGAGCGGGCCCCGGCGGGCCCGGTGTCGTCTCGAGCGTGACACGACGAACGCGGGAAAAGTCGAGAGCCCAGTCGCTCGGCACGGCGACCAGGCCCAGGCCCGGAAGCGCAGCATCGATGCCGAAGACCGTGAACATCGTCACCAGGGAACGGTTTCAGATGAGCTGCAGTCGTCGTCTCCCTCGTCGCCGCCGCTCCGCTCGGTCGGGGGAGGCAGCCGCAGCTCCCAGCGGTGCACGGGAGCCGGCTGGTTCGTTGCTGCAACCTGACGCGCGGTCTCTTCCGTGCAGGGCGTGTAACGGTAGAGGCTCGACCCGTTGAACAGGTGCGTGATGGCGATCGCGTCCGGCGTCGCGCCGGGACGCGTGTCGGGCACGTCAATGCGGCCGAGCTTCGCGCCGAAGCGTTCGACCTCGCTCACGCGCCCTGCCAGACGGACATGTCCCAAGAGCTCGACGATGCCCCACTCCGGCTCGCTCACGGCCGCTTCCTCCGCCCGCCCTTGCGCTTCGCGGTTTCGAGCTCGGGCGGCTCGTCATTGTCGCCTTCCGCGTCGTTCTGCGGCGCGACGACGTCGAACTCGAGCTGGGTTTCCTCCTCCGACATCGGACGCTCGGCGATGACGGTCTGCGTGTCGAGCCTCACCTCCTGGACGAGGCGCGTCCGGTAGATCATGCGCTGCTCGCACTCGACCTCTCGGAGGATCTGACCGTTGCGGATCTCGACCTCGAGGTTCCGCTTGCGGTTCTCGATGTCGGCGATCGCGGCCTTCACGACGGAGCTATGGGCCTTGAGCGCCTCCTCTTTGCTTTCGATCTCGTCGGCGAGCCGTGCGGACTCGCGCGCGCGCTGGACGATCTCGTCCTGCGTGAGGTCGCAGGGGAGCTGGCGCGTGAAGCGCGAGATTTTGACTGGGTGCTGGGTTTCGGCGGTGGATGTCGTCATGGCGAGTTGGCCTCCTCGGGCGATTGCGGGGTGCCTGCGAAGAGCGAGGCCTGCCCGCTTTTCGAGGCGCCCAGAGTCGAATGGCGGAGCTCCGCTTCGATGCGTTCGATCGACTCGCTGACCCACTTCGGATCGATGTCGATACCGATCGCGCGGCGGCCTACGCGGAGCGCGGCGACGAGATGCGAGCCCGAGCCGCAGAAGGGATCGATCACGA
>CAYYWA010000377.1:0-5418 GCA_964475255.1 uncultured Sorangium sp.
TCGACGGCAGCAAACAAGGCACCGTGCGCGACGGCGTCGAGATCTCGGCGCACACCGAGGGGGAGCCCGCGCTCGAGCCCTCGGGAGCTCGGCGCTTGGGGCCTCGCGGTTGAGCGCCGCGCCGCGCTGAACAATCCAGAAGGAGCGGGCGTGCAGCTCTGGATCGTGCTCGCGCTCAGCGTCGTCGTCCTCGCCGTCGGCTTGCTGCTCGCGGCGGTGCGGATCGATCTGAACCTGCAGGCCTTGCTCGAGCCGAGCGGAGCCTGGGCGTGTGCGTTCGGGGCGAGCGTCTGGTTCTTCGCGCTGGCCGGTGTCATCGCCGCGGGTCGACCAACACGGCTCGAGCTCCACGTCTTCGGGCGGTGCATCGATCTCACGCGGCGCGGCAAGCCCCGGCAGCGCCGACGGGAACGCAAGCCGGAAAAGCCCGTGAGCGAGCGCGTGCGGGACCTCGATGTCGAGCGCGCGGCCGACGTGCTCGTCGGCACGGGGCGGCACGTGCAGATCGGCGGGCTCGATGTCGAGGTCACGTATTGCTTTCGGGACGTCACGCTGACCGGGGGCCTCGCCGGCGCGCTCTCCGCGCTCGCCTGCGTGCTGCCCGCGACGGTCCGCCTCTCCCACACCCCGGAGTGGACGGGGGGAGATCGCCTCCACCTGCGCGCGGAGGGACGGCTCGTACTCTGGCCTGGGCGCGTGCTCGGCGGCGCCGTTTGGGGCATGCTTCGACCCCGAGCGCGCCGACAGCGACGCCCGCCGCCTTCCGAGGCGCTCGAAGGAACCGCCCCATGAGCAAGAGCAACATCTCCGAGATCGTGAGCAGCCTGCTTTCCGGGGTGCACGGCATCTCCACCAGCGAGACGATCGTGGGTGCGCCGCAGAAGGCCGGCGACGCCATCGTCATCCCCGTGCACCGCCTCAAGATCGCGTTCGGCGCCGCGAGCGCGAACGCGGGCGCGCAGGGCGCTCGGGTCGGCGGGAGCTCGGGCGGGCAGGGCGCGGGCGGCGCGGTGGAGCTCGAGCCCGTGGCGGCGATCACCGTCGACAAGCACGGACAGGCGCGATTGCTCACCGTGGACGGCGGCCCCGAGAACCCCTGGGCCGCGCTCGTGGCCCAGGTTCCGGAGCTCGTGACCCGGCTGACTCAAGCGCTCGGTGAGCGCCTTCCCGTTCGCGCGGAAGTATCGGCCCCGCGCGACGGCGAAGAGCGGATCGAAGCGGAGGCCGAGACACGCTCGCTCCCCGGGCGCGAAGCGTAGCGCCTCGTCGTCGCAGCGCGGGGCGGCGATTGCATTGCTCGGACGGCTCGGCCTCGCTCGGCCGAAGGCGTCGCGACGGCGATCGCTCAGCTCGTTTTCTTCGGCTCGTGCAGGCCGCACTCGCGTCGCGTCGCTTCTTCCCACCACCCGCGGCCTGCGCGCTCGTGCTCTCCCGGGCGCACGGCGCGCGTGCAGGGCTCGCAGCCGATCGAGACGAAGCCGCGGTCGTGGAGCTCGTTGTACGGAAGCTCGTTGTCCCGGATGTGCTTCCACACCTCGGCGAGCGTCGCGCGGGCGAGGGGATTCCACTTCACGAGTGGTCCGTTCGGCCCCGTGTGCCGCGTATCCAGCTCGACCACGCGGGCGTCGTGTCGGGTCGGGCTCTGGTCACGACGCTGCCCGCTCATCCAGCTCTCGTAGCGAGCGAGCGTGCGACCGAGCGGCTCCACTTTGCGAATCGCACAGCACTCTTCATGGCCGTCCACGTAAAAGCTGAAGAGCCCCTTCTTGCGAACGAACGGCTCGACGCGCGCCGGATCGGGAAACACCACCTCGATCTCGATCCCGAAGTGCTGCCGCACCCGATCGATGAAACGGTACGTCTCCGGGTGGAGGCGGCCCGTATCGAGCGTGAACACGCTGAAAGGACGCCCGCTCTTCACGGCGAGGTCGAGCAGCACCACGTCTTCGGCGCCGCTCCACGCGATCACGAGGTTGCGTCCGAATCGCTCGAGCGCACGCCCCACGATCTCGGCTGGCTCCGCCTGCTCGAGCTCGAGCGCGAGGCGTTCGAGCTCGGCAGGGGAGGGCGCCGACGACGCGGAGCTCGCAGCGCCGCTCGTTCGCGGCGCGAGGACCTCACCGACGAGCGCGAGCACGCTCGTGTAGACCTTTCGACCGCCGTCACCGTCCACGACGAAGAACGGGGCGTTCGCGACGCCGAGCTCGGCCGCGAGCCGCATCCCGGGTGATTCCGGATTGCCTTCGTCGGCGACGACGATTTCGTCGATGCGCTCCCAGAGCCCGCGTCGGCGCAACAAATCTTCGGCCTGGGCGCATTTGCGGCACGGCTCGCCGTTCGCCAGCCGCTTCTTGATCATCGTGATAGCCATCGCACTCCGGCGGTTCGGCCCCGCGAGCAGGCCCCGCGAGCAGGGTGGGGAAACCGCCCCGCGAATCATGGTGCGGGCGCGTCGGGGTGCAAGCCGTGCCGGGGTTTAGGCTTATTTCCTTGCAGATTGCGGGAAGCGGTACTAGTGGCCCGAGCCAGCATGTCGAATCGAGCAGTGTGGAACGTTCGGCTCCGCCACGAGTGGCTCGCCAAGCCCCTCAAGGGCAAGCGGCTCAAGAAGCGAAAGCGCGCGCGCATCGGTCTCGAGCAAGCCCTCGAGCGGAAGTCGGGCAGCAGTGCGCCCGAGCCGCAGGCGAGCTGAGACGGGCTTCGCCGCGCATCGAAAGCGCATCCGGGCGCGACGCCCGGGCGGGCCTCGTTGAAAATCGCCGACGCGCTTCGTCGACGAAACTCCGACGGACGCGGCACGGGGGGTGTGCGCTCCGCCATCTCCCGAAGGGACTCGAGGCGAGGTTCTGCGAGCCTCGAGGTCGGATGAGGTGGGCCTGGGGAGGCGTGGGGAGCCGTCCGCTCCGTCGCTTTTCTGTGAGAACCGAGGGGTCGGTTCTAGAGCGGGACGGGGGCGCGTGCTATGGTCCTCCGTAACGTGCAGCGTGGAGCTTACTCCCGGAATGATCCGGCGGGGGAGCACCCCCGCAGCGGCACCA
This sequence comes from uncultured Sorangium sp., assembly GCA_964475255.1. Classification (GTDB taxonomy): domain Bacteria; phylum Myxococcota_A; class Polyangia; order Polyangiales; family Polyangiaceae; genus PMG-095. The sequence goes on from CAYYWA010000377.1 coordinate 3,039, forward strand.
GGGCAAAGAGACCGCGTCCTGGCGGTCTCCCTACGGAAGCGTCCCATACTCCGGGCGGCGCCGGTCGAGCTTCGCTCTCGCGTGTCGGTCCGGCAACGGGGCGTCCGGCGTTTGCCGGAGGAGGTCGAGTCAATGGCTAGTAGTTGTACCCCCAACCCGGAGGTGCGCCCGAGTTAGTCTCGTGGCGTGGACGTCGCCGAGGGCGGCGTCTCGTCGAGCGCCTGGAAAGCGACTGGGCGTTCTGGGCCCAGCGAGGCTTCGTTGCCCGCTGAGAGCCCTCGACGCCGGACGGCGCTGCGCGTGGATCGCGCGGCTCGTTCGGTGTCTCTCGAGACCTCCGGGTTTCGGGGATCGCTACGGCGGGCCGGGTCCCCAAGCGGGTGACCCGGCCCGTTTTTCGTTTGTCTTCGCTGCGGTGTGCCGTCAATCCGTCGTTGCCGGATTTTCGCTCCTGGTCTACGACGCTGCGAGCCGCGAGCACGCGGCGGGAGGCCTACCGCGAACATGACTCTTATGTCCGCCGTCTCGGAATCGTTGCTCGGTTTCCTCGCCGGCCCGAACGATTTCTTCTGGGGGAACCCCATCTTCGCGAAAGAGACGTGGGAGCGCTTCACGAAGCTCTTGAGCATCGGCCTCGCGCTCGGCGGGGCCTTGCTGCTCCTCTACGAGATTCGCGCGCGGCGCATGGCGGTGCGGATCCCCGAGCGCACGCGGCGACGCGTGGCGTGGGTGTTCGCGATCCTGGCCTTCTTCGCGTTCTTCGACTTCTTCAACCCCAATACTCGGTACTCCGAGTACTACCACCGGCACGAGCTCTATCACTATTACCTCGGCTCGAAGTACTTCAGCGAGGTCGGGTACGAGCGGCTCTACGAGTGCACGCTCGTCGCCGAGATCGAAAATGGCCGGCTCGAGCAGGTGAAGAATCGCGAGCTCCGCGACCTTCGGGTGAACCTGATCAAGCCCGTTTCGCAGACGTACATTCTCAAAGATCCCGACCAGTGCAAAAAGCACTTCACGAAGGAGCGTTGGGAGACCTTCCGCAAGGAGATCGACTGGTTTCAGCGCTCCGCGGCCGGCAGTTACTGGGAGGGGATGCAGAAGGACCACGGCTACAACCCGCCGCCGGTCTGGACGATGACGGGGAAGCTGTTCGGTAGCTTCGGCAGCGCGGACGACAGCTTCTTCAAGGTGCTCGCGAGCATCGACGTGCTCCTGCACGCGGGCATCGTGTTGCTCTTCTATTGGGCGTTCGGCTGGCGCACGATGGCGGTCGCCACCGTGTTCTGGGGAGTGAACGCGCCGGCGGACTTCTATTGGACCGGCGGGGCCTTCCTGCGCCAGGACTGGCTGTTCTTGCTCGTGGCCGCGCTCTGCTGTGCCCGCAAGCGCCGCTTCTTCCTCGCGGGGTATGCGCTCACCTGGTCGGCGCTCCTCCGCATCTTCCCGGGCCTGTTCGTGTTCGGCTGGGCCATCATCATCGCGATCTGGACGATTCAGGCGATCCGTCACGGCAAGCGGGCTCCCGGCGATACGGCGAAGGGGCTGCTCGCCCTCGTGCATCCCGATCACCGGCGCGTGATCTTGGGATGTGTGGTGGCGCTCGGGACGCTCGTTCCCGCGAGCATCGTCGTGACCGGCGCCGACTCGTACAAGGCGTTCTACGAGCACACGCTGAAGACGCACCAGAACACGCCGCTCACGAACCACATGGGGCTCGAGACCATGCTGGTCCACAACTGGGAGGGGCGGATGCGCTTCGGGCGCGACGACAACCTCGACGACCCGTTCCAGGGTTGGAAGCAGGGGCGGCTCGAGCGCTTCGAGAAGATGAAGCCCGTGTTCGTCGCGATCGTCCTCGGCATCTTCGCCTGGACGGTGTGGGCGCTCCGGCGCACGAAGCTCTTGTGGGTCGGGACGGCTCTGAGCTTGCCGCTCGTGATGAGCCTCACGAACCTCACTTGTTACTACTATTCGATGTTCATCGTGGCGGCCGCGCTGGTGAGCGTGCGACCGGAGCTCGGCGTGCCCATCCTCATGACGAGCGCCATCGGCAAGCTCCTGCAGTGGCCGCCCTGGGGCTACTACTGGGTGGATGACCGGTGGACCGCCCAGAGCTGGCTCTACTTCACGCTCTGCGTGCTCCTGCTCTGGGGCTACTCGCGCCCCTTCAGCATGGCGCGTTTGAAGGCCTGGTGGGCAGGAAAGCGGGAGCCCCGGCCCACCGCCGCCAAGCCCGCCGAGCCCAAAGCCGCCTCGACGACGGCCTAGAGCGACGAGCGAGCCGCCCTACGAAGCAAGGCTAGAACGCCGATCAGTCGAACGGATCGGCGTTCTAGAGCGACAAACGGTTAGGAACGCGCCGAGATATGCGGAAAAC
>CAYYWA010000378.1:0-4613 GCA_964475255.1 uncultured Sorangium sp.
GCGCGCGAGGGCACGGACGGCGATCAGCCGCTCGCGGGGCGCCTGCGCCGCGCCGCTCGGCTCGAGCGCGGTGACGAGGAGATCGAGCGCGCGCGGCGTTCCGAGCGCTCCCAGGCGCTCGAGCGCGCGCTCGCGCTCTGCGGGCTCCGAGCTGCGGAGCGCGCGCTCCGCGGGCAAGGCCCCGAAGCGCTCGCGGAGCGAGCCCCGCCGCGGCTCGGATTCGTCATCGGACGACGCGACCTGCGCGAGCCCCGCCCTCGAGACGGCGAGTCCCAGCGCGACGGCGAGCCAAAACGTGCGGTGCATCGGGTGCTGAAGGGTTCGGTCGGCCGAGGCGGGCCGCACGATGCATTTACTCCCGCGGGGCCGGAGCGCTCTCCTTCGTCTCGGGGCCGAGGACCAGGAAGCCGATGCCGTGCTGCACCGCGCCGGGCACTTTGCGCACCGCGCTCCAGGCGATCGTCTCCGCCGCGTCGTCCCGGTAGGCGTAGCGCCGGAGCGCCGAGCCCCCGGAGAACGACCGGGTCAGGGCGCTCGGCTCGGCGGCCGCGCCGCCGCCCGGCGGGCGGACCCCGACGAGGATGACGAGCTCCGGATCCGCGGCGAGCAGCGCGGCGATGGCGCGAATCACGGGCTCGGCGCGCGGATCGACCTCGTTGCCGACGAACGGGATGGGACGCGCGAGCACGAGCTCGCGCGTGCCGCGGCTCTCGTCCAAACGGGCGAGAGGGCGCGCGCCGCGTTTGTCCGGGTCGGGGCAGCCGTCGTCGTCGGCAACACCGTCGAAGTCCTCGGGCTCCTTCGGGCACTGGTCGGCGTCACCGACGTACGTGTCGTTGTCCTCGTCCGGGCTCGGACACCCCGTGAGCGTTGGATCCGCGCGCTCCGGTCCCGGCTCTTCGGGACACGCGTCCTCGCCTTCGGGGACGCCGTCGCGATCGTGATCGGTGTCGGGGCAGCCGTCGTCGTCTTCGAAGCCGTCGCGATCCTCGGGCTCGGCCGGGCAGCGATCCTTCGCGTCGGGGATCCCGTCGCCGTCGCGATCCTTCGCCGGGCAGCCCGCCTCCGCGCCGGGGGTACCGGCCGCGCCGGGCTCGTTCGGGCAGCGATCCTCGGTATCGGGGATGCCGTCGCCGTCGTTGTCGGGATCGGGGCAGCCGTCCTCGTCTTCGTGCTCGTCGAGATCCTCGGCGACGTTCGGGCACTCGTCGACGTCGTCCGGCACGCCGTCGCCGTCGTTGTCGAAATCGGGGCAGCCGTCGTGATCCTCGAAGCCGTCGCGGTCTTCCGGAAGCTCGGCGCACTCGTCGTCCTCGTCGAGGATTCCGTCCTCGTCGACGTCGGGAAAGCGCGGCGCGAAGCCGAGCCCGACCACCACGCGCGCGAGCGGAGAGCCGATGGCATCGGTGAGCCCGAACTCGACCCCGGTCGTCAGCGCGAAGTCGCTGAACTGATAGCGGGACACGATGTCGAGGAACGCCGGGGACTGCTGCCAGGCCCCGAAGCTCGGGGTCAACGCGATCGCGCCGCGCGACTCGAGGCTGAAGCGCAGGTTCCCTCCGGCGTCCAGGCCGAGCAGCTGGGGCAGGAGCGTGATGCCGGCGGCCCAGGGCAGCTCGTTGCCGAACTTCACCGAGGCGAGCTCGGGGCGGGCGCCGCGGATCCGCGCTCCCGCCGCGGCGCGAAACTCGAGAGCCACCATCCTGAGCTCGCCGAGCAGCCGGAAATCCGCCGTCACCGCCGCCTCCGAGGCGAGCGAGGTGCCGTCGCCCGTCGGCAGCGTGACGCGGCCGAGCGCGGCGAGCCCGAAGCCACCCAGCGCGCCACCCGGGACGAGCGAGGCCTTCGTCACGAGGGCGAGATCGCCGAGCGCCGTCGTCGCCGGATCCTCCCAGCTCGGCACGATCCGCTGCACCGAATCGCCAACCTGGTACGCGACGAGGGGCAGGACCGCGCCGACGAAGAGCCTGTCGATGAGGCCGATGCCGAGGACGGTGTCGAACGCGAGCCGATGCTGGATCGGCACGCCCAGCGTACCGCGCACCGGATCGCTGACTTCGATCGAGCGGTTCGCGTACGAGGCCCACACGCCGAGGTTCCACTCGAGGTGTCCCGGGGTGCGGGCAGGCTCGAGCGAGAGCGTGGCCTCTGGGTCCGGAGAGACCCAGACGTGCCTCAAATTCACGGCTCGCGGCTGCGCTCGTGCGGGCTCGGCGAACAGCAGTGAGCCGAGGAGCACGGCCCACGTCCACGACAGGCGACCCCGAAGCATCGCCCGAGCCTAATACCTTGCCGCGCCGGGCAGATTCCGGATTTCGCGCTGGGCCACGGCTCTCTGGCCACCGGATTCATCGGGGCCCACCCCTCCGGTGTCCGCTCGGAACCCAGGTTCCAGCCAGGATGCTCGACCGGCTGGCAGGACTCGGTCTCGAGCGACGAACGGTTGGGAACACGCCGAGATTTGCGGGAAACAGCGTCGAACGGAGTGCCCGCGGGGGACGGGGCCCGCCGCGCTCCCTTCGTCGGGGAGGGGCGGCGCGGGCCGCCCTCGCGAAACAAGGAATTCTTGCGCAGGCGTCGCAGACGGCGTACGGCCCGGGCACTCCATGGATGCCATTTCGATCCGCGGCAACCGTCCCCTCCACGGGCAGATCCGGGTGAGCGGCGCCAAGAACGCCGCGCTGCCGATCCTGTGCGCGACGCTGCTCTCCGACGGCGAGAGCGCCCTCGGGAACGTGCCGAATCTGCGCGATATCGAGACGACGGCGGCCCTGCTCCGGTTCTTGGGCCGGGAGGTCACGCTGAACATCCCGGAGGTTCGAGTCCACGCCCCGGCGGGGGCGGTGCGGCCCGAGGCCCCGTACGACCTCGTTCGGCAGATGCGGGCGAGCGTGCTCGTCTTGGGTCCGCTCGTCGCCCGCTACGGGCGAGCCCGAGTCTCGCTTCCGGGTGGCTGCGCCATCGGCGCGCGCCCCGTGGACCAACACTTGATGGGTCTCGAGGCCCTGGGCGCGCGAATCCAGGTCGAGCACGGCTACATCCTGGCGGAGGCGCCGCGGCTCCGGGGCGCCGAGGTCGTCTTCGACATTCAGACCGTCACCGGCACCGAAAACCTGATGATGGCGGCGGCGCTGGCAAAAGGCCGGACGACGCTCGTGAACTGTGCCTGTGAGCCGGAGGTGGAAGAGCTCGGGCGCGTGCTCAACAAGATGGGAGCGCGCGTCGATGGAGCCGGGACCACGACGATTCACATCGAGGGCAAGGACGAGCTCGCGCCTTTCGAGCACTCCGTGATCGCCGATCGCATCGAGGCCGGGACGTTCATGGCCGCTGTCGGCGCGGCGGGCGGCGACGTGCTCCTCGAGCATGCGCCGCTCGAGGACCTCGAGCCCGTGGTCGTGAAGATGCGAAAGGCCCACGTCGAGGTGGAGCGCGAGGGGGCCCACGTGCGGGTGCGACGCGGGGAGACCCTGGGGCCCGTCGACGTGACGACCGCGCCGCACCCGGGATTTCCGACCGACATGCAGGCACAGTTCATGGCCATGATGGCCACGGCGCGTGGCCGCAGCGTGCTCACGGAGACCGTGTTCGAGAATCGATTCATGCACGTTCCGGAGCTGCTCAGAATGGGGGCTCGGATCGAGACGCACAGCAACACGGCGATCGTCGAGGGCGTTCCGAAGCTGTCCGGCGCCAACGTGATGGCGACGGATTTGCGTGCCAGCGCGTCCCTCGTGATCGCGGGCCTGGTCGCCGAAGGCGAGACCGTGGTCCGCCGCGTTTACCACCTCGATCGCGGCTACGAAGCGATCGAGAAGAAGCTGCTCGGCGTGGGCGCCGACATCAAGCGTATCCGCGTGGAGGCGCCATGAGCCGTCCCCTCACCATCGCGATCCCGAAGGGGCGCATCACGCGCGTGCTCGCGCCGTTGTTCCGACGCGCCGGCATCGATCCGACGCCCATCGAAGCCGACGATCGGCGCCTCGTGCGCGAGTCCGAGGACGGCTCGCTCCGCTTCTTGCTCCTCAAGCCCGATGACGTGCCGACCTACGTCGAGTACGGCACAGCCGAGCTCGGCGTGAGCGGCCGCGACGTCCTGCGCGAGCGCGGCTATGACCTCTATCAACCGCTCGATCTCGGCATCGGTCGCTGTCGCCTCGTGGTGGCCGGGCCGAGCGGCGCCGAGATGACCAGTGTGCCGCGCATCGCGACCAAGTATCCGCGCATTGCCTCGGAGTATTTTGCGTCGCGGGGAGTGCAGGCGCAGATCATCTACGTGCAGGGCTCCGTCGAGCTCGCGCCGCTCGTGGGCCTCAGCGACTTCATCGTCGACCTGGTCGAGTCGGGCGCCACGCTGCGCGACAACCACCTGGTCGAGCTCGAGACGATCCTTCCCGTCTCGAGCGTGCTCGTCGCGAACCGGTCGCTCTACAAGCTCCGGCATCGGCAGATCCATCCGCTCGTGGCGCGCTTGCGCGCGGCCGTCGTCTGACGTCCCGAGAACGAGCCAGGACGCGTTTAAAAAAAAGGGCAGCCGCGCGCCCCGCGCCCCGGCGCGCGGCGGCGCGCGACGGCCACCCAGCCTCCGGCCCCCCGCGCGCTCCCTCGCCGGG
>CAYYWA010000378.1:4623-5251 GCA_964475255.1 uncultured Sorangium sp.
CCGCCCGCCGCGTTAAAAAAAACCGCGCCCCCGGCCCCCCGGCCCCAGGCGGGGGGGGGGCGCGCCACGGCATCACGGACTCGGGCCCCGCGAGCGCTCCGTCTCCGTGGTGTCCGCGTCCGGTTTTGGGGGCTCGTCGTCGAGGACGATCCGAGCGGCGAGCTTCTTCAAGCTCTTCGGTCCGATCCCGCGCACGCGCAGAAGATCCTGCACGCGGCGGAACCTCCCGAGCTTCTCTCGAAGGGCGAGGATGGCCTGGGCGCGCTTCGCGCCGACGCCCGGAAGCTTCTGGAGCTCCGCGAGCCCTGCGCGATTCAGGATGACCTTCCCATCCTCCGTGAGCGCGGGAGGGCGCCCGTCCGCCGGAGGCGCGGTCGCGGGCGAGGCGCTGCGTGCGGCGGACGCCGAACCGGCAGGGCTCGGCGCGCAGGGCACCCGAGCCCCGCTCGCAGCCGCGGACGGAGCAGGTCGGGGGCGCTCGGGAACCGCGGCCGGCGCGGCGGCGAGCGCGACGGAGTGCGCGGGGACGCCGCGCTTCGTGGCGAACGCCCCGATCGCGGCGGGCCCGCGCATGCCGAGGCCCCCGCCCACCGCCGTTCCGAGGCGCGGGGCCCCGGGGCGGGGGCGG
>CAYYWA010000379.1:0-5211 GCA_964475255.1 uncultured Sorangium sp.
CGGCCGACCCGGCCGCCACCGCGCGCGGCGCGCCGCCGCTCTCGCGCGGCGCCGCGGCGATGGGCGGCGCGGCCTCCGCCTCCGCGGCAGCCTCGGCCGCGACGGGCGCCTCCGCCTCGAGCTCGCGCTCGGCTGGCTCGTCCCCTACTGAGAGCTCACACTCCCCGAACACCACTTGCAGCCGTCGCGAGTCGGAGGCGAGGTTCACCTGCAACGAGCGGGCGCGAATCACGGTCTGGTCCAACACGCGTCCCGCCAGCTCGAGGTGCTCGGCCTCCAACTCGCCGGAGAGCTCACCGTCCGAACGGATCGTCCCCACCTTGGCACGTCCGTGCAGCGCACCCGTGGCGCTCACGTAGAGCGCCGGTGCCTCCACCTCACCCTCAACGTGCCCGTGGACGTCCATCGGGCAGCTCGACGCGAGCGTGCCCTTGATCCGGGTCCCTTGCTCGACGACGGTGCGCAGCTCTCGTTGATCGGCTGATTTGGAATCGCTCATGGTCCTCGGCTCCGCGTTCGTGTGCTGATCGTCTCGTGACGAGTTCTGTGGGTTCGGTGGCTCACTCGGCCGCTTCCGCGGTCGGCTGGGCGCTGGGCGGAAGGATCTTCACTCGCAACCGGCAGCCCGCCTCGAAGGCGAACACCGTGGAATCGGGAGCCTGCTCCACGGCGCCCTTCAGCATTCCGCGCGCGCTCACCACCAAGCTCTTCGGCCCCGCGATCCCGGGGCTCTGGCGCTCGAAGAAGCACCCGTTCACCACGATGCTCCCGTGACCCAGAATCTGGCAGTCGCGGAGCACGCCGGATTCGCCGATCACCAGCTCCGCGTCCTCGCCGAGCGCGATCGCGCAGTTCTCGAAGCGGCTGTCCACGTGGATCTTGGAGCCGGCGCCGAACTCCAGCGTCGCGTTGCGCAGCACGTCGCCTTTGCCGAAATACCGCGTCCCGTTCGCTTCCTGCGCGGCGCTCTCGTCCTCGGCCGTCAGGAAGCGGAGCGCCGCCATTCCATCGAGCCGTTCCTCCATGCTCTCCGCGCCGTCTCCCGCGGCGTCGCTCACTCCCCGGATCCAGCTCGCCTCGAGCGGCTCGTCCAAGCGGGCGCGCGCGAAGGCCCCGCGACTCACCCGGGCTCCGGTGACGATCGCTCCCGACGCGGTGCTCTCGCGCAAATCGGCGCCGCGCAGGTCGGCCTTCGTGAAGTCCGCCACCGCCAGGTCCGCGCGCCCCAAGTTGGCGCGGCAGAGCGACGCCCGAGCGAAGGTCGTTCCGGCGGCCTGGGCGCCGCGCAGCTCCGCGTCGTCGAGGATCGCATCCGACAAGTCCGCTTCTTCCAGGTTCGCCGACGTGAGGCGCGCCCCGCGGAGCTTCGCGTGCTGGAGATCGGCCTCCACGAACTCCGCGAGCGAGAGCTCCGCCTTGTCCAGTGTCGCTCCAGCGAGCCGGGCTCCCTCCAGGTCCGCCTTGTGCAAGCGCGCGTTCGACAGATCCGCGCCTTCGAGGATGGCCTGGCGCAGGCTCGCGCTCTGCAGGTTCGCGTTCTTCAGGTTGGCGTCCCTGAGATTCGCGCCGTCCAGATCGGCGCGGCTGAAATCCACCCCCTCGAGATTCGCTCCCGAGAGATCGATCCCAGCAAGTCCGACCCGTTTCAGGCTCTGCTTGAGGCGAACACGTCTCAGGACCTCTTCTCGCGAGTAATCGGGCATCGAACTCGTTCCTTCATTGTGGGTGACGGGTACTGGATTGTTCGGGCGGCTCTCGTTGGCCTCGGCGTGCTGCGTGCCGTGAGCGGCAGGCCCCATCCCGCTGCGTGGCAGCGGCGGAGGAATCGGCGGGGGTGGCGGTGCCGCGGGTTCGACACGGGCGGCGCGCGCCGAGCTGGGGGGCGAGGGCGGGACGAGCTCGGCGGGATCCGAGCCGCCGAAGTCGAAGCCTTCGTCCACGTCTTCGAGGCGAATTTCCATGGCGGGAGCGACCGCGGGGGCCGTGGCCTCCGGGGCAGGGCGTTGTGGCTCGGGCGGTGTGACCACGGCGCCGAACGCGCCGGTCGAGCGAAAGATGCGGCCTTCGTCTTCCTGCGCGAGGCGCTCCGAGTCGACGGCCGACCTCGACGCTCTCAGTGCGTCCAGGCTCGTCCCACAACGCGTGCAGAAGTGCGCCCCGGGCAACGTCTCATGACTGCATTCGGGGCACTGCTCACACTCGATTTCAGTGATAGTCGAGCCCATCCGCTGAATCGTCCTCTCGTTCGCAGCAGGCCTTTATGTACGGTGCAGGATCGATGTTCGATAAGTCTCTCCTCGAAACATTCTCGAGGGTGAGTGCCCCACGCGACCCAAACGGAGCCGAGCCCCCGTGTGGTCGATCTCGCCCTTTTCCTGCCCGGAACACCCGGACCCGTTGCCCCCGCGCGCCCACCACGGTCGCGGCGCACCCACCACGGTCGCGAGCCCGCACGACTCGAATGCTCACCGAGCTCCGAAGCGCCAATCCACCCAGTCCCGCCCTCCGCGGTCCGGAGGGGATGCGGTGGGTCCCGCGCCCGACAAGTCGGGATCTCTGCGCTCGGTCTCCTCGGTCCCCCAAGGTTGAATTCTATGTTCAACCAGGTTGGGCGGGGCTTGGGCTTTGGCGTGCTTCGGGCTCGGGGAGGGAGAGGGAGTCGAGCTCCTTGGCTTGGTCGGCTTCGCCGGTTCGAATCAGGGCGACGCGGAGCAAGATGGGCGTGAGCACCTGGTTGATGCCGACGATGCCGAGGACGAGCGCCGCGGGGCCCTCGGCGAGACCAGGGAGGACCTTCGGGTAGAGCAGCGGGAGCGCGAGGGCGAGCCCTGCCTGCGGCAAGAACGCAGCGAAGGACCACTGCGCGACGCGCGGCTCGGCGCCGGCCACACCCGAGGCGACCCGCGTTCCGCCCCAAATCGCGAGCGCGCGGACGACGACGAGGACGATCGCGGGGACGGCCACGACGGCGAGGACGTCGAGCCGTAGCGCCGCGCCGGCAACGGCGAAGAAGACGACGTAGACGGGGAGCGAAGCGCCCTCGATTTCGTGAACGAGCTTCGTCGTCTCGATCTCGGAGAAGTTCTCCATGAACAGGCCGGCGCTCAGAGCGACGAGCAACGGATCGAGGGCGAGGCGGGAGCCGACCTCCGCCATGACGACGCACACGAGCAGGACGAAGAGGCTGCGACTCGCGCGGACCTTGCGCAGGTAGAGCGTGAGCAGAATGCCCATCGCCACGCCGGCGCCGGCCGAGCCGAAGAGCTCCCAGGACACGTGCAGAGCCGCACCGGCCACGTCGGCCGTGCCGGAGAGCACGGCCTGAGCCCCGGCCGCGACGACACCGAACAAAACGATGACCGCGAGATCGGCGGCGACGACGACGCCGAGCACGGTGCGACTGAAGGAGCCTTCGGCGCGCATCTCGGAGAGCAGCGCCATCACGACGGCGGGCGACATCGCGGCGAGGCTCACACCGATGATGCCGCAGACGGCGAGCGACTGCTGCGACGAGAGCCCGTCGAGGAAGGGCAGCCAGGGGCGGAGCGCATAGATCACCGCGGTGCAGAGCACGGCGCAGCCCCCGACCACGCACACCATCATCCACGTGATCACGCGCGCATACGGGCGCATGCGCTTGAGGTTCAGCTCGCCGCCGGCGGTGAGCGCGATCAGGCAGATGGCGACGCCCTGCACGGGACCGAGCGAGCGCAGCATCTCGCGGGAAACGAGCGCGACGACGCTCGGCCCCGCGATGATGCCCGCGACGATGTAGCCGGTGAGGCGCGGCAGGCGCAGCGCCGCGAAGATCTTGCCGGCGAAGAACGCGACGAGCAGCAAGAAGCCGAACGCGAGCGCCGTCCCGGAGAACGGCGGCGCATCCGCGCCCGCCGGCAGGAACGACCGGGCCGCGTGCATCAGCCCGAACATCGCGAGCGAGACGAGCAGCGCGTGGATCACGAGGGACGCCTCCTGCCGACGCGCAGCCGTCGTTCGGCGAGCGCCGCGATCAGCTCCGCCACCAAGGCGCTGCCGATCACGGCCGTGATGAGGAGTGAGACCGCGGGGCCTTCGTAGAGAATGCGCACGCTCACGACGATCGCGATCGCCACCACGCTGAGCGGCGCCGCGAGCGGCGAGGCGGGCCGGAGCTCCGCGGCCGCTGCGGGCTCGTGGCGCAGCGCCACGGCGCGCCCGATCGCGAGGCCCAGGTAGCGGCTCGCCAAGAACACCGGAACGAGCGCCCACCCGCGCCAGTCGCTCGGGTCCCACAGCGCGCCGGCGAGCGCGAGGAGCACGAGGAAGATGGGCCGCTCGATTTGCTCGAGGGCCGCGCCGAGCGTCTCTCGGTGCACGCTCGGGAAGTTGGCGATGACCACCCCCGCGACGAAGCAGATGACGAGCGGCGAGAGCCACACGTAGGCCGCCATTCCGGCGGTGAACGCGACGGAGCCGACGGCGATGACCATGAACTCCGCGCGCCCCGCGGGGCGCCGCAGAATCACGTAGAGGAGCAACCCGAGGGTCGCGCCCATCCCGAGCGTCACGAACAGCCATGCCGTCCCGGGCAACGCCCAGGCCGCCTCGAACCCCTGGGGGCGGAAGTACGCGGCGAGCGTCGCGAGCCCCAGGACACCGACGATCTCGTCGAGGTACAGCGCGACCGGCGACGCACGCTCCGCCGGGAGCGCCGCGCGAATGGCCGCCGGGGCCGTCATCGCGCCGGCGGTGCCGAGCACGATCGCCGAGCGCTGCAGCAAGCCGTCGTGCCACGTGAAGCCGAGCACGATCAACGCGACGCCGGAGAAGACGCCGATCGCGACCAGCGGGATGGCCGTGTCGAGCGCGATCACGAGCGCGGTGCCACGGGGCAAGCGATCGACCGCGCGCAGGTCGAGGTGATACCCGACGAGAAATCCGATCCACCCGAGCCCGAAGTCGATGAGCGGCGTGAGCGCGACGAGCACGTCATCGGTGAGCACGCCCACGGCAGGATGGCGAGCGAGCAACCCGAGCGCGACGAAAGGAAAGCCGGCCGTGATCGCGCTGCGCAGGCCGAGCCAATCCTCGAGGCGGCGAACGCGCGGGTGATTGGCGACGTACGCGAGGACGAGCAGACCCAAGAGGCCGAGCAGGGCACGGAGCGCGAGCCGCGGGCGTTCCGCTTGCGGCAGCGACGGCGGCCGCGTCTCGGCCACGGTGGGCGGCGGC
>CAYYWA010000380.1:0-423 GCA_964475255.1 uncultured Sorangium sp.
AAGAACGCGCGGCAGCCGCGCGTCCGCGAAGCGCCCCTCCGCGCTCGCCACGTCGCTCGGGTTCACCGCTGCAGCCAGCACCTCCACCCGCACGTGCCCCGCGGGTAGGGCAGGGGTAGGGACCTCGCGCAGCGCGAGCTCCGTGTGCGGCGCGTGGCGGTCGATCAGCAAGGCTCTCATGAACGTCTCCTCTTCGAGCGGCGCGAAGCCGGCGCGTCTCGCGGAGCAGCAGCGAGAAATCGCGTCGAGCGCCGCCCGTGCTCGCGTCACGCTAGCAGATGCGTGGGCGCCGGCACGACGCGGAAAGTGGCCTACGCGCCGGTCGAGTGAAAAGCGAGCGGCGTCCGTTGCAAACCGCCGTTGGGCGGCGGCAACGAGATCTAGAGCGCCAAACGGTTAGGAACGCGCCGAGCTATGCGGAAA
>CAYYWA010000380.1:433-5192 GCA_964475255.1 uncultured Sorangium sp.
CGCGGCCCCGCGCCGGGGGGGGGGGGCCCCCCCCCCCCCCCGCCCCCCGGGCGCCCCCCAGGGGCGGCGCGTGCCGCCCCTACGAAAAACGCCGAGCGGTCAAACCGATCGGCGTTCTAGCGGGCAACGAGGCGAGCAGCCGGTTGCGGCGTCCGTGGAACGAATATTTCGACCGATACCGAGTCGCCGGGAATTTGCTCGCCTCCTGCGGCAACGAACGTGAACTCGAGCTCGAAGGTGGCAGACTTGTTGGTACCGACACGCAGCAGAAAGTGGTCCGCATCTCCGGGCTTGAGACTCTGGGATATCGGGACCCGAAATAGCGACCAATCTCGTTGCCGTGCGCGTAGTCCCGGACGTCTTCGCGTCGAGGTCGGACGAAATGAGCGCGGACGGAGGCCTAATATGTCGGGCAAGGTCGCACATCGGCGTGTGGCCGCGGTCGACGCTCGGTCTGCCATCAGGGGTGTCACGAGTGAACGAGGACGCGACGCGCTCGGGAGTCGAAGCGTGCGCCGTGTCGTGGACACGATGCGCGGCGCTTCGCGCGCTGTCGTCCGCGGTCGTCGTTCTTCAGCTCGTCGGTTGCTCGGGGCCAGCCGAGGAAGACGCGATCTGTGTCGTGTCGTCGTCGTTGATTGGTGGGGTGGCCGAGAGTACCTACCTGGAGCAGGGGCCGGAGCTGCGCGAGGCGATTGGCATCATCGAGTCGGGGGACGGACGGGAGTTCTGTGTGGGGACGAGGATCGCGCCGCGCTGGGTGTTGAGCGCGGCCCACTGCACGCACTTTCAAGGGGCGTCGTTCACGACTGCGGGCGCGCCGGCTGCACGGATCCTGCGAGCGGAGCGCCATGCGTCGCGGGACGTAGCGCTGTTCGAGGTCGAGGCTCCTTCGTGCGGTGCGACGACCACGCGACTGCCGTTGGCCAGGCTGAGCGGTCAGCCGCTCGAGAGCGTGGGCCAGCTGAGTCGAGCGACGATCGCTGGGGTGGGAAGTGTCAGCGATTCCGAGCATCCGCTCGCCTTCCTCGTCGAGGCGGTCGCGGAGCTGGACCAGCGCTACGTCGTCGTGGATGGAAGGGGGAAGACGGGGGCTTGTAGCGGCGATTCCGGGGGCCCCCTGCTCGTTCGGGACGAAACGGGGCAGGTCGCGGTGCTCGGGGTGTTGTCGAAAGGCGACGTCACGTGTCGCGGCCTCGACTACTACGAGCGCGTCGATGGGCTCGGCGCTTGGATCGAGCCGCTGACCGGTGAGCAGCCCGCTCCGACGCGGGCGTGCGGCGACGTGGACGAGGTGGGTCGCTGTTTCGACGGCCGCGCGGTTTGGTGTGACGACGGTGCGCTGCGGACCCAAGACTGTGGCTCGCTCAGCTGCGGCTGGACCGACGCCGAGGGCGGCTACCGCTGTGCCGAGTCGGTGGCGTGCGCGGGGGACGAAACAGGTCGGTGCACGGGAGCGCGGACCGTTTCCATCTGTCGTCGGGACGGCCGCGCGTTCGAAGAGACGTGCGCGACGGCCTGCGGCTACGACCCGCAGTCGGGCGTTGCGCGTTGTGAATGAGCGGCCTTGCGGGAGGGCCGCGAGCCTCTACCGGAGAAGCGGGGCAACAAAGAACGACCAAGAAGGAGCCCAGCCCCGTAATACGCGTGAACTGGGTGATCTCCGGGCGACAGCGCTACGCGGCCACCCGCCCTGATCGCGGGCAAGCACAGCCTCGTCTGCTCCCAGCCGACGACGCGGAGGAGAGGAACATGGGTCGAACGCTATCGAGGTCCAGGTCTTGTGCGGTACTGGCAGGGGAAGTGCTTCGCCCATCGTGGTGGCCCAACTTCCCGCAGTCGTTCTGAAACGTCACTCGAGGGGGTCTTCCGGCGTCTTGGTCGGTACATCGAAAAGTACCGACCCGGGTTCTTGAACAGCACGTAGTTGGGACGGAGAAGCCTGGCGCTTCTTCTCGAGCGGAGGTGTATGCGAAATGAGAGCAAACAGTGCAGTAGTCGTTGGGATTCTCGCGCTATCGACCGCCGTGGCCTGCATTGCGACGGAGGACGATTCCGGCGCACACACGGCGGACGGCATGGCGCCGGCGGCTGGAGCCGAGCCGTTTGGCGCGAACGGTCAGGCTAGCGAGCCGGGTGTTCTCGTATACGAGCACGCCTATTCGGAGACGGGTCGCTTCGCCGTTTATGAGCACACGGGCGGCATCCTCCAGGCCGTGGTGACGGGCTCGGAGAGCGATTCCAACGAGCTCGGCGCGACGGCCATCTGGAAGGAGACGTTCGCGGAGGTCGTGCGGACGTTGTCGCCCGAGGTGGAGGCTCCCGACGTCCTGAAGCCGTTGGACGCACGCCTGAGCGACTACCGGCGAACCGTCGCGTCGCTGACGCCGAACGGCGCTCCTGCGCTCCCGCTGGTCTCCTCGCCGGTCGTGGAGAAGTCGTACCAGTGGTTCCTCGACAACGTGTGCCGAAAGTTCGTGGGGAGCAGTTGGGAGCACCTACCTTGGGGGTGCTGGTACTCGGGGCCGGTGCACTACCTGACCACGAGTGTTGGCTACAACAATCACCCATTTGCCCATCAAAATTCCGACCGTGTCTATGCCCTGAACGACAGCAGCCACACCACCTGGGTGTACATCTGCGAGGACGGCGGCTCCTGGTGCAGCGGCAACATCCAACTCAATCCGGGGTATTGGGGATGGATGTACTGGACCGTCCCGCCGTTCACGAACGACTACTATGGCGTGATACTCACCAGCGGTGGCTCCGGCGCTTTGGGGATCACGATCCACTACGCCGTTCCGATCATCAAGTAGCGCGTGAGCGAGGTGACGTGAGCGGCACAAGCGTTCCGCGCAGGTTCCCGAGCTTGGGCTGACGCCGCACGAACGACGATACCTCCCCCCTGGGCGCTCGAGGCACCCGGGGGGGTGGCACTGTCGTGGGTGGACGGCATTCGGGACGCGCAGAGCACTGGGGCGCCTGACGCGCGCGCGCAGCGCCTGAGCTCATGAAACTGCCTCAGCAGCCATCCACAATCGCGTGGAGTTTCAGAACATGAAGAGCACGGAAGCGACGATACCGACCCGGCGACGCCGAGGCTATCTCCTCTGGCTGGCCGGTGGAGCGCTGGGGGCCAGTTTGGTCTGGATGGCGCTGGTCGGGAGCGAAGGAGCAGCGAGCTCGAAGCGGGGGAAGGCGGAGCCGGCTCGCGTCGAAACGGAGCCCGCAAAGTCGAACGAGGTGGACGATCGAGTCCGGCGTCTCGAGACCCGCGTCCTGGGGTTGCAAGCCAAGTTGAACGCGGTGTCGGCCACACGCGAGGATCGGAACACCGAGCTCGAGCACCGGCCCGACCGAGACGACGAAGCGCCGGACCGAGCGGCGTCGAAGGCGAAAGCGGAGCTGACCGAAGAGCAACTGGTGGAGCAGGAGCGCACGAGGACGAACGAGGTATACGCCGCGCTCGAAAAACGCTTTGCCGACGAGCCGGTGGACGAAGGCGGAAGCAACGCCGACGAAACCTCGCTTCGCGAGCGCGTGGCGGCCATCGAGGGCTACGAGCTGTCGAAGCTGGAATGCCGTTACACGATGTGTCGCATCGAGCTCAAGGCCGAGCCCGCGGCGGGTGCTGCGGACGTGTTCCGCAAGCTCGATCTCGCGGAAGGGGGGACGATCCGACGGCGCGACGACGGGACGTTCTTGATCTTTGCCGGGCGAACCGGATTCCCCTTCCGCGAGCTCAACGAGCCACGAGAGGCCGACAGCGCCGGTGGATGAGAACGGAGCGGGCGGGGCGAACGCCTGGACTCGAGGATTTTGCGGGGGGAGTCAAGGCGACTCGTTGCTGCGCTCTCCCCGTGAAGGAGGAGAACAACATGAAATCGAAACAGCGAAATGTCTTGCAGGCTCTTGCAAAGGGCGGCCTGTGTCTGGGGGCGCTGCTCGTCAGCGGCAGTGCCGGGGCAGACGTCGTCACGACGTATGCCTCATACGAGTGTCGCGGGGGCGTCGATGTCGGAAACCAAGGTGGAAGAACGGAGGGGCAGGCCTTCCTTAGCCTCCGGACCTACTGCCCCTTGGATCGCATCCAATCGGATGTTGCGGGCAGCATCAGCAACATCGTCGTTCGCGGGAACGACACGAGCTCGAGCGGCAACATCCGTTGCCGGGCCTACAGCTGCAACGGTGAGGGGACGACCTGCTACGTCACGGGTTGGGCAAGCTCCAGTAGCACGGGATACCAGTGGTGGTCCGTGGGCAGCGTCAGCACCCACAGCACCGGCTACGCCTACCTCGAGTGCGAGATGCCGAACAGCACCAGCAGCATCTCAAGCTATCGCGCCACGGACTAAACCGGGCTTCTCCCGTCACGGTTCCCATCGGAGCCAGTGACATGATGCGGCCGCGCCGACGACTGGAGGCGCGGCCGCGTCTGGGGCCCTGCTTCCACGGCTTCATTGCGTGGGCAGGCGCTCTGCGATGTAGACGGAGTCGTCGGGGCGTCCCCACCCGAAGGGGACACCCGTGTTCCGATCGAAGTAGAGGCGACAACCGTCCTCGGAGATGAAGCTCGGAATTTCGTTGGCGGGCGTGTTGAGCTCGTCCATCATTCGGAAAAAGCCAAAGGCCGCGGACGTGGAAGCTCGAGTGTAAACCCAGATGTCCGTCTGTGCGTAGTCGGGGTCCGGACCCACGAACGCGGCCACGTACATGACTCGCTCGTCGGGGGAAACGACGGGGAAGCTCTGGGGGTAGT
>CAYYWA010000381.1:0-5182 GCA_964475255.1 uncultured Sorangium sp.
CGCGTTCGGCGCGCGCAGCGATAGCAGCGCTATCGCGAGCACGACGGGCGCGAAGACGGCGGAGAGACGCGAGGGCTCGGCCTTCCCCGACGAGGAAGCCCGAAATCGAGGCTCAACGGAGCTCGTCGAGCACCCGTTCGATTTCGGTCATGCTGAAGGGCTTCTCGATCGTTCGGCCGGAATGCTGCTCGAGGAACTCCTGAGCCCGTTCGGTGAAGGCGCCCCCCGTCATGAACACGAAGCGCGACAGGAGCTCGGGATGGTCGCGCCGCACCGCCTCGAAGACGTTCTGCCCCGAAACGTCGGGCATCATCAGGTCACAGAGCACCAGGTCGTAGCGGGAATCGACGGCCAGCCGCGCCAGCGCTTCGCGACCGCTCACCGCCACGATCACCTCGTGCTTGCCGCGGAACGCGAAGCTCAGCGTCTGCCCGAGGAGCGGCTCGTCGTCCACCACGAGGATTCGGGCCCCCGTCGTCCTCGGCCGCTCCACCTCCACCGAGGGCGCGGGCACGGCGGCCCCCGCGCGGGCACGGGGGAGCGCAACCCGGAACGTCGAGCCCCCGCCGCGCCGGCTCTCCACCGCGATGTTTCCCCCGTGCGCGAGCACGATGCTCTGACAAATGGCCAGGCCGAGCCCCATCCCCTTGCCCGCCGCCTTCGTCGTGAAGAACGGCTCGAACACGTGCGGCAAATCCTCGTCGGCGATGCCAGCGCCGGTATCGGAGATCTCGACGACGACGCGGTCGCCCTCTTCGGACGTGGCGAGGGCGATCTCGGCATCCGCGTTCGTCCGCGCCTCGAGCGCGTACGCTGCATTCATGATCAGATTGAGGAACACCTGACCGATGCGCGCCTCGTCCCCCCGGACCAGAGAGACGCCGGAGTAGCGCTTCAGGAGCCGTGCGCGATGCCGGATTTCGTTCCAGGCGAGCTTGACCGTCGAGTCGAGCACGGACTCGACGTTGACGACTTCCCGCCCCTCCACTTCCGGTTTCGAAAAGGCCATGAGCTCCCTCACGATGCGACGCACACGCTCGGCGCCTTCCTTCGCGTTCGCGACCGCTTCCGCGATCTCCGACCTCCGCTCGCCGAGGTTTTCTGCCGAATCCGGAGCCGCCGTCAACCGTTCCGTCGCGATGTCGAGGTTCCCCAGCACGCACGCGAGCGGATTGTTCACCTCGTGAGCGACGCCGGCGGCGAGCTGCCCGAGCGAGGCCAGCCGGTCCGCGCGCGCGAGCCGCTCCTCGGCACGGGCCTGCTCGCTCGCGTCCCGCACGAAGACCGCGGCCAGCAAGCGGCCGTCGAGGTCCGCCCGCGTGATGTGAAACGCCAGCGTGCGCCGGCCCGAGTCGCTCTCCACGATGATGCGGTCGGTGAACCGGGTCTCGCGCCGGGAGAGGAGGAGCATGGCGCGATCGATGAGGTACGTCGACGGCTCGAAGGACCGCGTCCCAGCAGCAACCCGGCCGACGGCGAGCAGCGCGGAAAGCGACGGGTTTGCGTAGATCAGTCGTCCGTTTTCGACCAGACCGATCCCGTCTGGTGCGGCGGTCAGCGCAGCGAGCAGCAGTGCGCCCGCACGCGCTGCATCGGGAGCCTCGGACGATGCGGTCATGCCCCTCTCGTTCACGAGATAGCAGAACCAGCCAATCTGGGGAACGCTCCGCAGCGCTCGAAATCAATGCCAGCCCTGGCCGGAGCGCGCATGCACCCCGAGCGCATCGATGCCCCGGCCGACGGTCAGGATCCCGAGCCGCGCACCGGCTCGCCGATTGTGGGATGTGTAGGGAGCGTTCCTTGACGCGCGCAACCGGGCGCCGCAGGCTTGACTTCCGCCACGGCGCCGCCCAGCCACCGGATACGAAGGGAAGCCATTGGCCAGAGTACGTGAGCACAAGGGCCCACGCCGCACGGCGAAAGCCGAGTCCCCGCCGCCGGTCGATCAGGAGCCCGAAATCGAGGGAGGCGAGGAGCAAGAGTCGGAAGAGCTCGCCGAGTCTCCGGAGGTGATCGACTCGGCGCCCGAGGTGTTGCCCGAGGACGGCACCGAGCCCGGTGACCCCGGTGATGGGGAGCCAGACGGCGAGAACACGGCGCTCGCCCGGCTCGACGCGCTCCAGGTCTACATGCGGGAGGTCCAGCGCCATCCGCTGCTCTCCCCCGACGAAGAGCACGCCCTCGCGGTCCGCTACACCCAGACGGGCGACGTCCAGGCCGCCGCGCGGCTCGTCACGGCCAACCTCCGGTTGGTCGTGAAGATCGCGTACGAGTACCGGCGCGCCTACAAGAACATGATGGACCTGATCCAGGAGGGCAACATCGGCCTGATGCAGGCCGTAAAGCGGTACGACCCGTACCGCGGTGTGAAGCTCTCGAGCTACGCGGCGTGGTGGATCCGCGCGTACATGCTCCGCTTCATCCTGAACAACTGGCGCCTGGTGAAGATCGGGACCACGCAGGCGCAGCGCAAGCTCTTCTTCAACCTGAGCAAGGAGAAGGCGAAGCTCTCGGCGATGGGCATCGAGCCCACGCACGCGGAGATCGCGCGGCGGCTGAACGTCGAGGAGTCCGAGGTCATCGAGATGGACCGGCGGCTGTCGCGCGCGGACGCGTCGCTCGACGCGCCCGTGGGCGACACGGAAGAGAAGGCCACGACGCGCCTCGAGCTCTTGCCCGCCCTGGAGGCCAGCCCGGATCGCATCGCGGAGACGGCGGAGCTCGGGGAGATGCTGCGCGAGCGCCTCGAGGAGTTCCGAAAGACGCTCACGGGCAAGGACGTCGCGATCTTCGAGAAGCGCTTGATCGCGGACGAGCCCCTCACGCTCCAGGAGCTCGGCAACGAATTCGGGGTCTCGCGCGAGCGCGTGCGGCAGCTCGAGGCACGCCTGACGGGGCGGCTCCGGGAGTTCTTGCGGCAGTCGCTCGGTGACGCCGTGGGCGTGGGCTGATCACGGACGGGCGTGGCGGGAACGCTCTTCCTCGTCGCGACGCCGATCGGCAACCTGAGCGACGTCACGCTGCGCGCCCTCGATACGCTGCGCGCCGTGTCGCTCGTCGCGGCCGAGGACACGCGGCACACGCGGGCGCTCCTCTCGCATTTCGGGATCAAAAAGCCGCTCGTCGCGCACGACGCGCACGCGAGCGAGCGCGACGTCGAGCGCCTGCTCGAGCGCCTGCACGCGGGCGAGGACCTCGCGCTCGTCACGGACGCCGGCACGCCGGGCGTCAGCGATCCGGGAGCGAAGCTCGTGCGCGCCGCCCATGCGGCATCGCTCCGCGTCGTCCCGATCCCGGGAGTGAGCGCCGTCACGGCTGCGGTCACGGTTTCGGGGCTCGTGGACGGCCCGTTCGTGTTCTTGGGCTTCCCTCCCCGTCAGGGGCAGAAGCGGCGTGCATTCCTCGAGCGCGTCCTCACGTCCGAGGAGCCCGTGATCCTCTTCGAGGCGCCACATCGCGCGGAGCGAACGCTCGCCGAGCTCGCGGAGCGGGAGCCGGAGCGACCCGCCGTGCTCTGTCGCGAGCTCACGAAGCTGCACGAGGACGTGCGCCGGGGCACCCTCGCCGAGCTCGCCGCGAGCGCCGCAGACCTGCGCGGAGAGCTCACGCTCGTCGTCGCCGCGGCGCCCGAGCGGCCCGAAGCGCTCGAGGCCCCACCGGCTCTCGACGAGACGATCCGCGCGTTGCTCCGCGCGGGCGAGACGCCGCGCGACATCGTCGCGACGCTCGCGGCGAGCGTTCCCGGCGCGAAGCGGGATCTGTATCGCCGCGTCGCCGAGCTCGCGCGCGAGGAACGCGCGGAAAGCTCCCACTCCGAGTGACGGACGTCGAGCAGCGCCCCGTGACGCTCCGCACGGGGCGCGATGCAGGACGGTCGCTCCAGCGCTCGCGGCGACGCCCGTCAGCGGGGCGGTCGGAAGCCGCTGAACTCAGCGGTTCACGGTGCTCATGTCTGGATAGCGATCGCCGAGGGCCATGCCCTTCGGCGCCGCCTCGTCCAGATGCGCGAGCTCCTCGGGAGTGAGCTCGAGCTCGGCCGCGCGCACGTTCTGCTCGAGGTACTTCCGGCGCTTCGTGCCCGGGATCGGGACGATGTCCTGACCTTGGGCCAGCACCCAGGCGATGGCGAGCTCTGCCGGGGTGACCCCACGCTTTTGCGCGATCGCCGAGACGCGCTCGACGAGCACGAGGTTCTTCTGAAAGTTCTCCCCCTGGAAGCGCGGAAAGAAGCGCCGCCGATCGTCGGGAGCGAGATCTTCCGGCTTCTTGATCGCGCCGCTCAGAAAGCCGCGCCCGAGCGGGCTGTACGCGACGAAGCCGATGCCGAGAGAGCGGAGCGCGGGCAAAATCTCGTCTTCGGGCTCACGACTCCAGAGCGAGTATTCCGTCTGCAGCGCGCTGATCGGATGCACCGCGTGCGCCCGCCGGATCGTCTGCACCGAAGCCTCCGAGAGCCCGAGGAAGCGAACCTTGCCGGCCTTCACGAGCTCCGCCATCGCGCCCACCGTGTCCTCGATAGGCACCTTCGGATCCACCCGATGCTGGTAGTAGAGATCGATCGTCTCGATGCCGAGGCGCCGAAGCGAGGCCTCGGCCGCAGAATGCACGTACTCCGGCCGCCCGTTGATCCCGAGGAACGATCCGTCCGCGCCGCGCACGTTTCCGAACTTCGTCGCGATGATCAGCCCCTCACGCCGCCCCCGAATGGCCCGCCCGACCAGCTCCTCGTTCTTGAAGGGCCCGTACATATCGGCCGTGTCGAAGAAATCCACGCCGAGCTCGATGGCCCGCTGGATGGTGGCAATCCCTTCGGCCTCGTCCGTGGGTCCGTAAAACTCGGACATTCCCATGCAGCCGAGCCCAATTTCGGAAACTTCGAGTCCTTGGCTTCCCAATCGCCTTCGTTTCATTCCGCCTCCGCGTGTGCGCCGCAGCATCGAGCCACCCGCCACGAACGGCAAGCCCCGCGAGAGTCAGGCTCACGCCCCGAAGGGGCTGAAGCCCGATTCAAGGAGAAATCCAGCACCCCGGAGAACCGAAGCCGGCCACCGCGCAATTTTCCCCGCCCGCCCCGTCCAACGGAATCCATCTGGACGGGGCGACGTCGAGATCGCTGACTTTTGCCGCGCCGCTATCGGTCGTCCCTCAGAAGCTACGCGCCACGCGCGCGGCGCCTCAAGTA
>CAYYWA010000382.1:0-5173 GCA_964475255.1 uncultured Sorangium sp.
GCCGAGCCCCCAACCTCCTCCCTCGGCTTCATGATGCGCCTCTTCATGGAGCGCTTCGACGGCCGGGCGCTCTCCGGAGGTTCGTTCGAACCGGCTGAACGCGGGCGCTGGCTCGCGAGCACCGCGGGCATCGACGTGGACGGCCTCCGTCGAGCCGCGCGCATCGCCGCCGATCGGGGCGAGCCGCTCCTTCTGCTCGCGACGTCGTTCGCGCTCTCGGCGTTGCTCGACGCGCTCGCTGGCGACACCATTCCGCTCCCCGAGGGCAGCGTGGTGATGCAGACCGGCGGCTTCAAGGGACGCACGCGCGAGATCCCGAAGGCGGAGCTTCGCAGCGCGGTCGCCCGGGCCTTTGCCGTCCCGGAAGCGGCGGTGGTCGCCGAGTACGGCATGACGGAGCTCTCGAGCCAGCTTTACGAAGGCACCGTGCCCGGTGTTCGACGCGCGGGCCCTCCGGACGTGTTGCTCGAGCCCCCCTGGCTCTCCGTGGTGCCCGTGGACCCGGAGACCCTCGCGCCCGTTCCGGACGGCGAGGTGGGCCTCGCCCGCTGTGTCGATCTCGGCAACGTCGACTCCGCGATCGCGCTCCTCACGGCCGACCGGGGGCGCCGGCGACACGGCGGGAGCGCCCTCTGGGGCCGGGCGCCCGGCGCGCCGCCTCGCGGCGGGGCCCTCGCCCTCGAGGCTCTGCTCGAGGCGCGCCCATGAGTCCGGCGGCGCGCGCGCGGCTCGAGCGGCTCCTCGAAGCGGCGCGCGGCATCCGAGATCCCGAGACACCCCTCGGCAGAGAAGCGCGCGCCCGTCTCTCGGTGTCCACCGGGCTCTCTGCCGCTGGCATCGAGCTCGCGATTTCCAAGTGTCTCGAGACACACCCGACGGAAGCGGAGCTCGAGCGCCTGGCGGCGTCCGTAGAGTCGGCACCCCGCGCTCACGTGCTCCTCAGCGCCAACGTGTTCACGGCGGCGCACCGGGCCATCGCGCTCGCGCTCGCCGCCTCGGAGCAGGTCTTCGTGCGCCCGTCACGGCGTGAGCCCGAGATGGCGCGCCTGCTCTTGCGCGGCGCTCCCGGGCTCTTCACCCTCGTGGACCCTCTGGAGCCGGAGCCCGGCGACGCTTTGTTCGCTTACGGCAGCGACGTCACCCTGAACGAGCTCCGAGCGGCGCTCGCGCCCGGAGTGCGCCTGCACGGGCACGGCTCTGGATTCGGCATTCTCGCGGCGGACGCGCAGGCCGTCGCGGACCGGGCTCGGCGCGAGGAGCTCGCGCAGGCTATCGCGCTCGACGTCGCGCTCTTCGACCAGCGCGGCTGCCTCAGCCCGCGCGGGCTGTTGCTCGAAGGCAACGCGGAGCTCGCGCACGCGCTCCTCGACGCGCTCGCCCGATCCTTCGCGGAGCTCGAGGCGCGTGTGCCCGTGGGCGCGCTCGCGCCCGAGGAACGCGCCGAGCAGCGACGACAACGCGCGGCGCTCGCCTTCGCCGGCACCGCGCTCGCCGCGGGCAGCGGCTTCGTCGCCATCGTTCCCGAGGCGCGCGCGCTCGCGTCGCTCCCCGTGGGACGCTGTTTCGGACTCGTCTGCACCGAAAATGCGACGGAGGCCGCGCGCGCGCTCGCGCCGGCGATCACCACGTACGGCGTTGCGGGCTCGCCCGAGCTCCGAGCTCGGTTTGCCAACGCTTTGCCCCATGCGCGCGCCAGCGCGCCGGGCCGCCTTCAATGCCCGCCCTTCGACGGCCCTGCCGACCCGAGGCCGAAGGCGTCGCGCAGCGCGGCCTAGCGCTCCGTGCAAACGCTTGCTCGACCGGTCGACGTGACCGCGTCCATGCATGCGCAATCCCTGTAAATGACACAGCAAGTCGTTGGCACTCCAGAAAATGCGGGAACGAAACGCGGGCACGCCGCACACACCGCGCTTGGCTTGCCCTCGACTCGTACCGTTTTTCACCGCACACGCCACCAGGCGCGAACCGGTTTTCGGAATTCGTGCTACGAATAACGAGATTGGACCGGGAGGCCGCAACGGCCCGGGAGGAGATTCGTGTCCTACGCTCTTGGCACCCGGCGCAGAGATCGCCTTCGGCAGCGGATCCGGATTTGCCTATACCGGTGCGTTCTATGCGCGCGCGCTCCTAGTGCGCGAGAGCAGCGCGCTCGTCTGTGATTCGAGCCGGGCGTTGGCGTCGGGCCTCCCGCTCTCTGCGCCGTGAACGCGCTCCGAACGGACGGCGCTCGCGCAACACCGGTGCACTGAACGAGCGCCACGCAGTCGGCGCAGGCTGAAGCGCGAACCCGCGAAGGAAAAGGCGCGTCGCCTCGAATGAAGCGGTGTGTTCTCCGATACTTCCGCCCTGAACCCGATTCGGGTCCTTGGCGAAACGACGGGCGAGACGAACACGAAAGCGAACGCTCGCCGATCCCCTCACCCTCACTCCAAAAAGAAACACTCATGAGAGCATTCGATTCGAGACTGAGCACCGACAAACGGCTTGACGCACTCGTGGGCACATGCGATTCATAGGCTTGCTGGCGGTGTTGCCAACGGAGGAGGAAGAGACATGAGCGGCGACCGAGCACGGGAACACTGGTCGAGCATCTCGGAAGGGGAGGTCGCGCGCATCGCGCTCGAGCTCCGCGCCATCGAGCGGCAGAGCGGTTGGCAGCGCACGCTACGGATCGGTGAGCTGGTTCTGAACACGTTCTTTCAGGGAAGTACGGAGACTTGGCAGAGCCGGCGCCGGAATCGCGACACCTCGATCCGCCGCCTCGCCGAACGACCAGAATGTCCCCTCGCGAAGTCGGCGCTGACGGAAGCGGTCGCCATTTTCGTCCTGTCCCGGGAGCACCCGTGGCTGTGTGAGTCAGCGCGGCTGACGCCCACGCACGCTGCCGCGGTCCTCGGGCTCGAGCCAGCGACGCAAGTCCGCCTCCTGCGAATCGCCGAGAAAGAGGGATTGAGCGTCCGCTCCCTCAAGCAGAGGGCCACTCAAATTCGTCGGGAGTCGCGCGGCAAGCGGGGGCGTCCCCACGCCCCGTTCACGCACAAGGCGCTCACTTGCGCCGAACGGGCGCTGCGTTCCCTGCGCGACGCGGAGCGCCTCTTGTGCGATGCGGACGCGATCGACGTCATGACGCGAGGAGCCATCGATTCGGCACTCCAGGGGATCGATGCCGGGTCGGAGGCGATCTCCCGGGCGTTGCTCGGCCTGGCCGACAGAGCGCCCGGGCACTCCAAGAGCCAGCCGTGCCTGGCCCGACCCATCGGGCCCGATGCGCGCCGCGCTCGCCTGAGCGCGTGAAGCGCGGCACGCCGTATCGACCCCTCGTGTCGCGAGCGCTCACCCGACGAGCGGCAAGCGCCGCCGCTCCTCGACCTCCGGAAGCTTGATGGTGAGCGGGCCGTCGGGAAGCGGGAGCTTCTGGTTCTTCGCGTACACGGGGTGTCGACCGCGGGTGCGGAACCACTCCGCGACCGTCGCGGTCCGCTTCATCTTCTCGATGACTTGGCGAAAGCCGACCCCGGTGTTGTAGGCGCAGAACGAGATCTCGCCCATCTGCGTTCCGTACGGGATGATGCACATCTCGGTGCGGCGAAAGTCGTAGTTCCACAGATCCTGGAACCACATTCCCGCGACGAACAGGAAGCGCCACTCGAACGCCGCCGCGTCGCCCTCCGTCGCTCCCACGCGGTCTCCGCTCGCGCCGATTTGGCTCAAGACCTGCCGGAACAGCTCGACGAGGCCGTATCCGGGCGGAGCCCGCTTCGGGTCGAAGTTGCGAAGCAGGGCCAGCGCGAGCCCGACGAGCGTCCGCGTGCGCCCGCCCCCGCTATCCGCGATCTGCTGAACGTCCCGGAGCACCTGCTCGAGGTTCAGGAAGTCCGCGAGCGGGACCATCTGCTTGGTCTTCTTGTGGACGAGGAGGATCGTGCCGATGCCGCAGTTCGGGTGGCACCCGCACTTCAAGGCGCCGAAGTCGGCGGTCGGCCCCATCATCAGGTCGACGACGTCGCTGAAGGGGTTCATCGCGCTCAGGGGGAACCAGTCGCGAAGCGGCTCCGTCACGCCGAGCTGATCCCGGATGTCGTGCGCGAGATGACTCAACGTGTAACGCCGCTGCAGGCGATCGGGCTCGGCGATGTCCTCGTCGCGCCCCGTGAAGCTCACGGGCTGGAACGAAACGACCGTGATCTTGTCGGCGTTGTCGATCGCGAACTTCACGACCGGGCCCACCTGGTCGTTGTTGACGCCGTTCACCACCGTCACCACGAGGACCACGTCGATCCCGGCCGCGGCCAGGTTCTCGATGGCGCGGAGCTTCACGTCGAACAAATTCCCGACCTTGCGGTGGGAATTCGCCTCGTTCCCGACGCCGTCGAACTGGAGGTAACAAAGCCTTAGCCCCTTCTCCTTGGCCGCCTTGCAGAAGTCCGGATCTTGTGCGAATCGAATGCCGTTCGACGCGCATTGCACGCAGAAGTACCCGAGCTGCCTCGCGTATTCGATGGCCCTCAGAAAGTGCGGGCTCAGCGTGGGCTCTCCGCCGGAGAACTGCACGCTGAGCTGGCGCCGCGGCTTCACCGTGATCGCATCGTCCAAGATCTTCTGGATGTCCTCCCACTCGAGCTCGTGCACGAAGCCGACCTGGTTGGCATCCATGAAGCACGGGTCGCACATCATGTTGCAGCGGTTCGTGAGGTCGACCGTGAGGACCGAGCCCCGCCCGTACTTGATCGAAGAGGTGCCGTGCTCGCGCAGCTTCGTCCGGGGCGCCTCGAAGTCGCGCCCCGGGAAGAGCCGCTCGATGCGCGCGAGGAACGCCGGGTCGATGCTGAGGACGTCCTCGAACGTGCCATGTTGAGCGCAGGTCTTCCGCATCACGACGCGCCCTCGGTCCTCCACGATCTCCGCGCGGATCTCGCCCGGGTGGCCGCCGAGCAGCGCCGAGACGTCGCGCTCGCCGGAGAGCACCGCGGCACGCACCGCCTTTACGCACTCGGGGCACAACGAGTCCGTCTCCCGGGGCCAACCGAGCTCGGGAAAGGTGCGCTCCTCCTTGCGGAGCAGGGGTCCGGGGGCCCACGCGGGGGTGAAGCGGGGCCCGGGGAACCGCTCGGCGTACGCGGCGACGCGCGGCCAGGCGGCTCCAGCGGCGCGCCGGAGCGCGTCTTCCGCCTCG
>CAYYWA010000383.1:0-5173 GCA_964475255.1 uncultured Sorangium sp.
CGCGAGCTGCTGGGCGACGCGCTCCAGCGGCCAGCGGTTGTCGTCGTACCGCTCGCTCAGCCCGCCGCCGCGCTCGAGGACGCGAAATTGCCGATGACGAGCACCGGCACGCGCTCGACGAGCGCGTCCGTCCCGAGCTGCTCGACGAGCTCCCGCGCGCCCGTGCGATCCCCATCGACGACGACGAGGTCCGGCCCTGCAGCGCGGAGCAGCTCGAGCGCTCGCTCCCGATCTTCGGTGCGGTCGGCCTCGAGCACGCCGCCCTCGGCCGTCAGCGCGTCCACGAGCGACTGGGCGCCGAACACGAGCACGTGGGCAGGTTGTGCGCGCTGCACCGCGGCGGAGGCGGGCGGGACGGTCTCGCCGCGCACGGGCGGAGCCCCGAGCAACAGCGACGGGACGAGGTCGAGGACGCGGTCGACCTCGACCAGCGCGCCCCCGAGCTGCCCCGAGCGCTGCGCGCGCTCGAGGCTCTCCTCGGCCTCCACGAGGGCCTCCGCGACGCTCGTATAGCCGAGCACGCGCGCGCCCGAGCCGAGCGCGTGCAGCCGCCGCACCAGCGCCTGGCTCCGTTCGGGATCTGTCTCTTCCGCCTCGAGGGCCCGGAGGGCAGCGCGGACCCCCTCGATCCGCCGCGGCAGACTGGCGGCGAATTCGGCGCGCGCGTCCGAGAGCCGAGCGGGATCGTCCTCGCGGGCAGGTGGCGATCCGAGCATGCCCCGCCCCTACCACAGCGGCGCGGGCGTGCCGAAGAAAGCGAGCGCGGGCCGCCCGCGCGGCGCTCCGCGCGTTTCCGTTCGGAGGGGCGCGCCGAGGCATGCGGAAAACAGCGCCGATTCGAGTCGGCGCGTGGCGCGCGTGGGGAGGGGCCCCGCCGACGTCCCTTCGGCGGGAGGCGCGGCGCGTGCCGCGTCCGAAACGCGGTGGCGCGAAGCGAGATGGCGCGAAACGAGATGGGTCGAATCGGGGCTCGGGGCCGCGGGTTTCCACTCACCGGTTCGGACCGCGTCCCTTCCGGTCGGGCCGCGCGCCGCCGCGCCGCGCCGCGCGACGTATCCAGGCGATCGGCGACGGCCTGCTCCGCCGATCCGTGCGTGACATGGCGGGGCATACCCGCACTCACCCACAAAAGTGATGCATCAAGTCGAGATTCGATATGATCGGACGCTTGTGTATCATTGGGAGTGTTAGACGGCTGCAGCTCGGACTGCACGCTCGAGGACGTCCCGGGCC
The DNA here is from genome assembly GCA_964475255.1 of uncultured Sorangium sp. GTDB lineage: Bacteria > Myxococcota_A > Polyangia > Polyangiales > Polyangiaceae > PMG-095. The sequence goes on from CAYYWA010000383.1 coordinate 1,234, forward strand.
TGTACTGCGAAAACCTCGTCCCCGACGGCGACCTCATCGAAATCCCCGCCGTGTACCGGGACTTCATCGCCCGACCAAAGAACGGCTCCGTCAAACACCCGGACTTCGAGGCCTACTCCGGCGACAACCGCACGCCCGGGCCTCGTCGAGAGCTCGCTCGACCCCGCGGACGGCAAGCCCATCTACACGGGCATCTGCGAGGAGGAGTGCGAGGACGAAGACGACCCCTCCTGCCTCTGCCCGTACGAGGAGCAGACCACGAGCCAGGAGGACTTCGACCAGTGGTATCGCGACACGCCCGGCGTGAACGTTCCCATCGTCGCCTGGCTCACGCTCGAGCGCGACGACGACGACGCGTACGTGTTCGACAGCCAGGCCTCGTTCTTCCCGCTCGACGACCTCGGCTGGGTGGCGCTCGACAAGGAGAACCCCAAGGACGGGCACAACTTCGGGTTCACCAGCGAGACGTGCCACTGGTTCGAGTACAAGGGCGGCGAGCGCCTCGAGTTCCGCGGCGACGACGACGTTTGGGTGTTCATCGGCGGAAAGCTCGCCGTCGACCTCGGCGGGCTCCACCCCGCGAAGGCCCGCAGCGTCACCCTGAGCGCCGAGGACAGCGACGACGACGGCAAGATCGACGATCCGCGCTTCGGCGTCGTCGAGGGGCACGTCTACGAAATCGCGCTGTTCCACGCCGAGCGGCACACGAGCCAGAGCAATTTCAAGCTCACCATCAAGGGCTTCGGCACGGCGCGCACCCAGTGCGCCCCCGACTGCGGCAACGGCATCAAGGACGCGGGCGAGGAGTGCGACGACGGCGTCAACGACGGCAGCTACGGCACCTGCAACGAGGACTGCACGTTCGCGCCGTACTGCGGGGACGGTGCCAAGAATGGTGCCGAACAGTGCGACAACGGCGACGACAACGATGCGGACGCCTACGGAAAGGACGCCTGCACCGATCTCTGCGCCCGGGCTCCGTACTGCGGCGATCGACGCGTCCAAACCCGCTTCGACGAGGAGTGCGATGGCGGGGCGAACTGCACGGCGACCTGCCGGATCGTCAGCGTGGAGCAAGGCCGCGCCCCCGCAAGCGAATTCGACGGGCGCGGAATCCCCCTGACGCGCCGCGCTGCCCCAATCCCCGACTCGAAAACCAGAAATGGAAGGCTCACAGCGCTCTGGCTGAAATCACATAAAAGCTGAACTCACCGTTCGAGAGAGGTACCCTGGAGGTCCATGCGCGCTCTGCCCATCCTGATCGCGTTGGGGACCGCCACCGTCGGCGCCGCCGCAGTGGGCGGTTGGTTGTTCGCCAAGGAGAACCCCTGCGAGAACCACGCGCGCGCCGCGCTCGAGGATCGGGCCCTGCCGAGTGACGAAGAGCTCGCGGCCTGGCTCGCCATGCGGCGCGAGCAGCTGTTCTCTCGCGGCGCGTATCTCGAGACGCCCGAGCGCGCGTATGCCGTCCCCTTCGTCGAGCTCGGCATCGAGCTCGACGTCGCCGCCACCCAACGGAAGCTCGAGGGGGCGCTCGACGCCTCGGGGAGCTGCTTCGGGCGCGCCTTCGCGAAGCTCTCGAGCGAAGCTCCGCCGCCCGAGAGCGTGCCCGCCGTGTTCCGCTTCGATCGGGAGCGGGCGCGGCAAACGCTCGAGGCGCTCGCGCCGCTCGTTCATCAGGAAGCGGTGGATGCACGGCTCGATCTGCGCAATCACCGTCGCATCGACGAGCACGTCGGGCGCGAGCTCGACATCGACGCGACCCTCGAGGCGATCGCACGCGGCGCCCGCGAAGACGGCGTGTCGTACGGCCTGGTGTTCCGCGAGCTCCGCCCCGCCGTGACGAGCGCGATGCTCGCCGATATCGACGTCTCCCAGGTGCTGTCGTCCTACGAGACGGACTTTTCGAAGCTCGACTCCAACCGCATCCCCAACATCCGGCGCGCCGCGGAGCTCCTGAACGGCGCCGTGATCGGCCCGCGCGAGGTGCTGAGCTTCAACAAGACGGTCGGGCCGCGCGTGCTCGAGCGCGGCTTCACGCCGGCGCCCGTGATCATCGCCGACGTGATGGACAAGGGGATCGGCGGCGGCGTGTGTCAGGTGGCCTCGACGCTCCACGCGGCGGCTCGCTACGCCGGCCTCGAGGTGCCGGATCGGCGCAGCCACAGCCGCCCCATCGGCTACACGCCGCTCGGGCTCGACGCGGTCGTGCTCGACGACATCCAGGATCTCAAGCTGAAAAATCCGTACGATACGCCGCTCATCATCCACGCGTTCTTGCCGACGAAGAAGACGCTGCGGGTCGAGTTCCTCGGTCGTCCCACGCCCCGCAAAGTGCGACACAGCTTCAAGGTCGAGCAGCGCGAGACGTTCCACCGCATCGTCGTCACGCGGAACGACTTCCCGCCGAAGCGCATCAAGAAGCACCAGAAGGGCAGCCCCGGCTACATCGGGACGAGCACGGTGCGCATCGAGCACGCGAACGGCAAGGTGACGACGCAGCGCTATCCGAGCCGCTACTGGCCCGCGCCGGAGATCTACTGGATCGGCCCCGAGGTGGACCCGAGCGAGCTCCCCGAGCTCCCCCAGCACGCCACCCACGTCGAGTACTCCGACCCGCAGCAGCTCGAGGCGCAGCGCGCGGCGCTCCTCGAGGCCACGAACTCCGTCGACCCCCGGAAGCTCGAGCAGCGTTCGTCGGCCCGCGCACCAAAGGCGGCGGCACCGGGAACGACACCGCAGCATCCAGGGCGCCGAACGCGCACCGGCAACTGAGCCGATACTGTACATCCGATCAGGTCCGTGTTACGAGGCCTCGACCATGGCGTCCGAGGTTCTCCCCGAGCTGTCTCCGGGCCTGCACAAGGCCGCATCTCCCGCTCACTCCGCCTCCGGCGAGTCCCTCGCCGTTTCCGAGGCGCCCGCTCCCGCTCCCATTCGCTGCTCGGTGACCGAGGGCGGCCTGCGCGTGTTTTGCTACGCGGTGCCGCTCGAGGCGATCCCCGCGGACTTCTTCGCCGATCCCGACGGCCGCTGGACGTTCGAGGAGCTCGCCGAAGCGGCCGGGTTCCGTCCGGACGAAGGCGTGGCCGTCGGCGCGCTGCGCGAGCCGTTCAACGGGCATCCGGACGGCGCCGCGGTCGTCACCCTGACGGCGCGCGCCCGGCCGTACGTCGCCATCGTCGAGTGCCCGATCGCGTTTGCCTGCGCGAAGCCCGCCCCGGCCGCGCACTCGGCGGCTTAGAGCGCCGATTCCAGGCGCTCGAGCACCGCCGTCGCGACGGCCTCGGTGGTGAGGGGGCCACCGAGGTCCGGAGTGCACTGACCGGCGTCGATCGCCGCCGCGCACGCCGCTTCGATCTCGTGGTGCGCCGAGCGAAAGCCGAGCCAGTCGAGGAGCAGGCCGACCGTGCGCAGCGTAGCGATGGGGTTGGCGACGCCGCGTCCCGCCAGGGCGGGCGCCGAGCCGTGAACGGGCTCGAACAGGCCCGGGAAAGCGCCGCCCGGATGCACCGTCGCGCTCGGGGCGACGCCGAGGCCGCCGGCGAGCGCTGCGCAGAGGTCCGACACGATGTCGCCGAAGAGGTTGTTGGTGACGATGACCGAGAAGCGCGCGGGGTCGCGAACGAGCTCGTGGCAGAGCGCGTCGACGTACAAGTGCTCGCTCGCGACGTCGACCTCGTCGTTTTCCGGGAGGGCACCGAGGGGCTCTACGCGGGCATCGGGGGACAGCTCCGCCGCGGCACGCCCGACGAGATCGCCATCGAAGAGGACGTGAACACCTGGCGCGGCGTCGAGCGCATCCTCCGCGCGGCGTTCGAGCACGCGCGCGCGGAGCGCCGACGCCTGTGCATGACCGACAAATCGAACGCGCTGCGCCACGCGCACGCTCTCTGGCAGCGCGTGTTCGCGATCGTGCGCGCGGAGTTCCCGGCCGTCG
>CAYYWA010000384.1:0-5137 GCA_964475255.1 uncultured Sorangium sp.
GCACCGAAGACGTCCTGGGGCTCGACCCCGATCCAGCGGCAGCCGGCGCGGACGCCGACTCCGAAGACGAGGACGAGCGGGCGCGCTCGCTCACCGTGCAAAACACGTTGTTCGGGTCGACGGGTCTGCTCCGCGTCTCGCAGGCAGCGTCGGGCGCCCCGGGAACGTTCCGCTTCTCGCTCGGAACCAGCTTCTTCTCGGGCAGCGGGTTCTTGTGCACCGCGGAGCATCCGTGCCCGAGCCTCGGTGGCGAAGACGCCGCGTCGGCCGAAGATCTGAGCCACGTGTACGCCGGCGTGTCGCTCTCGGCGACGCTGTTTCCCTTTTTGGAGGCGTACGCCGCCTTCCACAACCGGGCGACGTCGAACTCGCGCTCGCGCCCGGAGCTCTTGCAGGTGCTCGGCGACTTCAACCTCGGCGCCAAGGTGTTCACGCCCCGCGAGGTCGATCAGCCCTGGTCGTTCGGTGGCGAAGCGGAGCTTTGGCTCTACAACGGCACGGGCAACGTCGGCCTCGACGGCGGCGGGACGAGCTTCGTGCTCCGCGCGCTCGGCACGCTCGACCTCGACAACAGAAAGAACCGCGACGAGCGCGTGCCGCTGCGCGTGCACACGAACCTCGGCTACCGCTTCGACAACTCGGCGATCCTCGTCGAAGATCTCGAGACGAATGCGCCGCCCGTCGGGCGCGGCGAGCGCATCACGCGCGCCGAGCGGTTCGGGCTCGGGATCCATCGCGTCGACTTCTTCGAGTTCGGGATCGGTGCCGAGTACCTGTTTCCGGCGGTGCGCCCGTTCGTGGAGTGGTCGATCGACATCCCGGTGAATCGCCAGGGGTACGTCTGCAACGTGGAGGCAGCGACGGACCACGGCGACCTCTGCCTCGGGGATGCGTCGAAGTTCTCCGTCGCGCCGTCGCGGCTCACGATCGGCGCGCGCGCCTTCCCGTGGGAGGGGCGCGGCCTGTCGCTCCTCGGCGCCTTCGACATCGGGACCGGCGCGACGAGCCTGTTCGTCGATGAAGTGGCGCCCGAGCTGCCCTGGAGCGTGTGGCTCGGGCTCGCCTACGCCGTCGACACGGAGCCCCCGAAGCCGCGGGTGGTCGTCGAGCGCGTGGAAGCGCCGAAGCCCGTCGGCCACGAAGTGACGGGGCAGGTCGTCGAGCGCGGCTCGCTGTCGGGGATCCCGAACGCGATCTTGCGCTTCACGGGTCAGCGCCGCACCGGCATGGTGGCGGACGAGACCGGGCATTTTACGACGCCGCCCCTCGAACCCGGCTCGTACACGCTCACGGTCTCGGCAGACAAGTACAAGGACGGCGAGTGCACCCTGACCGTGCCCCCGAAAGGGAGCGCGTCGAGCCCGACCGCGCCCGCGGCCAGCGCGCCGCCCGCGAGCCCCGATGCGCCCTCCCCGCTCGTCCCATTGCCGGACGTTCCGGGCCTCACGCCGCCTCCCGCGCCCGCGGCCCCGGCGACGCGCGCGGTGGGAGCGACGGTGCAGTGCGAGCTCGAGAAGGAGCCGCGCGTCGGCACGCTCGTGGTGCAGCTCGTCGATTCCGAGACGTACGCGCCGATCGCGGGAGCGCGCATCCGCATCACCGATCACCTCGGCCGTGAGCTCGTGCTCGACGGCGACGCGAGCGGCGCCTTCCGCTTCGAGAACGTGGCGCCGGGCCCCGTGAAGCTCACCATCGACGCCCCCGGCTACCTGCCGAACGTGACCGAGATCGTGGTGCAGGAGCACGACGAGCTGAAGAGCCGCATTCCGCTCAATGCGCGGCCCGCCAAGCCGAACGTGCAGCTCCAGGGCAAGGAGCTGCGTCTGCTCACTCCGATCCGGTTCCAGGCGGGGTCGGCGCAAGTCACCCCCGAGTCGCGCGCGCTGATCGAGGAGCTCGCCGACTACCTCCGCAACCATCCCGAGGTCGGCGGCATCGAGGTCCAGGGCCACACCGACGACGCGGGCTCGGCCGTCACCAACCAGACGCTGAGCCAGAACCGCGCGCAAGCCGTCGCCGACGCGCTCGTCCGCCTCGGCGTGGACGCGGGGCGCGTGCGCGCCAAGGGCTACGGCGATTCCAAGCCTCTCGTCCCGAACACCACCGACGAAAACCGCGCGCGCAACAACCGCGTACAGATCGTGCTCCAGAACTAAGCCTCGATTTTCGGGTCGAGCTTCGTTCGACGCGATCGGCCCTCCCCGACTAGGGAGGCCCGAAATCGAGGCTCAGTCCTCGCGTCGCGGTTCGTTCCGGATTTCGCGCAAGAGCTCGTCGACGCGGGCGGCAGCGTCTTGGCCCGTGTCGAAGTGGAAGCGAAGCTCGGGCGTTCGCCGCAGGGCGAGCTCGCTGCCGAGCAAGCGGCGCAGGCGCGGCGCCACACGCCGGAGGCGCTGGAGCAAACGCCGACGCTCGGGCTCGGCATCGATACCCAGGAAGCGAACGCCGATGTCGGCGACGGAGGCGTCGTCGGAGACGCGCACGTCGGTGATGACGAGCGCGGCGAACGCGGGATCGTCGAGCTCGCGCCGGATGAGCGCGGCGAGTCGATCGCGCACGAGCTCGTTCAAGCGAAGTCCTCGGCGGTTGTCCCGGCTCATTCCGAATCCTCCTCGTCCTCCCGATCCGACGCATCGGGCTCGCCCGCGGCGCGGCGGCGGGGGCGCTCGAGCGTCTTCTCGATCCCTCCGCGGATGCCGGTGCCCCCGGCCCCGAAGGAGATCACCTCCGTCGCGACGTCCGCGACGACGGCCTCGCGCAGGTTCTCGGCGAGGCCCGTCACCTCGCTCAACAGCTCCGCGCAGCGCACGGAGCTCCGCGCCGTGACCGCGACGCCGAGGGTCGCGACCTGCGTGCGCTCGAGATCCCCCACCTCGCTGATCGAGGCGCTCAGCCGCGCGCGCACCCGATCCCGGAACGCGTGCACGACGCGGCGACGGTCCTTGAGCGTCCGCGCCACGGGGATCGAAAGGACGATGCGCGCCACACCGACGAACATGAAATCAGAGCCCTAGAAAAAGGCGGGTCTCGGGGCAGAAGCCCCGAAACCCGCGCGAGCGATGTCGGCGAACGAGTCGGGTCAGAGCGTCTGGCGCACTTCCTCGAGCTCGTAGGCCTCGATGACGTCGCCTTCCTTGATGTCTTGGTAGTTCTCGAGGGCCATACCGCAGTCGAAGCCCTCCTTGACTTCGCGGACGTCGTCCTTGAAGCGCTTGAGGCTCGAGAGCTTGCCGGTCCAGACGACGACGCCGTCGCGGACGAGCCGCATGTTCGCGGAGCGCCGCACGATGCCGTCCACGACCATGCAGCCCGCGACGGTACCGGCCTTGCTGACGCGGAACACCTGGCGAACCTCGGCCTTGCCGATCGTCTTCTCGACGATCGTCGGCGCGAGCAGGCCTTCCATGGCCGCCTTCACGTCATCCACCACGTTGTAGATGATGTTGTACTGGCGGATCTGGATGTTCTCCTTCTGCGCCAAGGCCGCCGCCTTGCCCGCGGGCCGCACGTTGAAGCCGATGATGATGGCTCCCGCCGCGACCGCGAGGTTCACGTCGCCCTCGGTGATGGCGCCCGCACCCGCGTGCACCACGCTGACCTTGACCTTCTCCGTCGAGAGGCGCGTGAGCGCCTCGCTCACGGCTTCGACGGAGCCCTGCACGTCCGCCTTGATGATGAGCTTGAGCTCGAGCTGATCGGTCTCGGCGAGGGCCTTGGCGAGGTCCTCGAGGCTCATCGCACGCGCGCCCGTCGAAGGCGCGAGCGCGCGCTTCTCCTTCGTCTTGCGGCTCTCGGCGATCTCCTGGGCCTTCTTCGCGTCCTTGATGACGTGGACGGGGTCGCCCGCGCTCGGGACGTCGTTGAGGCCGATCACCGAGACCGGCGTGCTGGGACCCGCGCTCGCCACCTGACGGCCGTGCGAGTCGGTCATCGCCCGCACCTTGCCCCATGCGGCGCCGGCCAGGATGATGTCACCCCGATTCAGGGTGCCGTCCATGACCAGGATGGTCGCGACCGGACCGCGCCCGCGGTCGAGCTCGGCCTCGATCACGAGCCCCGTCGCCGGCTTGTTCGGCACGGCGCGGAGCTCGAGCACCTCCGCCTGCAGCACGACCTGCTCGAGCAGGGCATCGACGCCCTCGCGGGTGAGCGCGGACACGTGCGAGTAGAGCGTATCACCGCCCCACTCCTCGGGCGTGAGCCCGAGCTCGCTCAGCTGGCGCTTGACGCGATCGGGATCGGCGTCGGGCTTGTCGTCTTGTTGACCGCGACGACGATCGGCACGTTGGCCGCCTTGGCGTGGTTGATGGCCTCGCGCGTCTGCGGCATCACGCCGTCGTCGGCAGCGACGACGAGGATGACCACGTCGGTCGCCTGAGCGCCGCGCGCGCGCATGGCGGTGAACGCCTCGTGGCCCGGCGTATCGAGGAACGCGATCGGGCCGTGCGGGGTCTCGACGGAGTAGGCGCCGATGTGCTGCGTGATGCCGCCAGCCTCGCCCGCGACGACGTTGGTCTTCCGGATCTGATCGAGCAGGCTCGTCTTGCCGTGATCGACGTGGCCCATCACGGTGACGACCGGAGGCCGCGGCTCGCGCTCTCCCGCCGCAGCCTCGGACTCCATGCCCTGCGCGGCGACGAGCTGTTGCGCTTCGCTCATCGCGACGTCCTCGACCTCCCAACCGAACTCGTTGGCGACGATCTTGGCGGTGTCCGCGTCGAGCGTGCTGTTGATGTTCACGCCGGTCATGCCGAGACGCATCAGCTTCATGAGCACCTCGGTCGCCTTGACGCCGATCTTGGCGGCGAGCGTCTGCAAGCCCACCGACTCCTCGATGCGCACGATCTTCTTGTGCGCCGAGCGTTCTTGCGTGGTGGGCGGCCCACCCGAGCGGGTGCGCTGCATCCCCTGCGGGCCGCGCTGGCCCGGTCGCATCGGACCTCGCCCCATGCGGCCCATGTGGCCGCCGAGCGGCTGCTGGCCGGGGCGGCCGCGCATGGCGCCCGCCTTGGGATCGTACTGGACGCGGCGCGGTGTCGGGCTCCGCTGCACCTGCGGCATGGGCACACCGGGGCGTCCCTCCCAAACGTCGATGCCCGTCTTGGGCGGCGACGAGGGACGATGCACGGGCGCGGGC
>CAYYWA010000385.1:0-5120 GCA_964475255.1 uncultured Sorangium sp.
GCGCCCCGGTTGGCCTCGTGCCGACCGGGGCTTTTTTGCATTTCGCGCCCGGACCAAGGGGGATCCCGGCGCCCCGCGGACATAGGAGCCCAGCGCTACAACCGGCACGAGCGATCCGGGGCGGCCGTTGGCCGCGGTGCCCTGGCGGCGCCCAGAATCCCGGATGGTTCGGCGCTCGGTGGCGGTGAGCGATCCAGCGGGATTTCAGCCGCACGAGCACGGTCGACCGGCGTCGTGCTACGGTCCACCCATGGCCGACCACGATCAGGATCAGCACGACCCGGACTACATCCCGCCGTCGCCAGAGGCCCTCGATCAACTTCGGCGCGCCATCGAGCGCGCGAAGACGGCCGACCCGGTGGACCTTGGCAGCTTCGAGCGGCACGCCGACGCCGAGTGAGAATCCCGGGTCAGTGGCTCAGTTCCGGTCGATCTGGGCGGCTCGCGGTTCCGGTTTTTGCCTCACGATCGTGGCCGAAAAACCGGAACCGCGGTGGCTGGTTCACGCGGGCCGGAACGCCTCCCACGCGTGCCGCGCCTCGCGCGCGTTGTTGATCTTTCGGACGACCCGGAACGGGCCGTCAACGTGCCACTTCCCGAACGAGATGGTCTCCGGCGAGGCACGCGCCGCGGGGTCGTGCTCGAGCTCGTAGAACCGGAGGGCGCGCTCGCTTCCGGTCTGGACGGCGATCCGTCGCCACTTCCGGATGGTGACCTCTTCCGCTCCAGACCCACCGATCGGATCGGCGGCGCGCCCCGGTGCCTTCACGCGGAGAAACGATTTCCACCCGCCGCCGGCGACGCATCTAAGCGCGCCCCCGGCGGCGGCCGGGCCGCGCTCCGCTCCCCGAGCGAACGTCGCCAGGCTCTTGGGGTCGAAGAAGTATTCGCCGCCCTTCACCCATGACGGCAGCTTGTGCTCGCGAGCGCGCTTCCGCACGGCATCCGGGGTCACACCCAGCACTGCCGCGGCATCCGCGACCGTCGCCGTGTATCTCGCGGCGACTTCCTCCGCGCTCATGCCGGTCTGCTGGATCCGCTTCCGGTACAGCAGGTCTCCGAGCACGAGGTAGCTCGGGTGCTCGAGCGTCTCACGCGTAACGATGCTCCGCCCGCCCGGGACGTGCAGCAGCATCGGGTTCTCGCTTCCGTACGCGAAGCCTATGATGTCGTTCTCCTTGGTGCGCGGGTCGGCGACGAGCTCCTGAACGCGCGCGAGAAAGCGCGCCGTTCTTGGGTCGGGGTCGTGCTCGATGACGTGTCCTGAGGCGGTTTCGTAGCTGCGGGGCATTGCGGTCTCCTGTGAAGGAAAGGGGGAGGGGCACGCGCCCCTCCCCCCGGTTCGGTTAGAGGATCTCGAGCAACCCGAGATAGCGGATGGTGATCGCCTCCTGCTCGAAGTGGACCTTGGCCACCCTGCGCGCCGCGCATATCGGAATGCGCGCGCGCATATCCCGCGCATTCCCGCTCATTTCTTCTTCCCCTTTGGGGCACCGCTTCCTCGGTGCTCGCTGGGGCCCTGCGCGACATAGCGGGTGCGCAGTGACCACGCCGAACCGTCTCTCGAAGCATGCTCGCGCGGACGAGTCGGCAACCTGTAAGCCGTTCTTACAAGTTGTGACGGGGACGGGGACGGAAACGATTCTTTCGTCGATGGTTGGTGTGCATACCTACTGCACACCGAAGACCTTCGGAACGATGCCGAGATACGATCTTCGAGCGCGCGCCTCTGAGGCGTGCCGGTAGATGGCGACGTTCCCGAGCCCGGGGACGTGCCGGTAGAAGCGCTGGCGCGCCGTCATTGCTCGCGCCTCCACTCCGCCTTCCGCCGAGCTCTGACGTGCCGCTGTTTCCGGCGCTCAGACTCGACCGTGCGCGTGCGGAAGCGACGCGGGCCCTCGCGTTGCGCGACAGCGAGCGTGAGGTTACGGGGACGAGCCATGGCTCAGCTCACCACCACCCTCTGCGGCCTCGGCGACAGCCACCGTCGGGCCTCGTAGCTCTCGACGTAGATCCAGCGCACCTGCTCGCGCCCCTCGCCGTACCGCTGGCGCTTCAGGTGCCCGCGCACTCGCACCTCGACGGCGATGCGCTGGTCGATCTCGGTCTCTCCGCCGTCAGAATGGCCGCCAGGACGCGCCACTGCGCCCTCGGTGAGGGAGACCCGCCGGACGCCCCACGGTCGCCCGGGACGGGCCTTCCCGTGGCGCCTACCGGGCAGCGTGGGGCCCTCGTCCTCGGTGCGGATCGGGGCGCCGTGTGCGTCGAGGAGCATGGTGAACACCACCGTCCACCGTGCAGCCTCGCGAGCCCATTCGGCGTGCTCCTGGAGGTCGTCGATGAGCCCGCCCGAATCCTCCCGCACGATGCCGGCCTCGAGGTCACCGCCGCGCCACTGCGGCCGCCAGCGGGCGACGCGCGCGCCGTCAGGGTGGTCGAGGCCGATGAGGTAGTACGTGCCCGCGAGCTCGTAGCAGCCGAGCGAGCAGGTCGATCCGAACAGGGATTCTCGCCCCGGCTCCCGCACCTCGGCGAGCCACCCCGTACGCAGCAAGCGCGGCGGCTCATCCGGCAGAGAGTGCAGGTCGGTCTCGTCCACGAGACTCGAGACGCCGGGGCGGATCTCGTGGACAGTGAGACGCGGCATCGAGAGGGCGAGGGCTGCGATGTTCACGAGCTCGGGAAGCGCCGCCGCCCTGTGGGGCCCATACGTGAGCACCGCGAGGAGCGCCCCGCGTGAGCGCAGGTCGCCGTGCTCCGGGATCTCGCGAGCGCGCGAGTGGAGCCCGTGGACCAGGTTGGAGAGGGGGAGCCAGGTCATCTAATCTCGGCGCATCCCTGGGTATGCTCTCTCCTCCACGCGCCCGCAGTGGAGGCAGGTTCGCTCGATTATTTGGTACATGCCGGCGTGTGCGCCGGCGTACCAGGGCACGTGCTCATTGCGGAGGAATCGGCCCGCGCCGTACACGTGCTTGCCCAAGCGGCACAGATCAGCTCGCGCGCGCGCCTCTTCGGCGCGCTGGGCCCGCACCCGACACGGGTGACACCGCACCAACCGGCCGTCGTCGACTGCACCGCCGCAGTCTGGACACGGTGCCACTACCCACCAGCCCGGCCCTGCTCGATTCTGCCATGGGACCGCGACAGCAACATCCCGCGCCGATACCCCGGCAACTAGTACTGCGTCCGGTGGCGTAGACCCTCTAGCGACCCTCGCCCAGCGTGCGGCATAGCGCGCGCGAGCTGCCTCCGCCGATCGCGCAACAGAGGATCGGAACGATCGCGACACCATGGCGTAGTAGAGGCGGTTGGACATTGTCGTTCCAGTCTCGGGCTTAGCTGCCCGCCGCAGCCCGCGACTCGGCAGTCGCGGGCTGCAACGGATGGCTACGCTCGGGCTGCCCTCCACTTCCGCTCGGCTTGCTCGGCCAGCGCGAGAGCCTCGCGGAAGGTGCCAGTGTGGCGGCCACCGTAGAGGCCATACCCCTGCGGGGTCGGCTGGCGGCTCGACGCCTGGAACAGGCACACGGCCGATTCCGCCGGCTCCACGCGCAGCCGGTCGGATTGCATCGCGCGCCGCACTGCCGCGGCGAGCGAGCGATGGCGGCTCACGACAGGGTTGGATTGCTCCCGGTGACAGCCGGGGGCCACGACTACCTCGTATTGGTGGGACATGCTGTTCTCCTTTCTGCCCGCGGGACCTGCCTCGCGGGGTGGCTGCCGTGTCCGGCAGCGTCTACAGGTATAATAGCGCCGCTAGCGACGGACGCAACCCCCGACCGTGGGCGTAGGCAACCCCGACGTCATTTACTCGCGCGGAGTGACGCCGCGGCGGCGATGTCGACGCGCCGAGCGAGCGCGGGCGCGTCTAGGCTCTCGTACACCGAGAGCGCGCGCAGGAGCTCTGGAGACGGGTCCCGAGGCTCCCCCCGGAAGGTCCACCGGACCCCCGAGATCGGCGGGATCCACGTCTGACCCCATCGGCGCTGCGCCCACATCTCGAGGGCCCGCCCCGCCGGGGCCCACACATCGACGAGCAGCGCATCGCCGGTGAGTCCCTCGACCGCGAGCACCTCACTCACCTCCTCTGGGGTGAGCACCGAGAAGGCGAGGGCCTCGCGGACCCTCGGCCCCGATCGTCCTTGGAGCACCGCATTTATTGCGGTCTCCGCGAGCGCACGCGCAGAGAGCGCATGCGGCGCATAGAGCCACGCGGACCGCGCACCGCCCAACCCTGGCACGTGAGAGTACGCCGTCGAGACTACGCCGCCCAGACGCTGCGCCTGGACGACCAGCTCATCCGGCGCGCCCGATGCCCACGCGACACCCACCCGCAAGCGGAGCGGCGGCTCCCCCGCGGGGGCCTGCGCCTCCCAGCCTGTCCACTGGATACCGGAGCTCATGACGCCACCCCCCGAATCGCAGCGACCGCGCGCCGCCCGTCGTCGTTCTTCGAGTCCTCTTCGCACGCCCAGCAGAGCGTGCGATCGCCTCCATCCTCGAGGTCGCCCGAGTGCCCGATCTCGGCCTCGGGATACTCGTTGCGCAACGTCTCGACGGCGGCATCGTACGTCTCGGCGGTAGCCGAGCGGCCGTCGCTGTAGCTGATCTCGTAGCTGCTATAGTTCCTCATGTCCGAATCTCCTGGCTCCCCCGCGGGACCTGCCTCGCGGGTGGGGCGCCGCAGCGCCGTCCTGACACTCTGATAATAGCGTCGCTAGCGACGGCGTCAACTGGCAATCGTCAGAAATCGACACGTCCTGGCTCGGGCCCAGGGTCGAGCGACCGGACCGCGAGCTGTCCGAGGGCCATCCAGGTCCGGAGCGGCCTCCGGTGGCCACCGTGCAGCTCGACCAGGGCGAGCCCCACCTGGCCGTCCTGCCGCAGCCGGACGGGACCCACCGTGACGGCCACGTTCTCGCGGCCGACCAAGAACCGGAGCCCCTTCGGCAGGCTCCGGGGCCCCACATGCGGCCCGACCACGGGCGACTGCCGCAGCAGATCCAGCGCTCGAGCCTGCTCCTCCTGAGCGCGCCGGTGGCCCTCTGCGCGCCTCTGCCGCTCCCGGGCGCGGGACGCGTCGTCCGACCACGTGACCCGCTCGGGGAACCGCTCGATGC
>CAYYWA010000386.1:0-5105 GCA_964475255.1 uncultured Sorangium sp.
ATCCAGAGGAGACGACCAGCGGCATCGACGGCTTCGCTCACCGAACCGATCTGGTCTTCGAGGAGGAAGGCGACGCCGTCGCCGCGCGCCTCGGCGAGGGGATGCGCCTTGTAGGGGTGAAAAGCGCGCGTGCGCACGGGCTTTCCGTCTTCGAGCACGTGCAGGAGGCGATCGGCGCACCACACGTAGCGCGTGGTGCCGGAAGGGCCGTGCTTGGCGGTGCGCCGACCGAGCGGATCGTACTCGTAGGTGAAGCGCTCGCCATCGGGGGTAGCGACGGCGGAGAGCGTGCCGCTCGAGCTCCACTCGTAGTGCCACACGCGCATCGGCTCGTCGCGCCGATGCTCTTCTTTGGTGACGAGGCGGCCCGCCGCATCGTGATGAAAGCGGACCCAGCGCCCGGGGCCCCGGCGATCGACGATGCGGTTGCCGGGATCGTAGGTCGTTTCGTCGATCGCCGCGCCGACTCGGCGAAGAACCCCGTAGTCGATGCGCAACGGCGAGCCCGGCGCGACCGCCAGAACGGCATTCGGTTGCAGATGCGTACCAGGAGTCGTTGCCGCGGAAGCGATGCGGTTGCCGGCGCGGTCGTACTCGAAGAACAGCGAAGAGCCGTCGTTGCGGAACAACGCGCGCAGCTCGCCCACCGGATCGTGAAAGGCCCACACCGAGCCCCGCAGCGAGTCTTCGAGCCACCGGATGTGGCCGCCGGAGTCGTAATCGAAGCGCCGCTCCCACGCGCGCGGCCGACTCGAGGGGATGGGAGCCCCCGGGGGCGGTGGCGGTACCGACGCGAGCGCTTGAGGCTTGGGCGGTGTGTACGCTTGCCGCACGATGCGCCCGACGCGATCGTACTCGTGCGTGAACTCGCCGCCTCCCGGAAGCTCGCGCGCGACCTCGCGGCCCACCGGATCGTAGTAGAGCAGCATCTGCTCGGCGCCGAGCGCGACCCAGGTCCAGAGCCCGCCCGAGCTGAAGCTCAATCGGATCTCGGGACCGAGCGGCGAGCGCACGCGGAGCAAGCGGCCGACGCGGTCGTACTCGTTCTCGATCGCGATGCCGTTCTGCTCTTCTTTGAGCACGCGCCCGTAGAGGTCGCGCTCGTAGCGTACCTCGCCCATGGGCCCACGAATCGCCTTCGGGCCTTCGTCGTCGTGCTCGATCTCGACGATGGAGCCGTCGGGATCCTTTCTGCGCGTGATGCGCCCCCACGCGTCGTGTTCGAACTCGATGCGTTGATCGCCGGGGCCGACGATCGCCTGGAGGCGCCCGGCGGGCGTGTATTCGAATGTTTGGGTGACGCCATCCCAGTTCCGCCGCACGATGGGGCGTCCCGCGGCATCGTATTCGTACGAAAGGCGCTTTCCCGCCCCATCGACGATGGCGAGGATGCGTCCGGGCTCGGTGTCCCACTCGAAGCGCAGCACCCTGCCGTCGGCTTCGACGCACTCGACGAGCTGACCGCAGGTGTTGTGCCGATAGCGAATGACGCCGCCGTCCGGCCGATACTCGGCGAGCAGGCGATCGGCATTGTCGTATTCGTATCGCGTGATGCGGCCGTCCGCCGTTTGCGTGCTCAGCTGGTTACCGGCAGCATCGTAGGTGAACTGCGTCACGGCCCCCGTGGGATCGCGCACGCTCACGACCCGCCCGAGCTCGTCGTGCGTGTACGTCCACGTGGCTCCGTCGGGCGAGACGAAGCTCGACGGGTTGCCCGCGGCGTCCCAAAAGAAACGTTCGGAGTGGCCGAGGGGGTTCGTGATCTCGATGACGTCGCCGAGATCGTCGTAGCGATACTGCCACTCGTCCCCGAGCGGGTTCTTCGAGCCCGTGAGCCGCCCGTGCTCGTAACGGTACTCCCACGCGCGACCCTTGAGATCGGTGCAGCGGACCGGCCGGTGCTCGTCGTCGTAGTCGATGCGCATCTTGCGGCCGTCCGGCGCCGCCGCGGCCGTGAGACGACCGAGCTCGTCGTACTCGAGCGCGCTTTGCGTGATGCCGTCTTCGAGCGCAAACACGAGCTTGCCCCGCTCGTCGTACTGGTACTGCGAGCGACTGCCAACCGGGGAAATCTCCTCGACGATTTGCCCCGCCTGGTTGTAGTGATAGCGCGTCACCGCGCCGTGGCTGTCGATGACCTCGGTCATCGCTTGGGTGGGGAAATAGCGCAGGGTCCGCTCTTCGAAGCGCTCCGAGCCCGACGAGTAGACGCAGCGACCGTCCGCGTCGTAGCGGAAGGTGTAGATGGCGCCGCCGCGCCGCGCTTCGCTCACCATGCGATCGTTCGCGTCGTACTCGTAGCGGACCTTCGTCGCGACCGAGTCGGCGACGCCGACGAGACGACCGCTGGCGTCGTATTCGAACGCTGCCACGCGCAGGCGCGGCCACTCGAGCCACACCTCCGCGAGGCGACCGAGCGGGTCGTAGAAGAGCGCGAGCCTGCGCCCCGAGCGCGTCTGCGTGACCTGCGCGAGCCGGCCCAGGTCGTCGTAGGTGAGGTCGAGCCGCGTGGCGGCAGAGTTTTTCGAGACCACGGACTCGAACCGGAACCGCCGCGATGCATCGACGCGAGCGAAGCGGAGCCGGCGCCCTGCGGCCGAGCCATAGTCGATGATTTCGATTCGATTGCGATCGCCGCGGAGCTCGATGCCCAACGCGGGCGCGATGAGCCGCCCCGTCCTCGCGAGCTCGTCCTTGGGATCGACGAGCGTGTGCTCCACCCCGTGCGCGTCGGTGTACGCGTACCCCTCGAGCGTCTCGCGCAGCTCGTGCTCGTAGCCGTGGCGAAAACCAGGGCCGAGCGGCCCGGGCTCGGGGTTCACGAGCAGCGCGGTGCTGTAGTACCGCTCGAAGGTCAACGGCAGCGCGCCGCCGATCCTGCAGTCCGTGAACGTGTTGAACATCACCCCGCTCGCCACGTCGATGGGGTGACCAACGGCAACGCGCCCGGACGGTTGCATCACGGTCTTCCTTTCTCGTCGGGCCACGGCACGCGCCGTGGCCGCTTCGGCAGCACCCTGCCGCGCACCGCGACGGCCCGCTCGCTCTCCGCGCTGGTCGTGTCGAACCCGCGGCTCCAGCGCGTGGCGGAGACGGCGCGCCACGGCTCGTCGGGGTACGCCGCGCGAACGACGGGCGAGCCCTCGGGCCCCACGCGGAGGCACGCGCTCCCGCGCGCGATGCACACGCCCTCGAGGTCCAACGCGGCGGCGAGGTCTGCGCCGTGGATCTTCGGGAACGAAAGGTTCACGATCGGGCCGGCTCGCAGCGCGTCCGCGCCGTTCACGACGACCTCGGCGCCCATCCGTTCGAGCCCGCGCAAGAGGGTGCGCGCGCGCTCCACCGCGCGCTCGAGCCGCGCGGGGCGCGCGGGTAGGGCGCCCGCGCCGGCCACGCCGCAACCCGCGCCCCCGTGCAAGCCCGCGGCGGGGGGGACGAGCGGCTCTCGGCCGGAAAGCTCCCGCGGCACGACGAGCGCCGCCGCGCCCGGAGGGCCGCCGAGCTTCTGCGAGGCACAGACGAGCAGCGTGCTCGGGTCGCGGAGCTGGGCGAGGTCGAGCCAGGGCGCGGCTTGCACGGCGTCCACGACGAGCACCGCGTCGCGAAGAGGCTCGCGCAGCCGCGCGAGGGGGAGCGCGGTCCCGAGCTCGTGGTTCAGCGCGGAGAGGCTCACCACCGCGGCGCCCTCGAGCACCGAGCGCGCCGACTCGAGCTCCACGTCTCCGCGCGGCGCAGAGAGGTACCGCACGTCCCTCCCCTGCACCGCTTCGCGCGCGGCGAGCCGCAGCAACGACGGGTGCTCGAGGCGCGAGAGCACGAGCGGCCCGGGGCGTGCCTGCGTCGCGATGCCGAGGGCGCGCTCGAGCGCGCGGCTCCCGCTCGCGGCGAACGCGACCTCGGCCGGTGCAGAGCCAAAGAGCGCCGCGACGTCGGAGCGCGCCTGTTCGAGACGGCTCCGCGCACGGCGCCCCGCCGCGTGCCGCGAGCTCGGGTTGCCCCACGAATCGCGCGCTGCTCCCACCATGGCCTCGAGCACCTGCGGCAGCACGGGCGTGAGCGCGGCGTGGTCGAGGTAAATCATCGGCTCACTCCGCGCCACGACACAAGCGACGGGCGCGCGTCGGCGACGTCACGTGCACTGCGCACAGAACAGCCGCCCTTGCCGGCGCCCCCCGCGAACGCCGCGCGCCAGACCCTTGGCCAACTTCGGCAGGCCCGTCTTGACGCGCTCCTTGATCCACTCCGAGGGCGGGAGCGGAATGCCCCCGATCACCACGTTGCCGCTGCCGGACACGAGCCCCCCGAAGCCCGGACCCACGGCTGGATCTTTGCCAATCAAGGCCTTCACCGCCAACGCGGCTCCGTCCGCCACCGCCTGTTTTGCAACCGCCACCAAAGCCTCTTCGTTGCCCTGCTCGGCGGCAGCGCCGGCGTTCAAGGCCGCGGGCCCGAGCGTCAGCGCCAGCTGCAGCTTCGTAACAGAAGTCTTCGGGAGGCAGTGTTTCGTCAAGTCGCCCTGGCGCGCCGCGCGCGCCCCGCCGATGAACACCTTGCTGGAGCCCGTGATGATCTCGAACACAGGCGCGAACCCTCCACAGGTGAGGGCAAACCCGATGTCTCCCGCACGCGCAGCGGGTAAACCGTTGATCAGCACGGAGACGCAACAGGGCATTGACACCATGCCCACGCTCGGCAGCGGCACGGGCGGTGCAGGCGGCACGAGACTCGGGGGATGCGTGTGCCCATGAAATGCGCCCACGTGCAGAGCTGTCTGCGTAGCCGCGGGAAAGGGTGGAACCAGGTCCGAAACGAAGTTCGTGGCGAGCGCGAGTCCCGCGTTCATGAGCTCGATCGGCGCGTTGACGACGCTGAGCACGCCGTTGACGGCGCTGGCCACCCGGGTCACCGTCCCAAGCTCGGGATCGAGCGCACTCTGGAAGGGGTTGACCGCGTTGTTGACCACGTTGGCGAACGCGTCGCGGGCTACCCCTTCACCGCTGAGGGGCATGACGGGCGCGGGGCCGAGAGCCGGCGGCGCTGGCTTGGGGCCCTTGTCGGCGACTTCTTTTGCCGCCACCCGGACCCCCCTCGCGGCCGTCATGCCC
>CAYYWA010000387.1:0-5093 GCA_964475255.1 uncultured Sorangium sp.
GGCCGGGCTCGCTCTCGATTCACTATCAGGGCGAGATTTTCCCGGTCACCAAGGAGCGCTTCATCATCGGTCGCGGGCGGCAGACCAGTGATTTGACGATCAAGGATCCGAACGTGTCCCGCCAGCACGCGATGATCGAGTTCTCGAACGGGAGCTACTACATCGTGGACATGGGCTCGACGAACGGCGTCGAGTACAACGGCCAGCGCGTGCAGCGCCGGGCGATCAGCGAGGGCGACGTGTTCCGGGTCTGCGATCACGAGCTCCGCTTCTCGTTTCACTGACCCTGGGCTTGTCGTTTCACTGATCCCGGCCGGCCGCGGAGCTTCGTTCCGCGGGAGCGAGCCGAGGGAGCGGGAATCCTCGCTGCCGGGCGAATGCGTCTGAGCGCGGGGGGAGGGACGAGCCGCCGCGCCGCGTTTGCCCGATGTCGCCATAGGACTGGTGCACGCGAGCTGCCGCGGGGCAGCCAGGTCCCGTTTCCTCGCTACAGCAAGAACGAGACGCCGATGGAGAACGTGGGGTAGCCGACGCGCAGGGTGAGGGCAGCCGTGTCGGAGAAATGGAAACGACCGCCCGCGTAGAGCTGGAACGGCTCGAACACGATTTCGTCGTCGGCTTCTTCGGCGAGCCCGAGCCGCAGGGCGATGCCCGGCTCCCCGAAGACGGACCAGTTGCGGCTGAGCCAGAAGTTCCACTGCATGACGACGGGAAGCCACACGTTGGTCACCGAGAAGTCGTCGTCGAACGCGACGCACTCGTCTACCGGACCGCGGCGCGTGCATCGGACCCGACTGCGGCCGTAGTGGACGATGTCGAGGCCGAAGCCGAGGCCGACGGTGTTGTTGATGCTCGCGATGAAGCCGTTGTCGACGAGCTCGACGGTGCCCCGGAAGCCGACCCCGAAGCCGTTGCCGTGGGCCGTCCCCGGGGGATCGACGAAGCCGAGGAGCGCGTGGGGCTCGACCTCGAACGCGTAGTGCGGGTGTGCGCCCGGACGCTTGATGACGACCGTATCGGCCGAGGAGGGCCGGGAGAACGCGAGCACCGCGAGGAAGGCGGCTGCGGCGACCGAAGGCCACGAGCGGCGAGGGGACATGTCGGTCGGAATGCGCCAACCCACCGCTTCTTGTCAAAACTCCGGGTGGTCGTGCGGCGTCGTGGCGTCGCTGCCGGCTGAAGGGAAGCGCTGCGTGGCCCGTGGTCGTTCCGCTATTGCCCGTGCCCGGCCACGCTGCTACCACCCGAGCGCGTTCACGTCCGTCGACGGAACGGAAAATCAAGCGTCTCGCCGCACGGAAGCGGCAACTCGAGGTATCAGAATCGATGGCCCAGCCCAATCCCATGAGCGGAACGAGCAACGCACGAACCAACCTCCAGCTCCAGGGAGGCGCCGCCATCGTCGCTCCGGTCAGCGCATTTCCGGGCGGCGTGCCGGGCAACGCGCTCGTGGTGCTTCCGCTCAGCAAGCCGGACGACGATCTGCTCGCCAAGCTGAAAGACGGACCCGTGGCGGTCGAGATCGAGACCATGTGGCGGCTGCTCGGCTTCAACGGCCCCGCCGTCCAGGTTCAGGACGCGGAAGGGCGCCCGATCGCGATTGGCCTCGAGGATCTCCTGGCTGGCCTCGAGCGGCATTGGCAGGAAGACACTTCGGACCTCGCGCGGGGGCGCATGCTCGCGCAGGAGTACATGAAGCACGGCCGCTTCGAGCAGGCCGAGAAGGTGCTCGCCAAGATCGTCGCGCTCGGGGGTGAGGGCGAAGATTGGCTCGCCCTCGGCATCGCCGAGCTTCAGCAGAAGAAGTGGGACAAGGCCGAGGGGACGCTGCGCGGGGCGCAGAATCTGCTCAAGGACAGCCCGTTCCCTGCCCTGCACCTCGCGAAGGTGTACCAGGGCAAGGGCGACGCCGCCGAGGAGCGGAAGATGATCGAGAAGGCGATCGAGATCGCGCCGAACAGCGTGGACGCTTGGGCGTTCCTGTTCTCGCACGTGCAGGGCAAGGACGGCGACGAGGCCGCCGAGCGCGCGGTGAACGAGCTCGCCGATGCCGACGCGAACAAGAAGACCGCCGCGCCGTTCATCGCGGTTCAGGGCGTTTACGCGGCCAAGGAGGAGACGCGCGAGCGCGCGATCGTCTGGGCGAAGAAGGCCGTCGATCGCAACGAGAACGATCCGCTCGCGTTGATCTGCCTCTCGGCGCTGTACGGGCAGAGCGGGCAGCTCGACAACGTGATCGAGCTGCTCTCGAAGCACGAGAACAAGATGACCAACGACGTGCGGCTGGCGCACAACTACTTCGAGGCGCTGTTCCAGACGCGGCAGCTCGAGCGGGTCACGAAGCTCTTGAATGCGCTGGCGGGCTCGCAGAACCGCGAGGTCAAGCAGTTTGCGATCGAGCGCTCGCGGGTCGTTTCCCAGTATCTGCAACAGCAGCAGCAGCAGCTCGCGGCTCAGCGCAAGGCCTGAGCCGGCGCGCACGGTGGCGGGGGCTTTCCCAGGCGATCGGCCCGTGAGGCGCCGAGTCGGGAGGGCTCTGGCCTGAAGACCGGTGGGATCCCTCCTGTCCTAGCGGGCCGAGCCCTCGTTTGACATCTGAACAGGAGAGCAGTAGAAGACCGAAACGAGCTACGGCCCCAACGGGCGGAGGTCACCGATGAGCGTGCTGGACGACAAGCAGAAGGGCAAGGCGCTGGAGCTGGCGATCGCGAGCGTTCAGAAGGAGTTCGGCGAAGGCGCCATCATGCGCCTGAAGGACGGCGAGAAGATCGGGGGTGAAGTGGCTGTCGTCCCGAGCGGCTCGCTCGGGCTCGACGTAGCGTTGGGCATCGGCGGGTATCCGCGCGGCCGGATCATCGAGATCTACGGCCCGGAGTCGAGCGGCAAGACGACCCTCACGCTGCACGCCATCGCGAGCGTCCAGCGTCGCGGTGGTGTGGCCGCGTTCATCGACGCGGAGCACGCGCTCGACGTCAACTACGCGAAAAAGCTTGGGGTGAAGACGGACGAGCTGCTCATCAGCCAGCCCGACTACGGCGAGCAGGCGCTCGAGATCGCGGACATGCTCGTGCGCTCCGGCGCGGTGGACATGGTGGTCGTGGACTCCGTGGCCGCGCTGGTGCCCAAGGCGGAGATCGAAGGTGACATGGGGGATTCGCACGTCGGTCTGCAGGCGCGCCTCATGAGCCAGGCGCTCCGCAAGGTGACGGGCTCGGTGTCGCGCTCGCAGTGCCTGATGTTCTTCACCAACCAGATCCGCATGAAGATCGGCGTGATGTTCGGGAGCCCGGAGACCACGACCGGCGGAAATGCCCTGAAATTCTATGCCTCCGTGCGCTTGGACGTGCGGCGCATCGGTTCGATCAAGGAGGCGGGGTCCGATGGCAAGGATCCGACGGTGGTCGGCAACCGCACTCGCGTGAAGGTGGTGAAGAACAAGCTCGCTCCGCCGTTCCGCGAGGTCGAGTTCGACATCTTGTACGGACAGGGCGTGAGCCGTTCGGGTGAGGTGCTCGACATGGGTGTGGATGCGGGGATCGTTCAGAAGAGCGGTGCGTGGTTCTCGTTCGACGGAGAGCGCATCGGTCAGGGACGCGACAATGCGCGTCAGCATTTCGAGCAACATCCCGCGCTCCTCGAGAACATCGAGCGCCGCGTGTTGCAGCATCACGGCATTCGGCGACCCGGGGAAGCGCCCGCTACCGAAGCAACGGCTCCGGCAGCGAAAGCAACGGCTGCGGCAGCGAAGGGCTCGGAAGGGAAGGCGACCACGCCTGCCAATGGCGCACCTGCTGCTACTCCGGCGCAGGGTCAACGCCGACCGCCCGCGCGCGCCTGACGTTCCTCCCTCCTCGTTCGTTTCGCGTTCGAGCGCGAACGCTGAGCGAGGGCGAGGCAGAAGCGCAACCGGTCGTGGTGGAGAGAGCGAGACTCCGCCGAGCTCACGTCTGAGGTGGGCGGAGCTCGCGACTCACTGCGCCAGCGCTGTGGACAAGTTGCGTAGATCTTTGGGGTTTTCCGGTGGATGCCAGGCGGAGGGGAGGGGGGCGTTTCCAGCGTCATTTCGCCGGTCGGGTACGAGGAACCCCATTCAGTACGAGCACTTAGCCGGGTCGCTCCCGAGCCGGCCGGAATTCAACATAAGTGCCTGAAATTAAAAAAGAATCCCCCATTCCTTGACGCTACGGATCCAGCACCTTACTCCGAGCGGTGAACCCCTCCTCGGCCTCCAATGACCCCTCAGCTCGGTTTCCCCTGGGTAGCAACGCCAAAGAGTCGCATGCGGCGCGCCCGTGCGCGCAACGGCCAGCTGCCACGCATGGCGACCGCGGCGCTGCGGGTTCCGGATCCGCGGGTGGTCCCGTTGCCCCTGCCGTGGGTCACGCCCGCTGGTCCTCAAATTTTCGTACACGAAGGCGCTCGACAGGCGCTCGAGCGCCGTCTGGTGGCCGCGTTCGGTGGTCCCGTGCAGCTCGCCGTCACGGACAACCGACGGCGCATGATCACCCACAGCAAGGCCAAGGGCACGCTTCGGGTTCGCGTGCACATGATGTTCCTGGGAGCGCCCGACCGGGTGCTCGACGCGCTCGTTTCGTACGTGGTGCAGGGGGACCGTCAGGCTTCACAGACGGTCGGCGACTACATCGATCGCAACCTCCATCGGATTCGCGCCTCGCGTCCGGTGCCCGGTCCTCTGAAGACCCGGGGGCAGGTGCACGATCTGGTCGAGATCCTTGGCGAGCTGAACGCGGAGTACTTCGCCGGGGTGCTCTCGGACGTCCTCATCACGTGGGGGCGCATGGCGAGGCCGCCGCGCGGGCGGTCGGCGTTGACCCTGCGCCGGAGTAGCAGCAGGTGCGCCAAGCGGCTGATCCGCGTCCACCCGGTGCTCGACCGCCAGTGGGTGCCCCGGTACTTCATCAAGTACATCGTCTTTCACGAGCTCCTGCACCATGTGATGCCGGAGGTGCGCGTCGGCGGCCGCACGCAGCTCCACCCCGCCGAGTTTCTGCGGCGTGAGCGGGAGTTCCGCCACTACGAGCGGGCGGTCGCCTGGGAGCGCCGCCACATCGATCGCCTGCTGCGCGCGCGGT
>CAYYWA010000388.1:0-5082 GCA_964475255.1 uncultured Sorangium sp.
CGCTGGCACCGCCGGCAACGCGGGCGCTGCCGGCGACGGCCATTCCTGGGACGGCTGCGACGAGTTCATCCTGCCCGCCGACTGCACCATTCCGCAGGGCGCGGTCCTGCCCGGTGAGCTCCGCTGCACGGGCCTGTATTCGAGCTGGGAGGAGCGGACGCTCCGCTGCGGCGTCCAGCCCTACACCCCCGCGCACGAGCTCTGGTCGGATGCCGCGGGCAAGCAACGCTACGTGTGGCTGCCGCCGGGCGCGCAGGTCGACGTAAGCAATCCGGACGACTGGGACTATCCGGTCGGCACGCGGTTCTGGAAGGAGTTCTACGTCGGCCCGGAGGGCAACCAGAAGCTCGGGGAGACGCGCTACCTCCTCCGGGCGGAGGCCGGCTGGCTCTACACCGCGTACGTGTGGAACGAGGACGGCACGGCCGCGATGCAGCACAACGACGGCGTCGAGGACCTGTTCGGCACGGGCCACAGCGTCCCGAGCCGCGAACAGTGCAAGACGTGCCACATCGGGCGCGTCAACTTCATCCTCGGCTGGGATTTCATCATGCTCGGTGAGGGAGCCTCCGGCGTCACCGCCAAGGATCTCGCCGAGGCCGATCGCCTGAGCGGGCTCGACCCGGCGCTGCTCGAGCGCGGCGTCCCCGGCGACGAGGTCGAGCAAGCAGCGCTCGCCTACCTGCACGCGAACTGCGGCGTGAGCTGCCACAACACGACCCTCGATGCCACCGCCAACCCGAGTGGCTTGTACTTGCGCCTGGAGATGGACGCGCTCGAGAGCCCCCTGTCGACGGGCGCCGCCTCCGCGATCAATCAGAAGCCAGCTCCGAACGCCAAGCTCGGCGGCTTGCCCGAGGTGCTGTACTACGATTTCCGCCCGGGCGATCCCGAGCGCAGCCTCGTCTACGCACGCATGCGCATCCGCGGCTCCGAGACCGCCATGCCGCCCGTCGGCACGCACGTGGTGCACGAGGAAGGCGTCGCGGCCGTGAAAGCGTGGATCGAGTCGATGACCGAGGAGCGCGGCTACCCGCCTCCCGAGCCGTAGCCTAGTGGGCGCGGCTCGGCGCCCCCGTCAGGCGGCGCTCGAGGTGCTCGCAGCCGCGCACGTTGCCGCGCTGGCAAGCCTTTCGGAACAGCACCCTGGCCTTCGCCTCGTCCTTCGGCACTCCTTCGCCCGCAGCGATCATCGCGCCGAGGGCGACGCAGGCCTCGGGATCCCCGCCGTCACATCCCTTCGCGAAGAGCGAGTGCGCCTTGTCGAGGTCCCGCGGGGCGCCGTCCCCGTTGTAGTGGATCAGCGCGAGGTTATAGCAGGCCTCACCCGCGCCGAGATCACAGGCCTTTTCGAACAGGGGAATGGCGGCAGCAGGGTCCTTCGTCACGCCGCGACCGGTGACCCGCATGACGCCGAGATTGATGCAGCTCTCGATGTTGTTGCCTTTGCACGCGCGCTCGTGGAGCTTCGCGGCCTTCACCGGATCGCTTCCGAAGTCCGTGCCGAGATCCGTCCACGTGGCGAGGTTCGAGCAGCCCAGGGCGTTGCCCAAGTCACACCCGCGCATGTAGAGGTCCACCGCCTTCGCGACGTCCTTCGTGACACCCTTACCCTCCCGATAGAAGCCGCCCAAGTTCGTGCACGCCTCGGCGAGCCCGCGTTCACAGGCCCTTTCGTAGAGACCTGCGGCTTTCTTCAGATCCATCGGGAGGCCCTCGCCCGACGCGTGCAACACACCGAGGTCGTAGCAGCTCGCCGCCAGGCCCGCCGCGCACCCCACGCCGAACAGCTCCGCGGCCTTCGCCACGTCTCGCCCCACCTTCTCGCCCGTGAGATACCTGCGAGCGAGGCGCTCGCATCCCGAGGCGTCGTCCGGCGTACAAACGAGCTCGGGCGCGGCCGAGTCGGTTTTCTTCCGCGCGCACGCCGACAGCGCGCACGTCGACAAGGCGATGAGCGCGACGACACAGGAACGAGACAGGGTCACCATGGGGTCGAGCGCTCGCAGGCTAGCATGGGAACGCCTCGCGGCACTTGTCGCGACGGGCGAACGGGGGGCTCCAAATGCCTCGACGTCCGCGTGAATCGGATGGGAGCGGCTGAAGGGCAAGACGGAGCGCAGCCGAGGGCACCAAGCGCGCACGCAGGCCGCAATCCAATCCGCGGAACGCACCGACGCACCGACGCACCGCGCGCGCGAGCAGACGAACGGACTGACGCGCGCACGCGTGACGCGCGCACGCAGCGACGCGCGCGCTCGAAGGCATGCGGCTTGCTTCGATTTCCGTCGAGGTTTCGTCATGGACAACGACTGGGGCCACTGCCAACACTGCAAGTTCTTCGACAGCCCGGCGCGCATTCCGCTCCCGACCGAGGAGGCGCGTTGCCGTCACCCCGAGCTCAGCAAGTACAAGCTCGTGGTGTTCGGCGCGAGCGGCTGCAGCGGTTTCCAGCTGCGGCCGGGGCTGCAGCCCGAGGTCGAGCAGCCGCAAGAACGCATCATCGAGGCGGGCGCGTCGTAGCGCACACCGCGCTGCCAAACGCGCCGAGCGTTGCGGCCGCGGCGCTGAGCCTGGATTCCGAGCTTCCTCGTCGGGGGCCGGCCTCTCGTGGCTTTCCGACGTTGTCGCCGCCGTCGTGCTCGCGAGGGCCCTGCTGTCGCTGCGCACGCCGAACGCGAGCTCGTCTGGAATCCGCTTTGGTCTCGACCTTTCCTCGAGGTCCGCAATCCAGGCTCGCCGCCGTGGCCGCAACGCTCAACCCCCCAACGACCCTAGAACCCCAGGACATCCAGAGAGCCTGGCGAGATTTTCTCACGAAGTCGTAGTCTTGTAAAGAAGCTCGTCCCGAACCAGGGTGCGCCTCGGGGCAGCTCGCTGCCCGCGGGAGCGCTGCATGGAAACACCCCTGGTTTATGCGATCGACTTCGGAACGACGAACTCGTTGATTGGCGCCGCCAATCGGGACTGCGTGTGGGAGCCGCTCGCGGTCGACTCCCGAGCGCCCGACCCCACCGTGATGCGGAGCGTCCTCTTTTTCTCGGAGGACTCGGGCCGCTTCGAGTGCGGAGCGGCGGCGCTCCAGAGCGCTGCGGAGACCGGGATGCACGGGCGGCTCATCCGCTCGATCAAACGCTTTTTGCCGGTCGAGAGCTTCACCGAGACGCGGCTCGGTGCTCGGCGCGTCACGCTCGAGGAGCTCGTGGCGATCGTGCTCCGCAACCTGCGTGAGCGCGCGAACGCCGCGGTGCACGCGGACGTGCGGGGCGCGGTGCTCGGCTGTCCCGCGCGCTTCTCCGACGATCCGCAGGCGGACGCGCTCGCGCGCGGGCGCCTCACCCGTGCCGCGGAGCTCGCGGGGTTCGAGCGGACCGTGCTCTGCGAGGAGCCCGTCGCCGCAGCGCTCGACTGCGCGGAGCGCGCGGACGGGAGCGAGCTCGTCGCCGTGCTCGATTTGGGCGGGGGGACCTCGGACTTTACGGTGGCGCGCCTCGGCGGCGGCCGCGCGGAGGTGCTCTCCGTGGGCGGGATCGCGATCGCGGGCGACGCGCTCGACGGCGCGCTGATGCGCGAAAGCATCGCGCCCCATTTCGGCGCGCGCACGCGGTATCGCCGGGAGCTCGGCGGCAACGTGCTCGGGTTTCCGAAGGCGCTCCTCGAGAAGCTCTGCTCGCCGGCGGAGCTCTGCCTGCTCGATCGCCGCGACGCGCTGGCCTTCCTGCGCGAGATACGGAGCTCGGCGCTCACGGAGGCGGATCGAGCACACCTGGATCGGCTACTGTGCCTCATCGAAGATCGGCAGGGCTTTCGGCTCTTCGAGAGCATCGATCGGACGAAGCGTGAGCTCTCGGAGCGCCCCACGGCCCGCTTTCGCTTCGACTACCCGACCATCGAGCTCGAGCTCGAGCTCGAGCGCGCGGAGCTCGAAAGCGCCGCTCGTCCCTTTCTCGATCGCATCCTCGAGCGGCTCGACGAGACATTGGCGGCGGCCAACGTCCGCGCCGAGGAGGTGGAGCGCGTCTACTGCACGGGCGGCACGGCGCGCGTCCCCGCCTTGCTCGCCGCCGTTTCGACGCGGTTCGGCTCCACCAAAGTGCGGCAGGCGAGCACGTTCCACGCGGTCGTCCAGGGCCTGACGGAGCGCGCGCGGACGCTCCTCGCGGCGGGGGCGTTCGCCTGAGCGCGCTCGGCGATCGCCGGCTCAAGCTCGCCTCGCGGCGCTCGCTCCGGCAGGGGCCCCGTCGGCGAGCGGACGAAGCGGGCTCAAGAATTCTCGACGCCGGTCGCGAGGTAGCCCCGGCGAACGCTCTCGGCGATCAGCTGCTCGGCGAAGCGCCAGAGCTCGGGCGAGCCCTCGGCCATGTGACGGTTCTTGGCGCGGACCTGCTCGGCCGTGACGCCATGGCGACGCCAGGTGGCGCCCTCGGACATGAAGTTCAAGAGCAACGGCTGCAGGCGATCGAGGGCGGCCGCGAAGCGCGCATCGGGAGACTCGCGTCGCTCGAACTCCTCCCAGAGCGCACGCAGGCGCTCGCCCTCGGGGGACGGCAACAGCGAGAAGAGCCGCCGAGCGGCCTCCTGCTCGCGCTGCGCGTGGAGCGCGCGCGCCGCGTCGTCCGCGTACAGCAGCAGATCCCCCGCGTCGATCTCCACGAGATCGTGAATCAGGAGCATCGTCTGCGCGCGAACGGGGTCCACGCCGGGCGGCGCGTACTCGGAGAGCACGACCGCCATCAACGCCACGTGCCAGGAGTGCTCCGCGCTCGTCTCCTGACGGCGCGCCCCGGACACGACGCTCTGACGCTCGACGAGCTTCAGCCGATCGATCTCCTTCAGAAACGCGATCTGCTTTTCGAGGCGTGTGGCATCCACGCGCGCGTGCTAGCGCGCCCCCTCGCTCGGCTCAAGCCCGCGAGAACGAGCGCTCAGCCCGAAATCCGAGCAAACCTCGATTTCGGGCCGACGCCGAAAGGATGGATCGGCCTTCCCCGACTAGAGCGACAAACGGTTAGGAACGCGCCGAAATACGCGGAAAACAGTGTCGCGCAGAGTGCCCGCGTGGGGAGGGGCCCCGCCGAATTC
>CAYYWA010000389.1:0-5058 GCA_964475255.1 uncultured Sorangium sp.
TTTTGACGGCAAGTGGCGCCGAAAGAGCGGATCATCCGCCCGATTTGCCGCCATCTGGCGTCTCGAACGCGGCAAGACCGCCCGATTCGGACCCCAATTGCCGCCAAAGAAGCGGTTCAACCGCCCACAATGGCGGCAATTGCGGCAAAAGGGAGCGGTTGATCCGCGATCAACGCGGCAAGTTGTCGTGTTCTTGGCGGAGGATCCGCGAAGAAGGCGGCAACTTGCCGCGTTCGGGGCGGTCGGACCGCGTCGAGCGGCGGTCGAACCGCTTCGAACGCGCGCTCCAACCGCTTTTCGCTGCGAGCCGACCGCGTTCAGGCCGCGACCGCGTTCAGGCCCGCGACCGCGTTCAGGCCCGCGACCGCGTTCAGGCCCGCGGCGCGCGGGTGGTTTCGCGCCGGCGTCTCGCCCGCGAAAAATCCCCCAGAAACGATGGCGTCAGGGCCGCCCCAGGATGCCGCCGAGCAGGCGCATCAGGCCGGCATCGACGCGCTCGTAGTAGGCGCGGAGCACCTCGGTGCCTCGCTGCTCGTCCCCCGCGTCGATGGCGTAGACGAGATCGTGCAGGTGCTGGGGAAAGCTCGGCTCGAGGACCCAGAGGGCCGGGAAGCGATCCATGAGCTCGCGGTAGGCGTCGAGGAAGGGATTGGCGATCCAGCGCACCGCCAAGGAGTGCCCGGCGTCGATCAACGCATCGAGCCAGCGCTGAAAACCGTGAGCGATCACGACGGGATCGCCGCGCTCGAACGCCGCGATCAAGAGGTCCGTGATGTCGCGCAGCCGCGCGATGTCCTCGCGGGTCGCCCGTCGCGTCGCGAGCCGCGTCGCGAACTCCAGCACGAGGAGCCGCGCAGGCAAGAGATCCTCGAGCACGTTGGCGACCTCGCCGAGGTCGGTCGTGTTCTCGAGAAAGCTCGGCAAGAGCTCGAGCGTGCCCGTGCGCCGGAAATCGGCGACGGTGACGCCTTGCCCGTGCCGCACGGTGACGAGCCGCGACTGCTCGAGCATGCGCACGGCTTCGCGCAGCGTGTTGCGGTTGGTGTCGTACTGCTGCGCGAGCTCGCGCTCACCCGGCAGCCGCTCCCCGGGCGCGAGCTTCCCGCTCAAAATTTTTCCGCGGAGCTCGCGGCAGATCGTCGCGGCGATGTTGCTCGAAGCGGCTGCTTTCTCTTCCGACACGAGTCTCCTCGGGGCGCGAGTATGACGTGTCTCGTTTGGGGCCGGGGCCCCAAACGCAGAAATCGAGAGAAAGCAGCGCCGCGTTACAGCAGGAACGTCGCCCCGAGGGAGACGTACGGGAAGCCGAGCCGGACGACCATCCCCACCGTGTCCGAGAACAGGAAGCGCCCTCCGGCGAAGAACACCGGCTCGAACGGATCGAGCTCCGTGTCGTCGCAGTCGCTGATGGGGCAGGGGCCGACGTCGAAGTCCCACGACCGGTACATGATGGCCACCCCGGGCTCCCCGAACACGCTGATCACCGGCGTGAGGAAGAAGTTCCACTGCACGACCACCGGGATCCAGAGGAAGTTCACGTCGCACTCCCCGTCGGCGAACCGATAGGAGCAGTCGCTGTGGTGCGCCCAGTCGATCCCGAACCCGATCCCCATGTTGTTGTTGATCTGGGGGATGGGACCGTTGTGCATGAAGGGGATGGTGGCGCGGAGGCCCGGGCCGATGCCCTCGTCGTCCGCCCACCAGTTGCGCTCGTGCTGGATGAGCAGGTGCGGCTCGATCTCGACCGAGTACCGCGGATGAGCACCGGGGCGGCGGATCTGGCACTCCCCGTCGCTCGTCCACGACAGAGCGGCGAGCGCCGCGGCGACACCGAGAAGCGAGCGTGCGGCTCCGGAGGCGGCGCGGATCAGCGAGGGACGACCTCGCAGCAGAGACTCCTGGCGGGCATGTTCAACCGTCATTCCGAGACATGGTACTGCCGCGCCCGATTTTGCGGAACAAACCCGCGGAGCCTTACTGGCCTGGCGTTCGGTTGGTGCCGCCGTCCTTACTCATGCCGTCGGGGGACACCGAAAGGCGCCGAGCGAGCTCCGCGAGCAATTGCGGCGCGCTGTCGAGCACCCGAGCCCGCGCCCGGGGGACCCACTCGCAGACGACTCGCTCCTCGGCGTCGGTGAGGGAGAGGCGCGGCCGAGGTGCGAGTGAGCGGCGCAGGCGCGCCGCGACGTGCTCGGGCGGAGGGCTATCCACGATGCCGCGGCGCTCGAGCGCCCGCACGAGGTCCGAGAAGCGCTGCGGGTCGGCCGCCGTGTTCCAGGTGATGGCCGCGGCGGCTCGGGGCGCGACGGAAAGCGCCTCGAGATAGGCGGACCGCGCCGCCGAGTCGCCGGCGAGCACTTCGTCGAGCACGAGCTCCGTCCCGATGTGCGCCACGGCGCGCGGCGGTCCGCGCCGGACGCCGCGGGCGGCGAGCGCCCGCTCGGCGGCGCGAACGAGCTCGATGAACTCCGGAGTCCCGTGGAACGCCGCGTCGGTCCGGTGGTGCAGCTCGATCCCGCGGCGGAGCGGCGCGTCCTCCGTGCGGGGCGGGCGAAGCGCGAGCATCGAGGCGAAGTCGGGGAGCATGGAGCCGAGCACGAAGCGCGGCTCGGTCTCGAACCAAACCGCGACCGCTGCGTGCCCGAAGAAGTTCATGGAGCAAGCATGCCCCGGCGCTCGGGGGGCGGAAAGCGTAGACTCGCGTTGGTCATGGACGCGGTCCGCATCGATCGGTGGCTCTGCGCCGCTCGCATCTTCAAGTCGCGCACTCTGGCGCAGGACGCCTGCGCCGCGGGACACGTTCGCGTCAACGGAGCGCCGGTGCGCTCGAGCCACGCGGTGCGGCTCGGCGACGAGGTGCAAGCGCACGCCCCACGCGGGCTCGTCGTGTTGAAGGTGACGAAGCTCGCCGACAAGCGGCTCGGCCCGGAGCTGGCGCGCACGCTCTACGAAGATCACTCGCCGCCGCCGCCTCCGCGTGAGGAGCGCCCGGTCGTGCGCGAGCGGGGCGCGGGACGCCCGACGAAGGCCGATCGCCGCGCGCTCGAGCGACTGCGCGAGCGCGGGTGAGCCGCGTCGCGCGGGGTGCTCCGCGCGCGTCACTCGTCGTCGTCTTCTTCTTCCTTGCTCGACTCGGCGGGAGCTTCGGGGGGTGCGGGTGAAGCGTCGGTGGCGTTCTCGGCGGGAGCTTCGGCCGCCTCGGGTGCCGCGGGCGCTTCGGGCGCGCCTTCGGCCGCTTCCTTCTCCGCGTTGGGATCCGGAGCGGCTGCAGGCGCGTTGGGATCCGGAGCGGCTGCAGGCGGCGCGGCGTTGGGATCCGGAGCGGCCGCAGGCGGTGCCGGTTGATTCTGCTGCTCGGCAGGGGGCTCGACGGCAGGCGGCGGAGGCGCCGGAGCGGGCGGAGGCTCCATCACCACCGGAGGCGGCGGCTCGGGGCGAGGCAGCGGAGGCGAAAACCCGCGCCGGAAGGGAGCCGGGCGATCGTGCTCCCGCACCTTGCGCATCGCCGGGGCAGCGCGCAGCGGCGTGTGCGTGCGCTTTGCGGGAGCCGCTTCGGCTCTGCGAGGCGGCGCGGGCGCGTCGTCGGCGTCGTTCGCGTCGTCATCAGTCGCGTCGTCATCTGCGTCGGCGATCGTGGCGGCGTACACCGCAGGCGCGCGCCCTTCCATGCGGCGCATCGGAGGGTTCAGCGAGCGCTTGTCTCGCGTCTCGCCAATGCTCTCGGGAATGAGCGTGACGGCGCCGGCGACGAACCCCACGGCGCCGAGGGAAAGCACCGCGGCGGGCAGCCAGCGCCACGAAACGACCGAGTCCAGGATCGAGACGAATTCCCGCATGTCACGGCCCGAGTCCGGAGTTTACACCAAACTCGTGGGTTCGAGTCAGCCCCCGGATGCGGCGTCCTCCGCCTCGGCCACGGGCGGGACCGCGTCGTCGCGGTGATCGAGGTAGCCGGGCGGGAGGCTCACCGACTGGGTTCCACTGCGTTTTCCGCGCGAAACGCGGAGAGAATGGGGCGGAAACGGCTCGTTCGGGTCGATGTCGGCGAGGGCGGCTTCGAGTCCTTCCAGAGTGGAAAGCTCCATGAATCGCTCACGCATCCGTGCACTGCCGCGAAAGCCCTTCGTGTACCAGGTGGCGTGGCGACGAAAGGATCGGAGCGCCGGACCCTCGCCGAACCAGTCCGCGAGGCGCCGCGCGTGCTCCCGCATCACGTCCGCGATTTCGCCGAGACGGGGTTGGGGAGGCGGGGGAGCGCCGTCGAACGCCGCGGCCAGATCGCGAAAGAGCCAGGGGCGCCCGAGGCAACCGCGCCCGACGATCACGCCGTCACAGTGCGTTTCGCGCATCATGCGCAGAGCATCGTGCGCTTCCCAAATGTCGCCGTTGCCGAGCACGGGGATGCGCAGGCGCGCCTTGAGCTCGGCGATCGCGCTCCAGCGCGCGGCGCCGTCGTAGAGCTGCGCCGCGGTCCGCGCGTGCAGCCCGACCGCGGCGCACCCTTCGCCTTCGGCGACGTCGCCCGCGTCGCGGAAGGTGATCACCCGATCGTCGATGCCGATTCGAAACTTGATCGTGACGGGGACGGCGCCGGCGTTCGTCACGGCCGCGCGCACGATCGCGGCGAGCAAGCGCGGCTTCGCCGGGATCGCGGCGCCGCCGCCCTTGGACGTCACTTTGCGCACGGGGCAGCCGAAGTTCATGTCGATGTGATCGACGTGTCCCTCGCCGACGAGGCGCTTCACCGCTTCTCCGACGTAATAGGGATCGACGCCGTAGAGCTGCAGGCTGCGCGGGCTCTCGTCGGGTCCGAAGTCGGCGAGCTTCAGCGTCTTCTGGTTGCCTTCGACGAGCGGGCGCGCCGTGATCATCTCGCTCACGAAGAGCCCCGCGCCGAAGCGCTTGCAGATCGCGCGAAACGGGTAGTTGGTGACGCCGGCCATCGGCGCGAGCACGACGGGCGGCCACACCGAGAGCGGTCCGATGCGGACGGGCGCGAACTCGCCGGGGCGCGCCGTTGCGTCGGCGGGCTCGCCGGGGGTGAGCTCGCTGGGGGGG
>CAYYWA010000390.1:0-1380 GCA_964475255.1 uncultured Sorangium sp.
CGCCGAAGTGAATTCGGCGGGGCCCCTCCCCACGCGGGCACTCTGCGCGACACTGCTTTCCGCGTATTTCGGCGCGTTCCGAACCGTTCGTCGCTCTAGCGCGATGAAATTTCACCGGTTGTGTGGCTCGCAGCGATCGCGGTCCGCGCCCCCGTCGTTGCGGCCAAACTGGAAGCTCGGCGCGATCGAGCACCCCGTGCGCGACTCGATTTGGCGCCGACGACCGCGCCGGCCGCCGAGCCCGTGCGCAACAACCCCCACCGCGGTTCGAAGGACCGACAGGGCTTCGCTTGCACGCCAGCGGCGGCGGAGCCAAAAAGAGCGGCTGCGGTGCCTGCCAGCATTCAAGCCGTCATCGTCAACTACCGAGTCGCTCGCCTCGCCGTGGAGGCCGTTCGATCGTTGATCCGTGACATGCAGGACGTGGACGGCGCCGTCACCGTCGTCGACAACGACTCACGGGATGACTCCGTCGAACACCTCGAGCGCGCCGTGCGTGAGAACGGGTGGGGCGACCGCGTCCGCATTCTCCCTTCGGGCCACAACGGCGGCTTCGGCTTCGGCAACAACGTCGGCATTCGCGACGCGCTCGCGCGGCCGAACCCTCCGGAGTTCTTCTTCCTCCTGAACCCCGATGCGCGCGTTCGCCCCGGCGCCCTGCGAGCGCTCGCGCGCTTCTTCGAGGCGACTCCAGACGCTGGAATCGCCGGCGCGTGCATGTTCGGTCCGGAAGGACGCCCCGCGGCCTCGGCGTTTCGTTTCCCCTCCATTTTGAGCGAGCTCGAGTCCACCTTGCAGTTCGGGCCCGTGTCTCGGCTGCTCGACTCGTGGATCGTGGCGCGCCCGGCGCCGGGGCACACGTGCGAGGTGGACTGGGTCTCCGGCGCCGCGTTCATGGTGCGTCGAGCCGCGCTCGAGCGCGCCGGCCTCTTCGACGAGCGGTTCTTCCTGTATTTCGAGGAAATCGACCTGTGCCGTCGTGTGCGGCAGGCGGGGTTCACCGTGCATCACGTGCACGAGGCCGCGGTGGACCACGAGGAAGAGGCGGCGACGGGAATCGGCAAGCGGCGTCGCCCCGCGTACTGGTTCGACTCGCGGCAGTACTACTTCGACAAGTCGCACGGGCGCGCGTACCGCGTCGCCGCCAACGCCGCTTGGGTGCTCGGTGCGAGCTTGCATCGGGCCCGCTGCGCGGTGTTCGGGCGTGCGCCCGGGCTGCCTCCGTACATGGTCCGGGACTTCGTGCGCCACGCGCTCGGCTCGAACCCCTCGAAGCGCCCGGCAGAGCCGCGCGGCCCCCCCCCGGCGCCCCGGGGGCCGGGGGGATGGGGGGCCCCCCGCGCGGGGGCGGGGCGCGGGGGGGGGCCGCGGGGGCGGGCC
>CAYYWA010000390.1:1390-5031 GCA_964475255.1 uncultured Sorangium sp.
TCGAAGCGCCCGGCAGAGCCGCGCGACGCCGCACGGGCGCCGCTGGAGCCTGCTTAATGAGGGACGCACGGCTCGGCGTCGTCTCGATCGGGCGCAACGAGGGAGAGCGACTCAGAGCGTGTCTGCTGGCGGTGGTGGGTCGCGCGTCCACCGTGGTGTACGTGGATTCGGGATCCACGGACGGGAGCACGGAGATGGCGCGGAACCTCGGGGTAGAGGTCGTCGAGCTCGACCTGTCGACCCCGTTCACCGCGGCACGCGCTCGGAATGCTGGCTTCGAGCGGCTCGCCGAGCTCCGGCCCGACATCGAGCTCGTGCAGTTCGTGGACGGCGACGCGGAGATCGTGGACGGGTGGCTCGAGGCGGGCGCCTCGGCGCTTGCTGCCGATCCGACGCTCGCGGTCGTCTGCGGCCGTCTCAAGGAACGCCATCCCGACGCCTCGATCTACAACCGGCTCTGCGACATCGAGTGGGACGGGCCGACCGGGAAGGTCGAAGCGACCGGCGGCATTTGCATGGTGCGCGCCGCCGCGTTTCGTGCAGTCAGCGGCTACAACCCGGCCATCCTCGCAGGTGAAGAGGCTGAGCTGTGCTCGCGTTTGCGCGCGAGCGGCTTTCGGATCGAGCGCCTCCCCGTGGAAATGGCGCTGCACGACATGGACATGCATCGCTTCTCGCAGTGGTGGCGGCGCACCGTGCGGACGGGCCACGCGTATGCCGAAATCCATGCGCGCCATGCGACCGCTCGAGAGCGCCCCTACGATCGCGAGGTGCGGAGTGCGTGGTTCTGGGGCGCGGCGCTGCCGTGCGCGATCGCGCTCACGCTGCCGCTGCCGCCCATCGCGCTCGGCCTCTCCCTCGGGTATTCGGCGTTGTTCCTGAAAGTGGCGCGCCGGAAGGTCGCGAGTGGGCTCTCGCCGCGCGATGCGGCGCTCTACGCCGCCTCGATCGTCGTCGGCAAGCTCCCGACCGCGCTCGGCCAGGCGACGTACCACGTGAATCGCCTGACGGGCCGCCGGTACGCGTACTCGAAAGCCAGCGCCTGAGCCTTCGGGCGAGCGGAGGGCCATGGCGAGCGTTTTCGGAAGGCGGACCTTGGGGCGCGTCGGGCCGATGCTCCTCGCGCTCTCCGCCATCGCTGGGGCCTGTCGCTGCAGCAAGCCAGGGCCGCACGGACAAAAGGCCGAGAAGCCACCGCCGCCCGGGGCGGTCTCGCCCGTACCGTGCTTCGGCCACTCCGGCGTGACCCGGGGAGGAGGGATTCGACTCGAGCTCGAGGCGAGTCGGGTAGAGGGTGTGGCCCCGCTCTCGGTCGTGTTCGACACCGTCGGCACGACGGGTGAAGATGCGCGGGATCGCCCGTTTCACGACCTCGAGTACTGCTGGGATTTCGGCGATCCGAACAGTGGACGCTTCACGACCACCGGCCTCTCGAAGAACGAAGCGAAGGGCCCGCTCGCGGCACACGTCTTCGAGCGACCTGGCACGTATACCGTGCGGGTGAGCGCGCGCGATCGACGGGGGCACGTCGCCACGCGCGCCGTCGCGATCCACGTCGAGGATCCGGAGCGCGTGTTCGCGGGCGAACGGACCGTGTGCCTCTCGGCGCGCGGCAACTTCGACGGGTGTCCGAGCGGCGGGAAGCGCGTCGTCGGCTCCTCGCTCTCCGCGCTCGCCCCGCACGTGAAGAGCGGGCGGCGCTTGTTGCTCCGCCGTGGCGACGCCTTCCACGGCGCGCGGCTCGAGCTCAACCTGCCCGGTCCCGTCCTGATCGGCGCGTTCGGCGCCGGAGACCGCCCGCGCCTCACCTGCCCGGAGCCGGCGTTCGAGCTCTCGGGCGAACCGCCGCACCTCTCGGATCTTCGCATCACGGACCTCGACGTGCGCGGCCCGTTGCTGGGCTCGGGGCTCGTCGAGATCGACGGCAAGACGAGCGATCTGTTGCTGCTGCGCGTTCGCTCGGCGGGCATGACCAGCGCCTTCATGGCGTCGGTCGGCATGATCGATCATCACCGCGCCCGCTCGGGCAACCTGAGCCAGGACATCCCGGATCGCGTCGTCGTGCAAGACAGCGAGATGCGCGACTCTCGAGGCGGGGGCACGCTGCTGTTCCTGGCCGCGCGGCGGCTCGCGATGCTCGGCAATCGCTACGAGAGCTCGGG
This sequence comes from uncultured Sorangium sp., assembly GCA_964475255.1. Taxonomy (GTDB): domain Bacteria; phylum Myxococcota_A; class Polyangia; order Polyangiales; family Polyangiaceae; genus PMG-095. The sequence goes on from CAYYWA010000390.1 coordinate 3,553, forward strand.
GGAGCACGTGCTGCGCATCACCTGGGCGGATCGGGCGCTGATTTCGAACAACGTGATCGGCGGGGCCTCGCCCGGGAAACACGCGATCAAACTGCACGCGCCCGGCTTCGACGAAGAGGGGATTGGCCGGGGCCGCGTGAGCGAGCGAATCGTCCTTTCCGACAACGTGTTTCGGGGCGGCGGGGAAGACTGGACGGTCTCGATCGGGCCGCAGAACGCGCAATCGGACGAACGCGTGCGCGACCTCCTGGTCGAACGAAATCTGTTCCTCCCCGGGCCTCGGGTATCCATCCCGTTGCAGCTCTCCGGCGAAGACCTGACGGTGCGCAACAACATCTTCGATCGCGGCCCGCGCGGTGACACGTGCATCGCCGTGGGACGGCGCGGCATCGAGCCGCCCTCGATTCGCGTCGTGATCGTGCACAACACGTGTGTGAGCCGCGGCGACGCTCCTACCTTGGTGACGATCGACGAGTCTGCGAGCGAGATCCACGTGCACAACAATTGGGTGGCGGGGGCCAGACTCGGCGCCGTGGTGAGCGGGCCGACCGAACGCGTGCGTCAACTCGGGAACGTGGTGACGGTCGAGCCGCGATTCGTCGAAAATCACTCTTCCGAGTGGGCGGCGTTTTCGCCGCTGCCCGGGAGTCCCGCGATCGATGCGGCAGAGCTCTCGATGAGCACCACGTGGGACTTTTCGGGACGGCCGCGCCTCGTCGACGGCGATGGCTCCACGATTGCGAAGCCCGACGTCGGTGCGCTCGAGTACGCGCCGAGCCGCACGCGCTCGAACGCACGATGAGCACGACGAACGCGTGCGCGGTCGACGTCGGAACGCGTCGCGTCGCACGCGTGACCGCTCGAGGGCGCGCGACGCGTGCGTACGCAGTCGATCTCGGAACGCGCTGCGTCGCCTTCGGTTCGTAGTGTACGAATTCAACTCGGACGTTGCATTCGTCACACTTCGGTCAGGAGCACTGCAGTCGAGTGACGAGTTCCAGTGTAGGCATGCAACTACGCCGTTGAATTTCTCATCGAAATCTTTCATACGGAGGTGCGCCGCATGAGTCGCGGCGCCGTACGAGGCTAAAGCAGTCGCTCTTTCGAGCCGTCGTCTCGGCACCTCGGAGCATCGATCCGAGTCAGCCGAACACCGGTCGTGTGGATTCGTCCGCGCGGCTCGGAAGGCCAGCGACTCGCTCGAGGAACACGAGTGTTCCCGCGAGGCCGAAGTGCGTCCGGAAATCGAGGAGGATTCATGGGATTTGCCCGGTATTTCGTGTGTGCCGTCGTCTTCATGGGGTGCGGCGATCGACTCGAGGAATCGACTTTGGGATCGAGCGGGGGAGTTCCGACTATCTCGGGGAACGAAGCGGAGACTGGCGGCAGCTCGGGCACGGGCGGGAACGCGTCGGGAACGACGGGCGCGGGAGGCGCCATGCCTCCGTCCGCGGGTGCGGGGAGCTCCGGAATGGTGAG